>NZ_CP060719.1:497500-835000 GCF_014396975.1 Thermomonas carbonis
TCCTTGCTGACGCCGCAGTCCGGGCAAGTCCACGTATCGGGCACGTCTTCCCAGCGCGTACCGGGCGCGATGCCGTCTTCCGGCATGCCCTGCGCCTCGTCATAGATGAAGCCGCATACCACGCACATCCAGGTGCGGTACGGCGCGTCGGAGTCGGATGCGGTCATCGGGGCGATAATTGGGAGAGCCGGCACCGATTCTCCCATCCTGCGTCGACCTGCGGAAGCGCAATGCCACTCACCACATTCCAACGCGGCCCTACGACCATGCTCGGGACAGGCCTGTACCTGATCACGCCCGACGATCCCGATCCGGCGCGACTGCTTGCGCGCACCACGCCATTGCTGCCGTTCGCGTCCTGCCTGCAATTGCGCAACAAGGTGATGGATGCCGCTCAGTTACGCGATGCGGGCCGCAGCCTGCGCGACGCATGCAGCGACGCGAGCGTTCCTTTCATCGTCAATGACGATGCCGCACTCGCCGCCGAACTCGGCGCCGATGGCGTGCACCTCGGCGAGGAGGATGGTGGCATCGCATTGGCACGCGCATTGCTGGGCGATGCCGCGATCATCGGCGCATCCTGCTACGACGATATCGAACGTGCCCGCCGCCTGGCCGCTGAAGGCGCGGATTACCTCGCATTCGGCGCATTCTTCCCCTCGCCGACCAAACCGCAGGCACGCCGCGCTTCACTGCAGTTGTTGCGCGACAGTGCCGGCCTTGGCTTGCCGCGCGTGGCGATCGGCGGCATCACCCCGGACAATGGGGGATCACTCGTTACCGCCGGCGCCGACCTGATCGCGGTGATCAGTGGCGTGTTCGACGCACCCGATCCGATTGCTGCGGCGCAGGCCTATCTCTCCCTTTTCCGAAACACGCTTTCCGGGACCAACAAAATCGCATGAACAACGCACGCTCGCACGACCTGTTTTCCCGCGCCCAGGCGCTGATGCCCGGCGGGGTGAATTCGCCGGTTCGCGCCTTCAAGTCGGTGGGCGGCGAACCCTTCTTCGTGCAACGAGCGGACGGCCCGCATCTGTTCGACGTGGACGGCAACCGCTACATCGACTACGTGGGCTCCTGGGGCCCGATGATCGTCGGCCATAACCACCCGCAGGTGCTCGATGCGGTCATCGAGACCTCACGCAATGGTTTGAGCTTCGGCACGCCGAATCCGCTGGAAGTCACGATGGCGGAAACCATCGCCCGGCTGATCCCAAGCTGCGAAATGGTGCGCATGGTCAATTCCGGCACCGAGGCCACGCTGTCGGCGATCCGGCTGGCGCGCGGCGCGACCGGGCGCAACCGGATCGTGAAGTTCGAAGGCTGCTACCACGGTCACGGCGATTCCTTCCTGGTGAAGGCCGGCAGTGGCGCGCTGACCTTCGGCGTGCCGACCTCGCCGGGCGTGCCGAAGGCGCTGGCCGACCTGACGCTGACGCTCACCTACAACGATTTCGACGGCGCGACGAAGCTGTTCGAGGAATGCGGCAGCGACATCGCCGGACTGATCGTGGAACCGGTGGTCGGCAACGCCAATTGCCTGCCGCCGCGCGAAGGCTACCTGCAGCACCTGCGCGACCTGTGCACGCAACACGGCGCGCTGTTGATCTTCGATGAAGTGATGACCGGCTTCCGCGTCGCGCTCGGTGGCGCACAGGCGCGTTACGGTGTGGCGCCCGATCTTTCGACCTTCGGCAAGGTGATCGGCGGTGGCATGCCGGTCGGTGCCTATGGTGGTCGTCGCGAACTGATGCAGCAGATCGCACCGAGCGGCCCGATCTACCAGGCTGGCACACTCAGCGGCAATCCGGTGGCGATGGCTGCAGGCCTGACGATGCTGGAGCTGGTGCAGGCACCGGGCTTCTACGAAGCGCTTGAAGCGAAGACGAATGCACTCTGCGATGGCCTGGAAGCGGCCGCGCGGGATGCCGGCGTGGCATTCACCACGCAACGCGTCGGCGGCATGTTCGGCATGTTCTTCACCGACCAGATCGTCGACACCTTCGCCCAGGCGATGGCCTGCGACAGCGCCGCGTTCAACCGCTTCTTCCACGCAATGCTGGAGCGTGGCGTGTACCTGGCGCCGTCCGCATACGAGGCCGGCTTCATGTCCAGCGCACACGACGATGCGGCGATCGCAGCCACCGTGCAGGCCGCACGCGAGGCGTTTGCTAGCCTGTAACGCATGGACGACCCGAACGCCACCGAGCGACCTCGCAACCTGTTCGAAAAAGAGTACTACCCGGCCTCGACGTCCGGCGCGCGCTATCGCTGGTATCGGCTCGTGTTCCACCATGACGCGCCCGACGAACGCAATTTCGACCTGTGGCTGATCGCGGCGATCCTGGCCAGCGTGGCGGTGGTGATCCTGGACAGCGTGCCTGCCGTCAAGGCGCAGTGGCATGGCGCGCTGTACCTGGCCGAGTGGTTCTTCACCCTCCTGTTCACCGCCGAATACATCCTGCGCCTGTGGGTGGTACGCAAGCCGCTGCGCTACGCGCGCAGTTTCTATGGCGCGATCGACCTCCTGGCGATCCTGCCCACCTTCCTGTCGCTGCTGTTCCCGGCCAGCGCCTCGCTGACGGTGATCCGCGCATTGCGTCTGTTGCGCATCTTCCGCGTCCTGAAGCTCGTCGAGTATTCGAGCGAGGCCGGCGTGCTGATCGAGGCGCTGCTGCGCAGCCGGCGCAAGATCTTCGTGTTCATCGCCACCCTGCTGACCATCGTGGTGATCTTCGGCGCGTTGATGTACGTGGTGGAGGGCCCGGAAAAGGGCTTTACCAGCATTCCGACCGGCATGTACTGGGCGATCGTGACCGTGGCGACCGTCGGGTTCGGGGACATCGCCCCGACCACCAGCTTCGGCCGCTTCATCACCTCCGTGCTGATCGTGATCGGCTACAGCATCATCGCGGTGCCCACCGGCATCTACACCGCCGAACTCGCGCGCAGCCTGCAGCCGAAGCGCCGCGTCGTGCGCTGCACGGAATGCGGCCTGCCCGACCACGAGAGCGACGCCTGGCATTGCCGCAAGTGCGGCCGCTCCCTTCCTTCCGACCAGTGAGACCTGCATGAACACGATCCGCCATCCCGCCACCGTCGCGGTGCATGCCGGCAACGCACCCGACGAAGGCACCGGCGCGGTGGCACCGCCGCTGCACCTGAGCACGACGTTCCGCCATGGCCCCGCCGGCGAACGCGTGGCCGGCTACGAGTACCAGCGCGAAGGCAACCCGACCAACGACCGCCTGCGCGAATCGCTGGCGGCGCTGGAAGGCGGCCAGACCG
Source organism: Thermomonas carbonis (assembly GCF_014396975.1). Classification (NCBI taxonomy): domain Bacteria; kingdom Pseudomonadati; phylum Pseudomonadota; class Gammaproteobacteria; order Lysobacterales; family Lysobacteraceae; genus Thermomonas; species Thermomonas carbonis. The sequence continues at coordinate 500,792 of NZ_CP060719.1, forward strand.
CCTGCACGTTCGCGTCCGGGATGGCGGCGATGACAACGCTGCTGGACTGCCTGCCGAACGGCGCACGCGTGCTGTTCCCCGACGACTGCTACAGCGGCCTGCGCATGCTGTTCCAGGAGTTCCTGCCGGAGCGCGGCATCATCGCCGAGGTGGTGGACATGGCCGACCTGGAGGCGGTGCGCGCGGCCTGCACGACGCCGGTCGCGATGCTGTGGATCGAGACGCCCTCCAATCCGCTGATGAAGGTCAGCGACATCCCCGGCCTCGCCGACATCGGCCACGCAGCCGGTGCCGTCGTAGTAGTCGACAACACCTTCGCCACCCCGCTGCTGCAACGGCCGCTGGCGCTCGGTGCCGACATCGTGATGCATTCGACCACCAAGTATTTCGGCGGTCACAGCGATGTCCTCGGCGGCGCGCTGGTGTTCGCCAAGGATGACGAGCTTGCCCACAAGGTGGCGCACCGGTTGCATGTCACCGGCGCGGTGCTGTCGCCATTCAATGCGTGGCTGACCCTGCGCGGCTGCCGCTCGCTGGGCGCGCGGATGGCGATGCACTGCGCGAACGCGCGCAAGATCGTCGACTTCCTGGCCGCACATCCGGCGATCGAGCGGGTGAACTGGCCAGGCCTGGCATCGCATCCGGGCCACGATATCGCCGCGCGGCAGATGCGGGAGTTCGGCGCGATGCTGAGCATCGAGGTGCGCGGCGGTCGCGAGGCCACGCTGGCGATGGCAGGCAAGCTGCGCGTGTTCACCAACGCCACCTCGCTTGGCGGCTGCGAATCGCTGATCGAACATCGCGCCTCCGTGGAAGGCCCCAATCCGCGTTCCCCGCAGAACTTGTTGCGGATCTCGATCGGGTTGGAGCATGCCGACGACCTGATCGCGGATCTGGCGCAGGCCCTCGACGGAACGGACTGAGCACCGCGCATGATCAGGCTGGCGCGTCGGGAATTCCTTGCCACCCTCGCGGCGGGCGGCCTGCTGGCCTGTGCGCCGAATCTATTGGGATCACCTGAGTCCGGCGTGCGACTGGTGGTGCTTGGTACTGCCGGCGGCCCCACGCCGAAACCCAATCGCTTTCCGGCGGCGTATGCGCTGGTGGTCGGTGAAGACGTCTACCTGATCGATGCCGGCAACGGCGTCGCCCAGCAACTCGCGCGTGCCGGCATCGGCATCAATCGCGTGCGCCACGTCTTCATCAGCCATCACCACTCAGACCACGACGCCGATGCCGGCGCGGTCGCGCTGCTGGCGTGGGCGACCAATCCGAAGCTGCCTTTGACGCTCTGGGGGCCGCCGCCGATGCGCGCGCAAATGGCGGCCTATCGCGACTACGCACGCTTCGACATCGAGACCCGCACCGCGGACGAAGGACGACCGGACTTCGACGCGTCGACCCGCGTCATGGAGTTCAACGAAGAAGGACTGCTGCTCGACGACGGCAAAGTGCGGGTGCGTTGCGCGCGCAACCTGCATCCGCCGATCCACGAGTCGTATGCACTGCGCTTCGAAACGCAAGATCGCAGCTATGTGTTCTCAGGCGACACCACGTATTCGCCATCTGTCGTGACCTTGGCCAAGGGTGCCGATGTGCTGGTGCACGAAATCATGTACCTGCCCGCGCTGGATGCACTCATCGCCAGTGAACCGAACGCCAGCACCCTGCGCGAACACCTGCTGGCCAGCCATTCCACGCCGGAACAGGTCGGACGCGTCGCCACCGAAGCCGGCGTCGGCACGCTGGTGCTCTCGCATTTCGTGCCTGGCGGGCCGGTGGTCGCGGACGAGACCTGGCTGGAAGCCGTGCGCCCGCATTTCAGCGGCCGCATCATCGTCGCCCACGATCTGATGACCTTGCCCTGAGGCAACCTTGCCGCGGATCAGCCCACGACGAACGCCTGCAGCGCAGTGCGCAACCGCGCCAGTCCTTCAGCCACATCGTCATCGCCGATGTTCAGGGCCGGCACGAAGCGCAGTACATCCGGGCCGGCCTGCAACAGCAAGAGGCCATTGGCCGCCGCGTGATCAAGGACCTCGCCCGCGCGTCCCGCATATGCAGGCTTCAATACCGCACCCAGCATCAGTCCGCGTCCACGCACTTCGGCGAACAAGTCGAGGTCGCGATTGATGGCATCCAGGCCATCGCGGATCGCCTGCGACTGATGTTGCACGTTCGCGGCGATTTCGTCGGAGCCGAGCTTGCGCAGCGCGACGCGCGCGACAGCGGATGACAACAGGTTGCCGCCGAAGGTGGTGCCGTGCGCGCCGAACTGCATGACCTCGGCGACCTTGGGGCCGGCCAGCATCGCGCCGATCGGCATGCCACCGCCAAGCGCCTTGGCCAGAGTGACGATGTCGGGCACCACTCCGTCCTGCCAGTGCGCGAACAGCACGCCGCTGCGACCCATCCCGCACTGGATCTCGTCCAGCACCAGCAGCGCATCGTGCTTGCCGCAGAGCGCACGCACTGCCTGCAGGAAGCCGGGCGCGGCCGGCATCACCCCGCCCTCGCCCTGCACCGGTTCCAGCATCACCGCAGCCACGTCGCCATCGGCCATCGCTGCTTCCAGCTGGGCGATGTCGTTGAAGTCGACGTAACGGAATCCGCCGGGCAGCGGCTCGTAGCCTTCCTGGTATTTCGGCTGCGCGGTCGCGGTGACCACAGCCAGCGTGCGGCCATGGAAACTGCCGCGGAAGGTGACGATGACGCGGCGGTCGGGTGCTCTGCCCTGTGCACTCGCCCACTTGCGGACCAGCTTGATCGCGGCCTCGTTCGCTTCCGCGCCGGAATTGCACAGGAAGGCGCGCTCGGCGAAACGCGAGGCCGTCACCAGCTCTTCCGCCAAACGCACCGGCGGCTCGCTGTAGAACACGTTGCTGGTATGCCAGAGCTTGCCGGCCTGTTCGATCAGCGCGGCGGTCAGTGCGGGATGGCAGTGGCCGAGTCCGCACACGGCGATGCCACCGGCGAGGTCGACGAATTCGCGGCCCTCGCTGTCCCACAAGCGGCTGCCGATGCCACGCTCGAGGATCAGCTGGCGCGGGCGATAGACGGGCAGGTAGTAGTCGCGGCCGAGGGCAAGCAGCTGCGCGGCATCGGATGTGGATTCAGTCATTGGGGAAGACTCGATCAGAAACTCATCGCAGCGGAATTGATCAGACCGACACCGAGGTGGATCGACCCGGCCAGCACCGCCGCCGCCATCTCGCCGCGGTTGATGCGCTTGGAGAAATCCTTCAGCAGCAACGCCACCAGCGCATAAGCGGCCAGTTGCGCGACCAGCGCCATGAACGCCCATGCCGCCACGTCAGGCAGGCCATTGGCGACCCGCAGCGCACTGGCCAGCGGTACCGCGAAGCCAAGCAGCGCGCCGGCGAGCACCACCGCGGCGGGCAGGTTGTCGCCGCGGATCAGGGTGATTTCCCGATGCGGCGTGGCGTACAGGTACAGCACCACGTACAGCACCATGAAGCCGAGGCCCATGCCGAAGTAAGTGGCGAAATCCGCGAGGCCCTGGGTGAAATGCATGCGCGTGTCCCGTCGTTACCAGACGCCGGTGTTCGGCATCGACGCCCAAGGTTCCTGCGCCGGCAAATTGCCTTCCTGCAGCAGCTCGATCGAGACCAGGTCGGGCGAGCGCACGAAGGCCATGTGGCCGTCGCGCGGCGGGCGGTTGATCGTGTAGCCCATCGCCTGCAAGCGCTCGCAGGTGGCGTAGATGTCGGCCACACGGAACGCGAGGTGGCCGAAGTTGCGGGCGCTGCCGTAATCCTCGCTCGTGACGTCTTCGCCTGGCCAGTTGTAGGTCAGCTCGACTTCGGCATGCGGGGTTTCATCGGCGGCAACGAAGACCAGCGTGTAGCGGCCCTTCTCGTTTTCGATGCGCCGCGTTTCCTTCAGGCCCAGGCCCTCGCAGTAGAAGCGCAGGGAGGCGTCGAGGTCGCGGACGCGGACCATGGTGTGCAGGTATTTCATCGGCGTGGCTGCATCCGGGGGATGCGCCTATCTTCCCATGCGTGACGCGGTTCCGTCCCGCCATCCGTGGCCCGCAGCGTTGCGCGGGCCACGGCGTGTAGGCCTCAGTAGGTGGCTGCGACCTGGCCGATATTGCGCGCGAGCAGCACATCTTCGGTGATGCCGGCGCGGGCGAGGCGTGCATGCGTGTTGTAGTCGCCCTTGCGCTCATCGGCGGCGGACACCAGCGCGGCGGCGAAGCGGATCGAGGCATCGTCGCCACGCAACTTGAGCGCCTCGGCGATGCGCAGGCTGCCGTCGCCCTTGGCGAGCACGCTGCGCAATGCGGCGACATCGACCTTGCCGATGCCGGGCATGTCGTAGCCCTGCAGGCGCGCGATGTCCTGCACGGTCTCGGCGAAGTAGCCGGCATCGAACAAGGCGAGTGCCTTCGCTTGTGGCGTCTTCGCCGCCGTGACGCGTGCATCCAGTGTCGCGGCGAGGCCACGCAGCCTCGTGCCGTCTGCGCTGGCGTAGATGGCGGCGCGACGCAGGGTCTCCATGCGTGCGATCACCGGCACCTGCGCGCCGAGCAGGGACGCGGTGTCGGCGCTGAGGCGCGCGGTGTCATAGCCCCGGTCCGGCACGTTCCAGCCCTTGCCCCAGGGCAGCGACGCCGCGCCACCAGTGTCGAACGGGTGGCAAAGCAGCGGCGGGCCGGCAAAGGCTGCGGACGAGAAGAGCAAGGCAGCGGCGAGCAGCGCGCCGCGCAGGGACGAGCGTGTGGAAGTGCGGAGCGAATTCATGGCGTCCTCCTGTGGATGCGGATGCCGCGTACCAGGCTTGATACGCATGCACCGGAAGGACGATGCGACGAGCCTTGGCGTTAACCGTTTCCCTGCGTGCGCAGCCAGTGCGCCATCTTGCCGCCGCGCGAGGAGAACGCATCCGGCCATTGCGTCCACCAGCGCTTGACCCGCGGATACGGCAGCGCGTCCCACCAGCTGTTGAGAACGGCCATGCGATCGCTGCGCCACGCATCGCGGGTGGCGGGCGCCTTCGTGGGCAGCAACTGCGCGACCCGCTCGAACATCGGACCGTCGGCGAGCTGCGGGTAGTCGCGCAGCAGCACCAGCAGGCTGATCGCATCCTGTTGCCGCGACTCGGCGATCAGGCGTTGGACTTCCTCGCCTTGCGGATCTACATCGCCGTTGCGCGCATCGATCGCTTCCAACGCGGCAACGAACGCCGGGCTCGCCGAGAACGCCTGCGGCGTGCCGGCCGCGCCATCGCCATTCACCCGCACGCGCGTGCCCTGCGGCACCAGCACTTCGCGGCGCAGGTTGTCGACCTGCACCCAGCCGCTGAGCACGCTCAGGCTGCCATTGCCGTCGGCGTCGACCTTGAGCAGGAACTCGCAGCCGAGGTCGATGACATCAGCGCCCGCCACGCCCACACCGAACTGGCCCGGCGGTGCCCACACCCGCGCCCACAGGCTGCCCTGCTCCAGTTGCATGCGATGGTGGCCCGTGCGCGTCTCGACCAGGCGCACGCGCGAGCCGGCACCGACCGCCACTTCGCCGATGCCGGCCGCGCGCAGGCGGGTCATCGCGTTCGCGCCGGTTTCCAGCGTGCCATCGAGCGTCAGTTCGCTTGCCTGCTGGCTGCGGCCGTCGATGCGCACGTCACCCTGTTGCGCGAGCACCTGCCAGGGTTCCCCGGCATCCCAGTGCAGGCGCTGCTTGAACCATGTGCTGACGCCGAGCGCGCAGATCGCCAGCACCGCAGCGGCCGAGAACGCGATGCGCCAACCGCCGCGGCGGATGCGCGAGGCAGGCTTTGTCGGCGCGATGGCGCGCGCGCGGCGTGGTGCGTCGGCATGCGCATGTCCGCGCAACAAACGCTCCAGTCGCGCGACCTCAAGATCCACCGGGCCGCTGCGATCCCACAGATAGTCGTTGTCCCTGCCGTCATCAGGCATGCGGTCGTCGCGCATGCGCTCGTTGCCGTTGTTCACGCGCCTGCTCCCGTTTTTCGTTCCGCCAATGCATCGCGCAGCAAGGCCATCCCGCGATGCAGGTTCACCCGTACGCTGCCGGCGGTGAGGCCGGTGCGCTCGGCGATCTCCGGACCGGTGAGGCCTTCGACCAGGCGCAGCAGCAGCGTGTCCCGATAGGCTTCCGGCAATCCGCGGATCACGGCCAGCGCGCGTTCCGCGTCGAGGCGATCCTCGTGCGTCGCGCGTGCATCCACCGCATCGATCTCGATACCGGTCAGCGGCGTGCGCCGGCGCTTCGCGTCGAGTGCGGCATGTCGGGCGATGCCAAGCAGCCAGCCCGGAAATGCCGCGGCCTCGCGCAGGTCGCCGAGGCGCTGCATCGCGATCTCGAAGACCTCCTGGGTGAGGTCGTCGGCATCGGCCTTCTGCACGTAGCCCAGCAGCACGCCATGCACCACCGGCGCGAAACGCCGGAACAGCGCGTCCATCGCGCCAGCGGTTCCCCGACGCGCGGCATCGACCAGCATCGGCACGCTTGCTGCCTCGTTCACATCGTCCCTGTCATCGCACTTCATGGGAGGACGCGGGCGTGGCGGCGAGTGTTAACGACTCAGTCGAGGAACAGGTCGGGTAGCAGCGGCAGCGCCGGATCCATCGCGTATGCGGAAAGACCAGTGATGCCGGCCTCGCGCAGCACCTCGTCATCGATGAAGAACTGGCCGTTGGTGCTGCGCGCATCGCGCACCAGCACGGCGTGCGCGGCATCGCCCATGATCGCCGGCGAACGGCCGTTGCCGGCCTGCACGCCCGGGATCATGTTGAGCGCGTCGGTGGCGATCAGCGTGCGCGGCCAAAGTGCATTCACCGCCACGCCGCGCGGCCCGAACTCCGCGGCCAGCCCGAGCGTCACGAAGCTCATGCCCATTTTCGCCAGGGTGTACCCGGTGTGCGGCGCCCACCACTTCGGGTCGAGCGAGGGCGGCGGGCACAAGGTCAGGATGTGCGGGTTCGGCGCATGGAGCAGGTGCGGAAGGCAGGCCTGCGCGCACAGGAAGCTGCCGCGCGAATTGACTTGCTGCATCAGGTCGAAGCGCTTCATCGGCGTGTCCAGCGCGCCGCGCAACCAGATCGCGCTGGCATTGTTGACCAGGATGTCGATGCCGCCGAACGCATCCACCGTGGCCGCCACCGACGCACGCACCTGGTCTTCCTCGCGGATGTCGCATTTCAGCGCCAGGCCACGCCCGCCGGCATCATTCACGGCCTGCACAGCGCTGTGGATGGTGCCGGGCAGCTTGGGGTTGGCGACATCTGATTTCGCCGCGATCGCCACGTTGGCGCCATCGCGGGCGGCGCGCAGGGCGATCGCCAGGCCGATGCCGCGCGAAGCGCCGGTGATGAACAGGGTCTTGCCGGAGAGGGAAGCCATGACATGCCCTTGGGACGGGTGAGGCCGGAGTGTAATCCGATGCCTGCATCCCACCTTCTATAATCGGCCGATGCAGAGCGCCTGGTTCGACGCCACCATCGCCTGGATCACCGCTCATCCGCATGCCGCGGGCGGGCTGGTGTTCCTGATCGCCTTCTGCGATGCGCTGGCGGTGGTGGGCATCGTGGTGCCGGCGCTGCCATTGCTGTTCGCGGTGGGCACGCTGATCGGACTCGGTCACATCGATGGCCCCTATGCCGTGACCTGCGCCGCGCTGGGTGCGTTCCTGGGTGATGGCTTGAGTTACTGGATCGGCCATCGCTGGGGTCCGGCGATGCGCGAACTCTGGCTGTTCCGTCGCTATCCGCAATTGCTCGATCGCGGCGAGACCCTGTTCCGCCGGCACGGCACCAAGGGACTGGTGATTGCGCGATTCGTCGGCGCAGTGCGCCCGTTCGTGCCGGCAGTGGCCGGGATGCTGCACATGCCGTTGCGGCGCTACATGCCAGCCAGCGTCTTTGCGTGTTTCGCGTGGGCGGCGGTATTCCTTGCGCCGGGCTGGATCTTCGGCGCGTCGTACGATGCGGTGGCGGCGGTGGCCGACAAACTGGCGCTGGTGTTGCTGGGCTTGGTCGCGGTGCTCGCACTGGTGTGGGCACTGGTGTTGTACACGTGGCGCTGGTTCGCCAATCACGCCGACAACCTGCTGGCGCGCGCCTTGCGCTGGACCCGCGCGCATCCACGGCTCGGCCGCTACGCCGCCGCGTTGATCGATCCGCGCCGGCCGGAATCCGCATCGCTGCTGGTGCTTGCCTGCTGCCTGTTCGTGGTCGCGTGGCTGTGGGCCGGCTTCAGTGCGACGCTGCTCATGCGTGGCGGGCCGTCGCTGTTCGACCACGATGTGCACGCGGCGATGTTCGCCCTGCGCAATCCGTTGGCCGATCGCTTGATGGCATCCCTGGCCGCGATCGGCAGCGCGCCGGTGCTCGGCCTGCCCGCGCTGGTGGCGATGGCTTGGCTGATCTGGCGCAAGCGCTGGATGGCGGCCGCGCACTGGCTGGGCGCGATCGCGGTCGGCCTGGCCCTGACCATCGGTCTGGGCGCGGTCGCCGACATGCCGCGCCCACCGACTGCCGTTGCCGGTTTCGGCTTTCCGTCGATCGCGGTGACCATGACCACGGTAGTGTTCGGCTTCTTCGCCGTGCTGATCGCGCGCGAACTGCCCGGCCGTCAACGCGTCTGGCCTTACCTGCTGGCAGGCGTGGCCACCGCCCTGGTCGGCTTTGCACGCCTCTACCTGGGCGCGCATTGGCTGAGCGACATCACCGGCGGCGTGCTGCTCGGCGTGGTCTGGCTGCTGGTGCTCGGCATCGCCTATCGCCGCCACAGTTCGCGCTCGTTCTGGATGCGGCCGCTGGCCTGGGCGTTCTACGGCAGCTTCGTGCTGGTCGCGCTCTGGCATGCACCGCGCAGTGCAAAGGCCACGCTCGCACAATTCGAACCGCCCGCACCGACCCACGTCATCGACGATGCCCGCTGGTGGTCGCAGGGCATCGACGATCCACGCCATTTCGATCTTGAAGCTGCCGGCAACCTGGGCGTGCTGCAGCGACGCATGCAGGCACAAGGCTGGACCGTGCAGGCACCAGCGGACTGGGTCGCCGTACTCGGCCTGCTCGACGACGATCATGCGCTGGCCGATCAACCGGTACTCCCACTGGCGCTGGATGGCCATCCGGAACGCTTGTTGCTGCGCCGTCCCGGTCCCTTGGCCGATGAACTCGAAGTGCTGCGCATCTGGCCTGCGCCTGTTCGCCTGGACAGCGCCGCGCCGCTATGGGTCGCCCGCTACGAGCGCATGCACGGGCGCAAGCGGTTGCGCCTGTTGACCCTGTGGCAACCGGAACCGCATGCACATGCATTGCCCGAGGATCTGCGCAACTTGGCCGGCACTTCGGCGGAACGCGACGCGGTGTTGCGGATCCGCATCGACCCGCCCTGAGCGGAACGATCAGCCGATCTCGGCGGCGATGCCGTCGAGCAATAGTTGCAGGCGCGCGTGCGGATCATCGAGTTGCAGCAGCACCTGCCGCTGCTGCATCGACAATGGCAACAGCTCTGCCAGCCGCCAGCCCGTCCACGCGGCATCCTCGAACAGCGCGGGATCCGGATCGATGTGGCCGGCATCCACCTGCAGCAGGATCCGTCGCAGCAATTCCACCAGCAGCGCGTGCTCCGGACGCAGGCGCGACGATGCCGCCGCATCCGCGCGCCACTCGATGTCGGCCACGATCAGGCCGGTGTCGCGCACGCGGGTGCGCAGCACGTGGAAGCGGCGTTTGCCACGCACACGCAGCGAGAGCAATCCTTCCGGGGTGTTGCCGAAATCCTCGATCACGGCTTCGGTGCCGAACGCGACCGGTGTCGCCGGCGTGCCGGTTTCGTTCCCCTCCAGGATCAGGCAGACCCCGAAGCCGCAACCGTTGCGCCCGCATTCGCCGACCATATCGAGGTAGCGGCGCTCGAAGATGCGCAAGTCCAGCGCGGCACCGGGCACCAGCACCGTCTGCAACGGGAACAGCGGCAGCGAGGGCGCGTCAGTCATCCCGCAAGGCGGCGTGGAACCGCCGCGGCGCGCCGTCGAAGCCGCCGTTGGACATGAACACCACGTGGTCGCCACTGCGCACGATTCCGCCCAACGCAGCGATCAACGCATCGCCATCGGCCACGGTGCGGGCGTCACCGCGCACGGCCGCGACCACCTTGCCGGCATCCCACGGCAGTTCAGGCCGCGCCAGGAACACCACCACGTCGGCGATATCCAGCGACGGTGCCAGCGCATCCGCATGCGCACCCAGGCGCATCGAATTGCTGCGCGGCTCCATCGCCACCACGATGCGCGCGTCGCCGACCTTCGCACGCAGCCCTGCCAGCGTGGTCGCGATCGCGGTCGGATGATGGGCGAAGTCGTCGTACACGGTGATGCCTTTGAGTTCGCCGATCACTTCCATGCGCCGCTTGACGCTGCGGAAGCTGGCCAGCGCGGGAATCACCGACGCCACATCGACACCGACCGCCGCACACGCGGCGAGCGCGGCCAGGCCGTTGAGCACGTTGTGGTCGCCGAGCAAGGGCCATTCGACGATGCCGAGCTCGCCGCCACGATGCATCACGGCGAAGCTGCTGCCGTCGTCGCGCAACTTGCGTGCACTCCATTCGAACGCGACATCGAATCCGAATCGTTCGAGCGGCGTCCAGCAGCCCATCGCCAGCACCTCGCGCAGGCGTTCGTCGTGGCCGTTGACGATCAGGCGGCCACGCCGTGGCACCGTGCGCACGAGATGGTGGAACTGGCGCTGGATCGCGGCCACGTCCGGGAAGATGTCGGCGTGGTCGTACTCGAGATTGTTGAGGATCGCGACCAGCGGGCGGTAGTGGACGAACTTGCTGCGCTTGTCGAAGAACGCGGTGTCGTATTCGTCGGCCTCGACCACGAATTCGCGGCCACCGCCGATGCGCGCGGACGCGCCGAAGTCCTCGGCCACGCCGCCGACCAGGAACCCCGGCGAACGCCCCGCCGCTTCCAGCAGGTACGACAGGATCGTGGTGGTCGTGGTCTTGCCGTGGGTACCGGCCACCGCCAGCACGTCGCGACCGGGCAGGACCTGCTCGCTCAGCCACTGCGCGCCGGAGGTGTAGCGCAGCCCGGCATCGAGCACATGCTCGACCGCTTCGTTGCCACGCGACAGCGCGTTGCCGACCACGATCTCGTCGCAGTCGCCCGAAATATTTTCGGGCCGGTAGCCCTGCTTAAGCGCGATGCCCAGCGTTTCCAGTTGGGTGGACATCGGCGGATAGATATTCTGGTCGCTGCCTTCGACTTGGTGGCCGAGTTCGCGCGCCAGCGCGGCCACGCCGCCCATGAAGGTGCCGGCGATGCCGAGGATGTGGAGTTTCAAGACAGGCTCCGAGGAATTCCGGGCGAAGATCGGTGGTCGGGGGCTTCGCGGCGACGAACTCAACCGACGTCGTGCCCCGGCTGGATCGCCTCGATGATCCGGGTGAACACCTCGTCCAGCGAGCCCACGCCATCGACCACGGTCAACTGGCCGTGCTGGCGATAGAAATCGATCACCGGAGCGGTCTGCTGGTCGTACACGTTGAGACGGTGGCGCACGGAGTCCGGGCTGTCGTCTGCGCGGCCCTCGGCCTTGGCGCGGCCGGCCAGGCGCTCGATGATCTGCTCGTTGTCGACGGTAAGCTGCACGGCGGCATCGAATTTCTGCCCCAGGCTGTCCAGCAAGTCGCCCAGCGCCGCGGCCTGCGCCAGGTTGCGAGGGTAGCCGTCGAGGATGAAGCCGGCTTTGGTGTCGTCGCGCGAAAAGCGGTCCTTCAGCATGCCCAGCAGGATCGCGTCGCTGACCAGGTCGCCGCGCGCCATGACTTCCTTGGCCTGCAGGCCCAGCGGGGTGCCGGCGGCCACTTCGGCGCGCAGCAGGTCGCCGGTGGAAATGTGCGGGACTTGCAGGTGTTCCTTCAGTCGTGCCGCCTGGGTGCCCTTGCCGGAACCCGGCGCGCCCAACAGAACCAATCGCATCGCATCGCTCCAGAATCGTGGGGCGGCCGCCACGCAACGCGCGCCGGCCTCGTCCGGGCCAGCTTACCGTATCGTTATGGGTCCGGCCCACGGCTTCGCCCAAGGGCCAATTCCCCGAGGAAACCGGCATGCCCGCAGGCACCTTGCTGTACGCCCAGAGCGGCGGCGTCACGGCCGTCATCAACGCCACCGCCTCCGCCGTGCTGCAGGCCGCCCGGACCAAAAAGGTGCGCGTGCTGGCGGCCCGCAACGGCATCCTAGGCGCGCTGCGCGAGGAACTGATCGACACCACCACCCTGTCCACCGCCCAGGTCAAGGCGCTGGCGCACACCCCCGGCGGTGCCTTCGGCAGCTGCCGGTTGAAGCTGAAGTCAGTCGAGGCCGACCGCGCCAAATACGAGCGCCTGCTGGCGGTCCTGCAGGCGCATGACGTGCGCTGGTTCCTCTACAACGGCGGCAACGACTCCGCGGATACCGCGTTGAAGGTCTCGCAATTGGCGGCCGAGTTCGGCTATCCGCTGACCTGCGTGGGCGTGCCCAAGACCATCGACAACGACCTCGCGGTCACCGACTGCTGCCCCGGCTTCGGCTCCGCGGCCAAGTACACCGCCGTCTCGGTGCGCGAATGCGCGCTGGACGTCGCGGCGATGGCCGAAACCTCGACCAAGGTCTTCGTCTATGAGGCGATGGGACGACACGCCGGCTGGCTGGCCGCGGCGGCAGGTCTGGCCGGTGAAGGCCGCGATGAAGCCCCGCACCTGATCCTGTTCCCGGAACGCCCGTTCGACGAGGCCGATTTCCTCGCTCGCGTGGATGCAGTGGTCAAACGCCTCGGCCATTGCGTGGTTGTGGCCAGCGAGGGCATCCGCGCCGCCGACGGCACCTTCGTGGCCGATGCGGGCGGCGGCAAGGACGCGTTCGGGCATGCGCAACTGGGCGGCGTGGCCTCGCACCTGGCCGGACGGGTCAAGGATGTCCTCGGCCACAAGGTCCACTGGTCGCTGCCGGATTACCTGCAGCGCTCTGCCCGCCACCTCGCGTCGAAGACCGATGTCGAGCAGGCGATGGCGGTCGGTCGCGCCGCGGTGGATTGCGCGCTGGCCGGGCAGAACGCGGTGATGCCGGTGATCGTGCGCACCGCCGACGAACCGTATCAGTGGCATGTCGACGTGGCCCCCCTGAGCAAGGTCGCCAACCACGAGAAAACCATGCCGAAGGGTTTCATTCGCGCGGACGGGCATGGCATCACTGCGGCGGCGCGGCGCTACCTCGCGCCGTTGATCGCGGGCGAGGCATATCCGCCCTATGTCCGGAACGGCCTGCCGGATTACGTAGTACTCCCCCAAGCCACGGTGCGGCGCAAGCTGCCCGCCTGGGCCGGCTGACGATCCGCGGCAGATGCAGCCGGGCCGCCATTTCGAATCATGCAGACACCACCTTGAGGGAATATCGATGAAGAAGCTGTTGTTGATCGCGGGCGCCTGCCTGCTGTTGAGTGGACCGGCCGAGGCCCAGCGCAACAAGAACGATCCGAAAGGCGCGGCGGCCGGTGCCAATTCGGAAGGCGCGGCGGCGACCCTGGAACGCTGCGATTCGCCCCTCGGCACCGTCGGCGTGGTCGAGGAACAGGATGGCGACTGGTATCGGTACCTGACCTCCGACCTGCGCCTGCCGTCGACCATCCCGCTGATCCGGATGATGATCCAGCAGTCCAACTGCTTCGTGGTGGTCGAACGCGGACGCGCGATGAAGAACATGATGCAGGAGCGCGCCTTGGCCGACAGCGGCGAGATGCGCGAGGGCAGCAACTTCGGCAAGGGCCAGATGGTCGCCGCCGACTACACCATCAACCCGACGATCAATTTCTCGCAGAGCGACGCCGGCGGCATCGGTGCCGCACTCGGAGCGTTCGGCGGGCGCAAGCTCGGCGCGATCGGCGCGGTGGTCGGCGGACTCAAGTTCAAGAAGGCCGAAACCATCCTGACCATGATCGACAACCGCTCCGGCGTGCAGCTGGCGGTGGCGCAGGGCCAGGCGCGCAAGACCGATTTCGGCGGCGGCATCGCCGGCTGGGGCGGCTCCGGCTACGGCGCGCTGGGCGGCTACACCAACACCCCGGAAGGCAAGGTGCTGGCCGCGGCCTTCGCAGATGCCTACAACAATCTGGTCCGCGCCCTGCGCAACTACGAGGCGCAGGAAGTCGAAGGCGGCATGGGCAAGGGCGGCAAGCTGAAAGTCGGCAACTGAGTTTTCCCCGTCATCGTGCAACACCGGAACGCCCGGCATTGCCGGGCGTTCCATTTTCCGCGATGCCCAGCGCATGCGATGCTCGCCCTATGCCCATCCTGCTGGTCAAAGCCAAACCGAATGCCCGTGTCTCCGCACTGACGCAGCAGGACGATGGCACCTGGCTGGCGCAACTGAAGTCGCCGCCGGTGGACGGCAAGGCGAATGCCGAATTGATCGGACTGGTGGCGAAACAGTTCGGTTGCGCGAAATCCTCGGTCGGGATCAGAACCGGCGCGGGCAGCAAGTTGAAGCGGGTGGCGATCCCGGACTGAAGCCTGGCCAACGTCGTCCTTGGCGACGCTCAGGATGCCGACGTCACTTGCAGGCCAGGCCTTCCATCGTCATCGCCGCGGCGAACACCGGGATCGGCTTGAGATCGCCGGCACGGGCGGCGTCCATGCTGTCCTTGAGGTAGATCCGCGAACGACCCTGCGCATCCAGCGTCGGCGGCGCGACCTTGGTGTCCTTGCGCCAGATGCGCACCACCGCCTGCCGGGCGGGACAGGCCGCGCTGGGTACGCGGATCACGTCATTCAACAACCAGCCGTTGGCGACCGAGGCCTTGGCGTTCGCCGCATCGACCAGCTTCGCGCGCGGCGCACAACGCTCGCTGGTGCGCATCGCAGCGAACTCGTAGGGCTTGCCGGCATTGCCGGTGAACTTGCCTTCCAGGCGCGCGCAGGCTTCCGGGATCGTGCGCAGCGTATGCACCACGCCCGCCGCCTGCGGCGTGGCGACGGCCCGCTTGATTTCCGGGGCCGGATCGGCCGCATGGGCGGCGGAAGACGCGACCAGCAAAGCGGCCAAAAGCATGTGCGATCGCAGCATCGAACGACTCCGGTGGAACGTGATGGTCGGGGCAGGCTTGCACGCGGTGCATGAATCCGGGGTTCATGGCCCGATCCATGCTTCCGCGCGCATCCCGCCAGCGCTGCCCTGTGCCATAGTCGGGGCGTCGCCTGCCCGAGGGCATGCGCACAACCAACGGTCATCCATCGAACACTCCGGGAGGGGTTTCATGCTGGAGCAATACGGTCTGGTACTGGCGCTTGTGTGCGCCGTCATCGCAATCGGCTACGGCCTCTGGGCCACGAGCTGGATCAACCGGCAGCCCGCCGGCAACGAACGCATGCAGGAGATCGCAGGGGCGATCCAGGAAGGCGCACGCGCCTACCTCAACCGGCAATACACCACGATCTCCATTGTCGGCGTGGTGCTGATGGTGCTGATCGGCTTCTTCCTGGGCTGGCATACCGCGATCGGGTTCCTGATCGGTGCGGTGCTGTCCGGCGCGGCCGGCTACATCGGCATGAACGTCTCGGTGCGCGCCAACGTGCGCACCGCCGAAGCCGCACGCAGAGGCATCGGTCCGGCGATGGATGTCGCCTTCAAGGGCGGCGCGATCACCGGCATGCTGGTGGTCGGCCTGGGCCTGCTGGGCGTGGCCGGCTACTACTACGTGCTCGGCGCCATGGGCGTCCCGCAGGACAAGGCGCTGCACGCGCTGGTCGGCCTGGCGTTCGGCTCGTCGCTGATCTCGATCTTCGCGCGCCTCGGCGGCGGCATCTTCACCAAGGGTGCCGATGTCGGCGCCGACCTGGTGGGCAAGGTCGAAGCCGGCATCCCCGAGGATGACCCGCGCAACCCGGCGGTGATCGCCGATAACGTGGGCGACAACGTCGGCGACTGCGCCGGCATGGCCGCCGACCTGTTCGAGACCTACGCGGTCACCGTGATCGCGACGATGCTGCTGGGCGGCCTGATGGTGGCCACCGCCGGCAAGAACGCGGTGCTGTATCCGCTGGTGCTGGGCGGCGCGTCGATCATCGCCTCGATCATCGGTGCGTTCTTCGTCAAGGTCAGCGGCGACAAGCCCAACATCATGGGCGCGCTGTATCGCGGCGTGATCGTCTCGGCGGTGCTGTCGGCGGTCGCGTTCTACCCGATCACCACCCAGCTGATGGCGGATTCCAGCCACGGCGCGCTGAACCTGTACTGGTGCGCGCTGATCGGCCTGGTGCTGACCGGCGCGATCGTGTGGATCACCGAGTACTACACCGGCACCCAGTACAAGCCGGTTCAGCACGTCGCGCAGGCGTCCACCACCGGCCACGGCACCAACATCATCGCCGGCCTCGGCGTGTCGATGAAGTCGACCGCCCTGCCGGTGCTGGCGGTGTGCGCGTCGATCCTGCTGGCCTACAAGTTCGCCGGCCTGTACGGCATCGCCATCGCCGCCACCGCGATGCTGTCGATGGCCGGGATGATCGTGGCGCTGGACGCCTACGGCCCGATCACCGACAACGCCGGCGGCATCGCCGAGATGGCGGAACTGCCGCCGGAAGTGCGCAACATCACCGACCCGCTGGACGCGGTGGGCAACACCACCAAGGCAGTGACCAAGGGCTATGCGATCGGTTCCGCGGCACTCGCCGCGCTGGTGCTGTTCGCCGACTACACCCACAACCTGCAGATGCAGCATCCGGGGGTGAACTTCACCTTCGACCTGAGCAACCACATGGTGATCATCGGCCTGCTGATCGGCGGCCTGATCCCCTACCTGTTCGGTGCAATGGCGATGGAAGCCGTGGGCCGTGCCGCGGGCGCGGTGGTGGAGGAAGTGCGCCGCCAGTTCCGCGAGATCCCCGGGATCATGGAAGGCACCGGCAAGCCGGACTACAGCCGCGCGGTCGACATGCTGACCAAGTCGGCGATCAAGGAAATGATCGTGCCCTCGCTGCTGCCGGTCGCGGTCCCGGTCGTGGTCGGCCTGACCCTGGGCGCGCAGGCGCTCGGCGGCCTGCTGATCGGCACCATCGTGACGGGCATCTTCGTGGCGATCTCGATGACCACGGGCGGCGGTGCATGGGACAACGCCAAGAAGTACATCGAGGACGGCAACTTCGGCGGCAAGGGTTCCGAGGCGCACAAGGCCGCGGTGACCGGCGACACCGTCGGCGACCCGTACAAGGACACCGCCGGCCCGGCGGTGAACCCGCTGATCAAGATCATCAACATCGTGGCGCTGATGATCGTCCCGCTGTTGCCGGCCACGGTCACCGGGGGCGATACCAACCTCCTTGCCACGCCACCGGCAATGGAGGCCGCGGCCACCGATGGCACGGTCGCCATGGATGCCGCAGCCGCCGATGCAGAGGTGGATGCCGCTGCCGTGGATTCCACCTTGCCGGATGCCAGCGCCGCCGCTGTGTATTTCGCAAGCGGCTCCGCAGACCTGCCGGCCGATGCCGGCGACACCCTGGGCCAGCTCGTCCAGCACCTCAAGGACGATCCCGCCGCGCGTGCCACGGTGTCCGGTTACCACGATGCCAGTGGCGATCCGGCGCAGAACGCGGAACTGGCCAAGCAGCGCGCGCAGAATGTCGCCGGTGCATTGGCTGCAGCCGGCATCGACGACACCCGCGTCGACCTGGAAAAGCCGGTCTTGGCCATCGAAGGCACCAGCGCGGAAGACGCGCGCCGGGTCGAGGTCACGGTGAAGTAAGCGAACCCAGTGCGGCATCGAAAACGGCGGCTCCGGCCGCCGTTTTCGTGTCCGGATCCTTGCTGGAGCGCTGGCTCAAGGGCGAGCGGTTAGAATGCGCGCCCCCACACCGTCCAGCGCAGCAGTGCGCGGACACCCGCATCGGAGCACAGCAGCATGGGCCTGGACCTCGTCCCCACCGGCAAGAATCCGCCGGACGAACTCAACGTCATCATCGAAATCCCGAAGGATGCCGAGCCGGTCAAGTACGAGGTCGACAAGGCCAGCGGCGCGATCTTCGTCGACCGCGTGCTGTCCACACCGATGCGCTACCCGTGCAACTACGGCTACGTCCCGCACACCCTCTGCGGCGACGGCGACCCGGCCGACGTGCTGGTGCTGATGCCGCTGGCGCTGATCCCCGGCTCGGTGATCAGGGTGCGCCCGGTCGGCGTGCTGCGCATGGTCGACGAGGCCGGTGCCGACGAAAAGATCCTGGCCGTGCCGATCAGCAAGGTCTACCCGGGTTACGACCACATCCAGCATCTCGACGACGTGCCCAAGCACTGGCTGGACCGCATTGGCTACTTCTTCGAGCACTACAAGGACCTGGAAGCCGGCAAGTGGGTCAAGCTCGACGGCTGGGGCGGTCGCGACGAGGCCCGCCAGCTGCTGGTCGAGTCGATCGAGCGCTACGAAGCGAGCGCGGAGAAGCCGAACTTCTGAGGTCGGCAGCATCGCCCCGCACCCGCGGCGGGGCGTGTGGCGTCAGGAACGCCTGATCGCCATCTTGGCGACCCGCGCGAGGACGCCATCGATCCAGTGCGTGCCGTTGGCCAATCTGATCATCGCGACCGGTTCCGGGATCTGCTGGATGAATCGTTCCAGCGCGGCCCAGTATTCGGCCTTGCCTTCTCCCGAATCGGCGTAACGCGCCCACAGCCCACGCCAGGCCTGGAAGAAACGCTCGATCTGCGCATGCGCGGCGGCCAGGTTGGGATCGCGTGGATCCGCGTCGTCCAGCAGTCGGCGCATGTGGTAGTTGGCTTCCCACGGCGACATCGCCTGCGGGATGTTGTAGTGCTCGAGGATCAAGGCAGGCCGGGACGCGGATGGCGGGACGCGGACTGGCCGCCAGTCGGCACGGTCGGCACCGTGCCCGCGGCCGGCCGCCACCAGGTTCCAGAAGGCTTCGCCGCCGACCGTATCGGCGACCAGGTGGATGCGGCTCTGGCTGGCGTCGTTGATCACGTTGTGGTTACGCCAGGTATCGAAGATCCAGCACTCCCCAGCCGCCATGTTGATGACCGCCGATCCGCATTCGAAACGTACCGTCGGCTGGGTCACGATCGGCACGTGCACACGCACGCGCTCGGCCCAGTAATAACCCTGGTCGACGTGCGGTGTGACTTCCGCCTGGCCCGCAAGCCGCATCAAGCGGGTGCGTCCGAGAGTGGCACCGAAGCTGGCCATCACCTGCATCAGGTACGGGCAACGCAGCAGCTCCGGCGTCGGTGCCATGGTGCCTGCGAACGATTCGTTCGCAGGATCGCCACCCACCGCCAGCAACGGCAGCATCGAATTGCCGGGGAACTTCTGCGGGTGGTCGCGCCATACGCTCTCGCCCAGTGCTTCGATCTCCGCGGCGAGCACGTCGGCATCGAACGACAGCGGCAACTGGATGAACGGAAGGGGCAGCTTCATTCCGGCGGATCCGGGCGAGGTATCGGCGAGGTGGCCATTGTAGCCACCCGGCACACAGGCTTCAGCCGCGCTCGCGGACGATGGTCAGGCCGATCAGCCGCGAGACCACGGTGGCGATGTAGCCCACCCCGGCGAACTGTTCGAGCATGGTCAGCGCGCGCGCCGGCGCGCTGACAGGCAACACGTCGCCCAGGCCCGTCGCCGACAGGTTGGTGAAGCTGTAGAACAGCAGCTCCATCCAGGTGCGCGGACGCTCGGGTTCGAAGCCGGTGAAGCTGCCGGGATACCACGCCTGGCAGACGTAATAGGCGTAGGCGAAGCCCCAGGCCAGCAAGGTGAAGGTGGCCGCCGCGGCGAACAGTTCGTCGGCGGTGACCTTGTGATCGTGCAGCATGTACGAGATCAGGCTGGCCGCGGCGTAGAAATACAGCGCCGCTTCCAGCAAGGCGGAAAACGGCAGCAACGCATCGTTCTCGAAGACCACGGCGAACACGGTCAGCAGCATCGCCGGAATCGCCAGCAGCCACGCGATGGTGTTGACGAACGAACTGCGGTTGACCACCCATACCGCCAGCGGTACCACCACCAGCGCCACCGCGCCGAACAGCACCCGGCCGCCGGCGCTGTCATTGATCAGCGGATACACCAGCAGGCTGAGCAGTTGCGCCGCCAGCAGGAACGCGGAGGGATGGCGTTTGGCCACGCGCCGCAAGCGCTGCGTGTGCAGGGCGACATCCCCGACCGACATCCCGTGTCCTTTCAGTGGATGCGTGATCGTGGCAAACGGGTTACGGCGTGGCTGCGCGATGCGGGTACTGCAGGAAGATCGCGTTGATGGCCTGGTCTACCTCGGCCATCTTTTGCTCGGGTGTTTTGTTGACCACGCGGCCGATCGCGGCACCGGTCCAGACCATGCGGTTGCGACGGGCATCGACCAGGTCCACGGTCAGGGTGCCCTCGCGATAGCGGCTAACCTGGGTGTCGTCGTACCAGACCGGCACGGCGACATAGGCCTTGCGGCGGTAGTTGTAGAACCATTGCGTATCCGCGCGCGGCATCGTCCACACATCGGTTCGATCCTGCACCACGCCCTGGAAGTTCACTTGCAGGTCGGGTGACGACTCGACGTAACGGTAGCCGCGCGCGTCCATTTCCCTGCGTACGTTGTCCTTGATGCGATCGGAGATCCAGGTGGAATAACCGGACTCCTCCATCGCGATCGGGCTGTAGAAGGACCAGGTGCGGTACTGGCTGAAATTCGCGGTGGGATCATGGTCGGTGCGCACCTGCGGACCGGTGGCGCAGGCCGCCAGCACGACGGTGGCGAGGAGGACGAAAAGCCATCGGCTGGTGCGCTGCAGGGTTCGCATGGAAGCACTCCTCGGGTCGGATCCGGACGAGCGGAAACACTAGCACGCAGCCATGCAACGCAAGGCGAATGGCCGTCCGCAAACAGGAAGAGGCCGCCCTTGCGGACGGCCTCCAGATCACACGGTCATGGCGGATCAGAAGTCGTACTGGACCATGAAGCGAACCGAGCGCGGCGCCTGCCAGCCAACCGGCATCTTGTACACGTCCGGCTGCGGGTTGCCCGCCTGATCTTCGCCCTGCTCGACGACGTTGACCGCCTTGTCCGCCTGCAGCACGTTGAACACATCCACCTTGAACTGCAGGCCCTTCGCCCACGCGGGCTTGTAGGCCAGGTTCAGGTCGAGGTTCTGAGTCCAGGGCAAACGCCCCGCCGTTCCGCGGTTGACGATGGTGCGGCCATTGTTAGCGCCGCCATCCCAATCCGGATTCGGGGTGTTGTCCCCGGGCGTGCCGATGTCGCCGTCCGGACCACCATTCAGGTAGCGCGGCTGGAAGGTCGTGGACGAGTCGCAGGAGAAGTAGCCGTTCGCGTAGTGCGACGTATTCGCGCCACCCAGGAAGCCGAAGCAATTGATCGGACGCCCGGACTGCACCAGGAAACTCGCACCGACCGACCACTCGTCGGTGATCTCGAAGTTGCCGAACAGCTTCAGGCTGTGGCGACGGTCGTTCGGCAGGTAGCCGTACGAACCGATCGCCAGCTCCGGGTAGTCGAAGTCCTGCGTGGTGCCGGTGTCGGCCTGGCCGATGTCCGACTTCACGCCACCCTCGGTATTGCCGATGCTCTTGGCGAACGTGTACGAGCCCTGCACGAACCAGCGGTCCCAATTGCCTTCCCAGAAGATTTCCAGCGCGCTGTACTTGCGCTTGGCCTTCGGACCCAGCACGTCGGCCGGAACGACGATCTCTTCCAGCTGTCCATCGCCATTGACGTCCATCTGGAACACACCATCACTGCCCGGGTTGTAGAGGTGGCAGAACGCGAAGCCCGGGTTGTAGACGGCGATGTCGCTGGGCTGGGTCTTGTCGATCGGCTCGATGAAGATGCCGCCGTCGGCGGTGAAGCCCTGCGCCAGGGCCGCCGCAATCAGCGGGCGGTAATCGCAGGTGTCGTCGATCGCACGCTTCAGGTCGCGGTGGATCGCGCGCACGC
Source organism: Thermomonas carbonis (assembly GCF_014396975.1). Taxonomy (NCBI): domain Bacteria; kingdom Pseudomonadati; phylum Pseudomonadota; class Gammaproteobacteria; order Lysobacterales; family Lysobacteraceae; genus Thermomonas; species Thermomonas carbonis. The sequence goes on from NZ_CP060719.1 coordinate 522,778, forward strand.
CCAGCGAGAAGTGCTCGTTCAACTGCTTCTGGAAACCGAGGATGTATTCGTCCTGGTACATCGGCTCCAGGTTCTGCGAGGCGATCGTCAGCGGATTCTTGCTCACTCCGAACTCGTTGTTCAGATAACGGATCGGACGCCCATTGGCAGGGTTGTCGATCAGGGTCAGGCCGGTCGGTGCGCCGGTGACCGGATCCACGCCGGTGTAGGTATAGAACTGCTCGCTGAACAGTGATTTCGATGCCCCGCGCACGGCAACGGTTGCGGTCAGCGGCAGGGCGTAGCGGCCGGCATTGCCGAACACCTTGAACGTGCTGTCGCCGAACACGTCCCAGCTGAAGCCAAGCCGCGGGGCGAACTGGTTCTTGATCTCGACATAGGTTTCGCCATCGCCGTTCTTGTTCTTGAAGGTGTCCCAGCGCAGGCCCAGGTAGGCGACGAAGTTGTCGGAAACGCTCCAGCTGTCCTCGATGTAGAACGCGCGTTGATCCACGCCAACCGTCGAGCCGGACTGGAACACGCGCTTGCGGACGACCTGGTTCTCGCTGGTGTTGCCGGTCGCCGGATAGCGGCCATAGCGCCAGTTCATGCCTCCGGAATTGGACACGCCTGCGACCGACTCGAAGTTGTCGATGTCGACGCCGCCGCGCAACAGGTGATCGCCCAGCTGCCATTCCAGGTCGATGCGGAATTGTTCCCGGCTGTCCTTGCCGTCCGGCCTACCAAGGTTGGCGGCCAGCGTGCAGCCGGTGATCGGGGTGACCTGGCCATTCACCGCCGATGGACGACCATCGATGATGATCGGGCAGCCGCTTGCAGGCTGTCCGACGTTGCCGTTGTATTCGTTGCGGATGCCGGTCGAGGTGATGCTGTAGTTGGAGCGTGCCGATTCGCTGGTGCCCGCCAGCGCCGACAATGTCAGGGTATCGGTCAGGTAGCCGGTGTATTTGGCGATGTAGGTCTCGCCGCCGAATTCCGTGTAGTCGGTCCCGCGGTAGGTCGAGAAGCGCGGATTGCTGACATCGTCGGCATCGGTGACCGTGTCGAAGAAGTCGGTCTCCAGCTTCTGCGTGTCGGAGATGGCGGTGAATTCGAGCAGGTGGTTGTCGCTGATGTTCCAGTCCGCCTTGAGCAACCACTTCGGTTGGCGATTGCGCAGCGAGGTGCTGTTGGCCTGGCCAGGATTGCCCGCGAAGGTATCGGTGTCGATCTTCGCGTATTCCACCAGTCCATAGGCGAACAGGCGATCCTTGATCAGTGCGCCGCCCGCCCATACCGCCGCAGTCAGGTTTTCGCCGAGGGTGTTGGGTGAGTTGTCGGCGAGTAGCGTCCCGGCATTGCTCACCAGGTCGGGGGTCGTCTCGGACAAGGACTCGGGCGACCAATACAGGCTGGCACCGGCACGGAACTCGTTGGTGCCGCGCCTGGAAATCTGGTTGATCACGCCGCCGGTGGAACGACCGAACTCGGCGCCGTAGCCACCCGTCTTGACCTGCTGCTCGGCGATTGCCTCGAACGGAATCAGGGCGAAATTCAGGTTCTGGAACGAGTTGGTGATGTTGAAGCCGTTGAAGTAGTACTGGTTCTCCGCGACCGAGGCACCACCGAACGAGGCCAGGTTGCCGAAGGCCGCATCGCCGCGCACGGTACCCGGTGCCAGCAGCGCGACCGACGTGGTATCGCGACCCACCGGAATCCGGGCAATCTGCTCGGCGGTCAGGATGGTGGTCGACTCCACCGACGACACGTCGATCGGATTGATCGCACCGGTCCCCACGACCGTCACCGTGTCCAGGTTGGTCGCATCGGCACCCACGAAGTCCAGCGTGGTTGCATTGCCGACGTTGACTGTCGCAGCGCGAGGTGCGCCGCCATTGCGACTCAGCTGATATTGGCCGGTCGGCAACTGCGAAAAGCGATAACCGCCATCCGATCCGACGGTAATCGTGCGGCTGTATCCCGTCGCCGGATTGCTGATGGTGATGGCGTCGCCGGACATGGCGCGGCCGGTCACCGCGCCGGCGGTGTTGGTCTGCGCCTGCACACCCGCGGTGAAACACAGGGCGAGAGCGAGAACGAGTGCCTTGCGGCGGCGGTGTGATGGATTGATCTTGGTCACCATGAATCTCCAGCGTTGCAGTGGTTGTGGAAGCGCGATCCCGTTCGCGTGCGGCGATGCCGCTCGATGCGGCTTACGGATTTGTTAACGATTCGATGCTAGGTGCAGCGCATGCCCTTCCGCTTTGCAGGACTTGGCGGATTGCACTGCGCAATCCGGTCGATGCGGTCAACGGAGACTGGAGCGGCGCAGACAGGCGACCAGCGAACCCGCATCTGCCGTGGACTGCGCGGCAACTTGCAACAGCTCACGATCCGGGGTGACACGCAGGCCCGCGCCATGTCCGCGCAGCGCACGAGTGCTCTCGCGCACGCTGCATGCGAATTGCCGGTAGCGGCGCACCCAGAAGAACAACGAGCCCTGGCTGACGCCGAACTCGCGGGCGACATCGCCCACGCTGCGACCATCCTCGACGACACGACGCACCGCATCGACCTTGCGCGCGGCGGAATAGCGCGGCTGGCTCATCGACCACTCCGTGCCTGCTGCCATGGGTGTTGCATGGCCGCGTTCCAGGGGTCGGCGGCATCGCCTGCGGTAAACCCATGCGGATGCAGCAGCCGATACTCGGACGCGGTCATGCCATGCCGCGCACGGAACGCACGCGAGAAACTGCACGGGTTGTCGAAGCCGCACGCCGCGGAAATTTCCGTCACCGGCAGGCGCGTCGTGGACAGCAGCCGGCAGGCATGCGCCAGTCGCAACTGCGCGGCGAACTGCTGCGGCCCGATGCCGTACAGCGCATGGAAGATCTTGGTGAAGTACCAGGGCGAGAAATTGCAGCGTTGCGCCAGTTCGGCCACCCGCAGGCCGCCACCGGCATGCCCTTCCAGGTACAGCCGCGCGCGCTGCATGCGCACCAGCACCTGGCGCTTGCGGCGCAGCGAATGGCCGGGGCAGCGCTCCGTGCCCGCGAGCAGTTCACGTTGCAGCATCGCCAGGAAACCGCGCAACGCGTCTGGCATGCGACCTTCGCCATCGGCCAAGCCCGTGTGCACGCGCCAAAGCCGCAATGCGATCGCACGTGCACCCGCCGGCATCCAGCCACGCGCCGGGAACAGCACGGGGCATCCGCCGCGGCCTGCAAGGCCTGCTGGATGGCCAGGTCGATGCCGACCGCGAACACCACGCTGTCGGCACCCGACCAGACCGTGGGCCGCGAGTCACGATCCAGCGCGATCCACTCGCGCGGCCCCAGCTCGAAGCCGCCCTCGCGCGAGCGCACCCGCACGCGACCACGCAGCACGCACCAGACGATGGCGGCGTGGCGGCCAGCATCGAGCAAGCCATCGCCAGTGGCCAGGACCAGATCGAATGGCGATTGTGAAGCCGCGACGACAGCGCAAGCGGCCAACGGGGGCAGGCGAGTACGGGGAACGAACAGGGACACGGGATGCATGGCCGGCTCCACTTCGGGATGTCGACCGCCATCAACAGGGATGCCTGCACGCAGGTCAGGAAATCGCGGCGAAACTCACCCGAAATTTTCCCGAATCCTTTTGATTCAACGTGTTAGCGGACAGGCTCCGTGACCAACTCCTCCAACCGGAGCAGCCCGATATCGCTGTCCTGCTGGCCCACGACCATGCTCACGTACAGCCAGCGACCGTCCCGCGACACCGTCGGCGCCAGCGTCGGCGCACCGCGCCTTTGCGCGTCCAGGCAACCGGCATCGGCTTCCGTTGCCGGCGTTCCCAGCCAGTGCCAGCGGGACAGACAGGCTGGCGCGGCGGTGCGCAGGGCAAATGCCCGGCCATCCAGCAGTGCCCAACGCCGCAGCCAGTAGTTCGCCGGCGATTCGGCATCGACCTGCACCAGCGCGCGCAGATCCGGATCCACCCGCCAAAGCCCAGGTCGGGTGGTGCGAACGAAATGCACCTGACCGGTGGCGGCGTCGAAACGCGCCTCGCCGACATCGTCCAGTTGCGCCAACACCTGAGGGCTCGTTTTCGACAGGTCCAGGATCTGCAACGCCAACCGGCTCGCGCCACGATCGACCAGCACCAGCATGCGTTGCCCGGGCAGGTACTGGGCGGCATACGGCAGACCCTCCAGCGGCAAGGCGTGGACGCGGCCGCTGGCGACATCGATTTCGTGCAGGCGGGCGCCGCCACTGCCCTTGCTTTCGCCAATCACCAGCAAGCGCCTGCCATCGTCGGACCACTGCGGTGGATGCCGCGAGATGGGAGTGAAATCTTCGATCATTCGCAACTGGTCGGGATCGGCGGGTTCGCCCAGCCACAGCCGCGCGTCGCGGTTACGGTCGGAATGGAAGGCCAGCCAGCGTCCATCCGGCGACGGTGACGGCAGCAGGTCGTTGCCGGTGGACGCGAACAGGGGTTCCGGCACGGCCCCGGCCCGCATCGGCAGCGGGTAGCGGAACATCGCGATGCGTTCCTCGCCGAGGGTGAAGGCCATCACCTTGCCGCGCGCAGCGATATCCAGGCCGACGCCCTCGAAGCCGCCGAGCGCGCGAGTCTGGCCGCTGCCCAGGTCGTGCCGATGCAACTGCGACGGATTGCCGGGCAGGGCCAGCAGCAGGGAGCGACCATCCGGTGCCCACGCCCAGCCGTTGAGGCTGCTTTGCAGCCGGGTGAGCTTGCGCGGCGTGCCGCCCGCCGCCGGCATCGCCCACAAATCGGAATGACTGAGGCCGCGACGGAACACCAGTTGCGTCCCGTCCGGCGAAAAGCGCGGATCGAAATCGACATCGCCCCTGCCATGCGCATACGCCAACGGCTGCCACAGGCCGCTGTCCAGGCGCAGGATCGCCAGCGGCGCGGCGGCACCATCGGCCTCGGATTCCAGTCCGGCGATGATCCCGCTGCCATCCGGCAACCAGTCGTAGCGGCCATTGACGCGGTCGCAGCGACCGACCGCGCGGGTAGCCCCGCCGCTGGCCGGTACCAGCAGCAATTCGCAGCCGGCTTTCTCGTCGATGCGGGCGAATACCAGCTGCCGGCCATCCGGCGACCAGCGCGGCAGATGATCGGAATGATCGTGCGGCGGTGAGGTCAGTTGCCGGGGCGGTGTGGCCTGGGTGGCCTGCACGAACAAGGCCGGGGCATCGTCCGCTCCACCAGGCGGCATCGCGTACGCAACCAGTGCGCCGTCGGGCGACAACGCCGGCTGGATTTCCGGGCCCGGCCGTGAGGTCAGCAAGGTATAGGGCAGTTCGCCCGGTGGCCGGGCCAACGCCGCCGTCATCGGCGCGGATGCATCTTCTGAATGCGTTCGCGACACGACCCAGCCAGCGACCGCCGCCACAATCAGCATGAACAGCCCGATGCCGACCACGCGCCCCCGATCGCGAGGCCTGCGTGCATCGGCATGCGATGCGGCCTGCTCCATGCCTGCCGCGGGCGATGCAACGACCTGGTCCGGCAACCACTCGACCTCGGCCAGCAGGCGATAGCCGGATTTCGGAATGGTTTCGAGATACGCAGGCGCTTCGCGATCGTCGCCCAGCGCCTTGCGCAGCGTGGTGATCGCCTGGGTCACCACGTCGTCGGTCGGCATCGTGCCCGCCCATACCGCATCGAGCAGCGCCTCGCGGCTCACCACCCTGCCCGGCTGCGCGGCCAGTACCTGCAACACCTGTAGCGCCTTCAGGGTAATCCGCTGCGGTGCATCATCGCCACGAACCACTTCGCGACAATCGATGTTCAGCACGCAGGCACCGACCCGCAGACGTGTGCTGGGCGATTCCGGCGATGGCGTGAAGTGGTTTCTCATGGCAGCAGCTCGACTCTAGCGAGTCCAGCCGTTGCAGCACACCTGCCCAGGGTCACGAGGCCGGGACGGATGCATTCGGCAAAGTGACCAGCGACTCAGGCGTCGCGATACACCTCCGCCCCCTGCTCGCGGAACTCGGCGGATTTCTCCGCCATGCCCGCTTCCAGCGCAGCGGCTTCGTCGACGCCGTGCTCGGCGGCGTAGTCGCGCACGTCCTGGGTGATCTTCATCGAGCAGAAATGCGGGCCGCACATCGAGCAGAAGTGGGCGACCTTATGGGCGTCCTTGGGCAGGGTCTCGTCGTGGAATTCCTTGGCCTTCTCCGGATCCAGGCCAAGGTTGAACTGGTCCTGCCAGCGGAACTCGAAGCGCGCCTTGCTGAGCGCGTTGTCGCGCACCTGCGCACCCGGATGGCCCTTGGCGAGATCGGCGGCATGCGCGGCGATCTTGTAGGCCATGATCCCGTCGCGCACGTCCTCGCGATTCGGCAGGCCCAGGTGCTCCTTCGGCGTCACGTAGCAGAGCATCGCGGTGCCGAACCAGCCGATCATCGCCGCGCCGATCGCGGATGTGATGTGGTCGTAGCCCGGCGCGATGTCGGTGGTCAGCGGGCCGAGCGTGTAGAACGGCGCTTCGCCGCACTCGGCCAGCTGCTTGTCCATGTTCTCCCTGATCATCTGCATCGGCACGTGGCCGGGGCCTTCGATCATGGTTTGCACATCGTGCTTCCAGGCGATCTTGGTGAGTTCGCCGAGCGCTTCCAGCTCGCCGAACTGCGCGGCGTCGTTGGCATCGGCGATGCAGCCGGGACGCAGGCCGTCGCCCAGCGAGAAGGCCACGTCGTAGGCCTTCATGATTTCGCAGATGTCCTCGAAGTGGGTGTAGAGGAAATTCTCCTTGTGGTGCGCCAGGCACCACTTGGCCATGATCGAACCGCCGCGCGAAACGATCCCGGTAACGCGCTTGGCGGTCAGCGGGACGTGGCGCAGCAGCACGCCGGCATGGATGGTGAAGTAGTCCACGCCCTGCTCGGCCTGTTCGATCAGGGTGTCGCGGAAGATCTCCCAGTTGAGTTCCTCGGCGCGGCCGTCGACCTTTTCCAGTGCCTGGTAGATCGGCACGGTGCCGATCGGCACCGGCGAATTGCGGATGATCCACTCGCGGGTTTCGTGGATGTGCTTGCCGGTCGAAAGATCCATGACGGTGTCGCCGCCCCAGCGGATCGACCACACCAGCTTTTCCACTTCTTCCGCGATGCCGGAACTCACCGCGCTGTTGCCGATGTTCGCGTTGATCTTGGTCAGGAAGTTGCGGCCGATGATCATCGGCTCGCTTTCCGGGTGGTTGATGTTGTTCGGCAGGATCGCGCGGCCGCGGGCGATCTCGTCGCGCACGAATTCCGGGGTGATGAATTTCTGGATGCTGGCGCCGAACGATTCGCCGGGATGCTGCTTCAGCAGCAACGCATCGCGCACCGCATCAAGGCGCTGGTTCTCGCGGATGGCGACGTATTCCATCTCCGGGGTGATGATGCCCTTGCGCGCGTAGTGCATCTGGCTGACGTTGGCGCCGGCCTTCGCCACGCGCGGCAGGGTGCGCGACGGGAAGCGCACGCCGGCAAGCTTCGGATCGTGCTCGCGGCCGCGACCGAAGGCGGAACTGAGCTGCGGCAACAATTCGGTGTCGCCGCGCTCCTCGATCCACTTCGCGCGCAGCGCGGGCAGGCCGACCGAGAGATCGATGCGCGCATCGGGATCGGTGTACGGGCCGGACGGATCGTAGACGGTGATCGGCGGATTGGTCTCGCCACCGAACAGCGTCGGCGTCTGGGTCTGCGCGATCTCGCGCATCGCGACTTGCAGGTCGGGCCGCGAGCCTTCGACGAAGATCTTGCGCGAGCCCGGGATCGGCCGGGTCACGGATTCGGACAACTGCCCGGTCTGTTGCAGGAGGTCGGCGGCGGGCTTGGGAATGGCATTCATCGGCATCGTCCAGTGGCTCGGCCGCGAAGGAGTCGCGTGCCGTGAACGAAGCGAAGGCGCATGCATGCCATGGGCGTGCTGCGAAGCTTCCCTACGCCGGTCTGAACCGGATCAGGTTCGAAGGGACTGTCTCAACCGCCAGGCCGGTTCACGGCCCGCGGTACCCCCGCTTCAGCGCGAATTAGACCACAGCCGGCCGAGGGGCGCTCAGGGCTCGAGGGCGTGGATCGCCTTCGCGTGGTCGGACACGACCTGCAGCGTCGAGGCGTCGCTGTCGAACAGCGAGAAAAGTCCCTGCGCTTCCTGCGGCGGATCGCCGGTGAACGGATCGCCGGCCTTCCACATGAAGTCACTGTTGGTCGTGCGGCCACGCCCGCCCCAGGCCCAGAAGTTCGAGCCGGCGATGGCGTCGCCGGCCTGCATGCGTTGCAGCAGGCGTTCGTAGATCGCGCGATGGAAGCGGTCGCGCGCGATCACCCCCGACGCCGGATCGAACGACCCGCCATCGCGGTTCAGGCCGAACTCCGACAGCACGATCGGCTTGCCCATTTTTCCGGCGGCGTCGATGTGGCGGTCGATGTATTCCAGAGACGTTTTCAAGCCGGACTCCAGCCGCGCCGCCGGATCCTTGTGGTCCATCCAGCTCCAGTTCGATGGCCACAGATGGAAGGTCAGGTAATCGACGTTCGCGCTCTTGTGCGCCTGCAGGAACAGGTCGAGGTCGCCGATCGAACCCATCGCGCCCTCGCTGCCGGTGCTGACCAGTTGCCTGGGCGCGAGTTCCTTGATGTAGCCAGCGGTCTCGTCGATCCAACGATCGTAGGCGGCGATGTTGGCGCGGCCACCGTCCTGGCTGCCGGGGCGCGGCTCGTTGGCCAGTTGCCACGACATCACCGTCGGATCATCGACGTACGCGACGCCGCTGATGCCATTGGTGCGGCCGATGACGGTGCGGATCGCGTCACGATAGATCGCCTGCGCTTTCGGCAACGCGTAGAAGCGCGCCGAGTGCTGCATGAAGCCGTTCCAGTCGCCGGTCTTGTCGGGATCGGACAACGGCTCGCCGGTGGCCCATGCCACGTACTGCGACATGCCACCTGACCATTGCCAGAAATTGTTGAGGTAGAGCACCGCCTTCATGTCGCGCTTGCCCATCTCGACCAGCAGGGTGTCCAGCCCCTGCAACATCCGTTCGTCGTACTCACCGGGCGCGGTCATGATCGCGGGACGCACCGCGCGCTGGAACGCGCTCGCCTCCGACATCGCCAGCACGCGCAGGTTGTCGATGCCGGCAGCCTTCAGCTGGTCGAGTTCGGCGCGCAGCCGCTCACGGTCGCCGATGCCGTCCGCCGCGCCGAGGTAGGCGCCGTACCAGAAGTTCGCGCCGGCGAAACGATAGGGTTTGCCGTCGATGGTGAAACGGGTGCCTTCCACTTTGACGAAGCCGGACTGCGCGTTCGGTTGTGCGTGCGAAGTGCCTGCGTCGGGATGCGTTGCGGGGGTCGCTTCCACCTTGGCGGGCGGCGGCGCGCAGCCGACCAGCAACAACGCGAACGACAGCAGCAAGTGCAAAGGGCGCATGGACGGGCCTGCCTGATGACAAGCCCGCACGATAATCCAGCGCGCCAGCCGCGACCATCGCCAATTCCGGCATAGCCGGCGCGTGTTTCGACATGCCTCGCGGCAGGCGGTCAGAGCGCGTCGAGCATCGCCTTGTCGCGCACGGCGCCCTTGTCGGCGCTGGTCGCCAGCAGTGCGTAGGCCTTGAGCGCGGTGCTGACCTTGCGCGCGCGCGGCTGCGCCGGCTTCCAACCTTTCGCGTCCTGCTCGGTGCGACGGGTCGCGAGCTCATCGTCGGCGACGAGCAGGTTGATGGTGCGGTTCGGGATGTCGATGCGGATGCGGTCGCCATCGCGGACCAGGCCGATCGCACCGCCGGCCGCGGCTTCCGGCGAGGCATGCCCGATCGACAACCCCGAGGTGCCGCCGGAGAAGCGGCCATCGGTGAGCAACGCGCACGCCTTGCCCAGCCCCTTCGACTTCAGGTAACTGGTCGGATACAGCATCTCCTGCATGCCCGGCCCGCCCTTCGGGCCTTCGTAGCGGATCACCACCACATCGCCGGCCTGCACTTCGTCGCCGAGGATCCCGGCCACCGCCGCGTCCTGGCTTTCGTACACGCGCGCCCTGCCTTCGAACACATGCACGGATTCGTCGACGCCGGCGGTCTTCACCACGCAGCCGTCCACCGCGATGTTGCCGGCGAGCACCGCCAGTCCGCCTTCCTGCGAATAGGCATGCTCGACGCTGCGGATGCAGCCTTCCACGCGATCGATATCGAGCGTCGGCCAGCGAGTGGCCTGGCTGAAGGCGACCTGGGTCGGGATGCCGGCCGGGCCTGCGCGGAAGAACGTGGTGACCTTCTCGTCGTCGACCGTGGCGATGTCCCACTTCGCGATTGCATCGCCGAGATTCGCTGCGTGCACGGTGGCGACATCCGTGTGCAGCAGGCCACCACGCACGAGTTCGCCGAGGATCGCCATGATGCCGCCGGCGCGATGCACGTCCTCGACATGGTACTTCGGCGAATTCGGCGCGACCTTGCACAACTGCGGCACGCGCTTCGACAGGCGATCGATATCTGCCATGCCGAAGTCGACCTCGGCTTCCTGGGCAGCGGCGAGCAGGTGCAGGATCGTGTTGGTCGAGCCGCCCATCGCGATATCGAGGGTCATCGCGTTCTCGAACGCCTCGAAGGTGGCGATGCCGCGCGGCAAGGCGCGCGCATCTTCGCCTCCATACCAGCGATGGCAGAGTTCCACCGCAGTGCGCCCGGCCTGCAGGAACAACTGCTCGCGGTCCGCATGCGTCGCCAGCACCGTGCCGTTGCCCGGCAACGACAGGCCCAACGCTTCGGTCAAACAGTTCATCGAGTTGGCGGTGAACATGCCGCTGCAGGAACCGCAGGTCGGGCACGCACTGCGCTCGACCACGGCGACTTGTTCATCGGATGCATTCGGATCCGCGGCCATCACCATCGCGTCGATCAAGTCGAGCTTGTGGCCGGTCGTGGAGCCGTCGGCGAGCCTGGTCTTGCCCGCTTCCATCGGACCGCCCGACACGAAGACCGTCGGGATGTTCAAGCGCAGCGCCGCCATCAGCATGCCGGGCGTGATCTTGTCGCAGTTGGAGATGCACACCAGCGCGTCTGCGCAGTGCGCATTGACCATGTACTCGACGGAGTCCGCGATGATTTCGCGCGAAGGCAGCGAGTACAGCATGCCGTCGTGGCCCATCGCGATGCCGTCATCGACGGCGATGGTGTCGAACTCCTTGGCGACGCCGCCGACGCGTTCGATCTCGCGCGCGACCAGTTGCCCGAGATCCTTCAGGTGGACATGACCCGGTACGAACTGGGTGAACGAATTCGCGATGGCGATGATCGGCTTGTGGAAGTCGCCGTCGGTCATGCCGGTGGCGCGCCACAGCGCGCGGGCACCGGCCATGTTGCGGCCGTGAGTGGAGGTCTTCGAACGGTACTCGGGCATCGGCTTGAGGCTTCGCGATTTCGCGTGGCGCGCTGGAAGCCTTGATTCTGCTGGGTTTCCACGGTTTCAGGTGCAACCGTCCTTCATGCGAAATCGGCATAAGCCGATCTGTTGACACCACCGCGTGGCGCATGGTCTTCTCGCCCCATGTTGCAACGCCGCACACCACTGACGACCAGCCCGACCGCACTTGCGGCGACCGTCCTCGTACTCGTCCTTATTACCTCGCCAACAGGTGCGGGACGATCCGGCGCGTAAGCAGAAACACAACGCCAGAATCGCAAACCCCGCACCGAGAGGTGCGGGGTTTTTCGTTTCTGGACGCGGAAAAAAAGAAAACGAAGACCACCGCACCACCACCGAACCCAACCCAGGACAGACGCAATGACCAGCACCAGCAAGCCCCGCATCGCCATCGTCGGCTACGGCAGCCAGGGCCGCGCGCATGCGCTCAACCTTCGCGACTCCGGCTTCGACGTCACCATCGGCCTGCGCCCGGGCGGTCCCACCGAGATCAAGGCGAAGGCCGACGGCTTCACCGTGAAAACGCCGGCGGATGCGGTCAGGGACGCGGAGATCGTCGCCGTGCTGACCCCGGACATGGTGCAGCCGCAGCTGTATGGCGAGGTCATCGAGCCGAACATCGCCAAGGGCGCCTGCCTGCTGTTCGCGCACGGCTTCAACGTGCATTACGGCCAGATCACCCCGCGCGAGGACCTGGACGTGGTGCTGGTCGCGCCGAAGGGCCCGGGCGCGCTGGTCCGCCGCGAATACGAGATCGGCCGCGGCGTGCCGTCGGTCTATGCGATCCAGCAGGACCTGAGCGGCAATGCCGAACAGTTGGCGCTGACCTATTGCGGCGGCATCGGTGGCGCGCGCCAGAACGCAATCAAGACCACCTTCAAGGAAGAAACCGAGACCGACCTGTTCGGCGAGCAGGCGGTGCTGTGCGGCGGCGCGACCAAGCTGGTCCAGGCCGGCTGGGAAACCCTGGTGGAAGCCGGTTACCAGCCGGAAGTCGCGTACTACGAATGCCTGCACGAGCTGAAGCTGATCGTCGACCTGTTCTACGAAGGCGGCATCACCCGCATGCACGAATTCATCAGCGAGACCGCGCAATACGGTGCGCTGACCCGCGGCGATTACATCGTCGACGCCAACACCCGCGCGCAGATGAAGAAGGTGCTGACCGAAATCCAGGACGGCACCTTCGCCCGCCAATGGATCGCCGAGTACGCCGCCGGCAACGCCAACTACAAGGCGCTGAAGCAGGCCGACCTGGATCATCCGATCGAGGCGGTCGGCAAGAAGCTGCGCGCCAACATGAAGTGGCTGGCCACCGCGCCGACCCCGGCGAAACCTGCGACCGAAGCGCAACCGCAGAGCGAGGCCGCGTAATGAATGGAGCCCGCTGGCTGGCGCAAGCCCTGGTCGCGGAAGGCGTGGAGACGCTGTTCGGGTATCCCGGCGGCACGATCATGCCCTTCTACGACGCGCTGCACAGCGCGCCCGGACTGAAGCACGTCCTGGTACGCCACGAGCAGGGTGCGGCGTTCGCCGCCAACGGGTATGCGCGTGCCAGCGGGCGCGTCGGCGTGTGCGTGGCGACCTCCGGCCCGGGTGCGTCCAACCTGGTCACCGGTATCGCCGACGCGATGCTGGATTCGGTGCCGATGGTGGTGATCACCGGCCAGGTGCCGACCCACCTGATGGGCACCGATGCGTTCCAGGAACTGGACGTGTTCGGCATGACCCTGCCGATGGTCAAGCACAGCTTCATCGCGCGGCGCGTCGAGGACCTGCCGATGATGGTCGCCGAGGCATTCCGCCTGGCGCGCTCCGGCCGTCCCGGTCCGGTGCTGATCGACCTGCCGAAGGATGTGCAGATCGCCGATGCCGCACATTTGCCGGCGCACGCATCGCTGGGCACCGATCCGGTGGAAATGCCGAAGGATGCGTCGCTGCATGAAGCACTCGCGCTGATCTCGCAGGCGCAGAAGCCGGTGATCTATGGCGGCGGCGGCATCGTCCTGGGCGATGCAGTGCAGGCGTTCCGCACCTTCGTCGATGCCACCCAGATCCCGACCGTGCTGACCCTGAAGGCGCTGGGTTCGCTGGCGACCGCGCATCCGCTCCACCTCGGCATGATCGGCATGCACGGCAGCCGCGCCGCCAACCTGGCGGTGCAGGAATCCGACCTGCTGGTGGTGGTCGGCGCGCGTTTCGACGATCGCGCTACCGGCAAGCTGGCCGAGTTCGCGCCGAACGCACACGTCGTCCACATGGACATCGACGCCTGCGAGATCGGCAAGCTGCGCCATGCCGACGCCGGCGTGCGCGGCGACATCGCCACCACCCTGACCAAGCTGACCCTGCCCTGCGCTGCGCACTTGCATGGCCGCCACGGCACCGCGCGCAAAGCCTGGCGCGCGCAGTGCCAGCAACGTGCGCGCCAGCACGCGGCACGCTACGACGCCCCCGGCGACACGGTGTTCGCACCTGCGCTGCTGAAGCGGCTGTCGGAACTGGCACCGGAGGCGATCGTGTCCTGCGATGTCGGCCAGCACCAGATGTGGGTGGCCCAGCACTGGCGCTTGGACGATCCGCGCAAGCACCTGACCTCCGGCGCGCTGGGCGCGATGGGCTTCGGCCTGCCCGCGGCGATGGGCGCGCAGGAATCCATGCGTAACGAGGGCCGCCACGACGCGCAGGTGATCTGCGTCAGCGGCGATGGCTCGATCATGATGAACATCCAGGAGCTGGCGACGCTGAAGCGCTACCGGCTGCCGGTGAAGATCGTGCTGCTCGACAACCAGGCGCTGGGCATGGTCCGCCAGTGGCAGGAACTGTTCTTCGAGAAGCGCTATTCCGAGATCGACCTGTCCGACAACCCGGACTTCGCGGCGGTCGCCACTGCGTTCGGTATCCAGGCCTTTCACGTGGACAAGGCGGCCGATGTCGAAGCCGCACTGCATGCCTTGCTGGCCGCCGAGGGCCCGGCCTTCCTGCATGTCGCCATCGACACCGCCGCCAACGTCTGGCCGCTGGTGCCACCGAACCGCAACAACGCGGAAATGATGGATGACAGCCCGATGGATGCCGCTGCGCCCTCGCCCACCCACGCCGCGGACGCTGCCCATGCGCTACCAGCTTGACTTGACCCTGCGCCGTGCCGAGGGCGCGCTGGTGCGCGTGCTGGGCACGACCGAGCGTCGCGGCTTCCAGCCGGTTCGCGTGGATGGCGAAACACTGGGCGATGACGACCAGTGGCAGCTGCGCCTGACCGTGGAAGGCCAGCGCGAACCCGAAGGCCTGCAGCTGCAGCTGGCGAAGTTGCATGACTGCCTGTCGGTGCAGGTGCAGCCATGTCCGTGAGTGCCGCCGCCCACGTCACGCCGATGTTCGATGCCGCGCATGCACCGAAGCCGAAGACCTGGTTCGACGGCGAACTGATCGAGAGCGACGCGCTGCAGGCCGGCCTCACCACGCACGCGATGCATTACGGCAGCGGCGTGTTCGAGGGCATCCGCGCCTACGCGACCGCCGACGGTGGCGCGGCGGTGTTCCGCCTGCCCGAACACCTGGAGCGCATGCGCAAGGGCGCCAACCTGCTGGGACTGGCCTTCGATCCCGCGCAGGTCACCGAGGCGGTGCTGGCAACGCTGCGCGCCAACGGCCATCGCGACGCCTACATCCGCCCGCTGGCGTGGTTCGGTGAGGGCAGTTTCGGGTTGGACGTGGAAGGCCATGTGCCGCACATGATGGTTGCGACCACCGCAACCCAAGTGCACTTGAACGGCACCCGCGCACGCCTCGGTGTGTCGTGCTGGCGGCGCAATCCGGCGGACTCGTTGCCGCCGCTGAAACTCTGCGGTGCCTACGTCAACTCGATCCTGGCCAAGCGCGAAGCGAAGTCGCGCGGTTTCGACGAGGCGATGTTCACCGATCGCGCCGGCAACGTGGTCGAGTGCACCGGCGCCAACCTGTTCATGGTCAAGGACGGCAACATCGTCGCCATCGAACATCCGGATGCATTGCCCGGGATCACCCGCGACAGCCTGCTGGCGCTGACCGGCGCGACCTCGCGGATGGCGACGCTGGAGGAATTGCTGGACGCCGACGAAGTCTTCGCCTGCGGCACCGCCGCCGAAGTCGCGCCGATCTCGCAGGTCGAAGAGCGCGAATACGGCACCAATCCGGTGACCCGCGCCATCGCCGCGCACTACCAGCGCGTGGTGCGTGGCGAAGACGCTTCGTATCGCCACTGGCTGACCGCGGTCTGATGGACGATCCGGTAGCCCGCGCCGTGCAGGTGACCGCCAGCGACGTGCTGGCGGCGCAGGCACGGCTGCGTCGTTACCTCAATCCCACCCCGCTGCATTACGCCGAGCGCTTCGGCTGCTGGCTGAAGCTGGAGAACCTGCAGCGCACCGGCTCGTACAAGGTGCGTGGCGCGATGAACGCGCTGCTGGCCGCGCGCGAACGCGGCGATACCCGCCCGACCATCGCCGCCTCCGCCGGCAACCACGCCCAAGGCCTGGCCTGGGCCGCGTATCGGCTGGGCATGCCGGCGATCACGGTGATGCCGAAGACCGCGCCGGAAACCAAGGTGGCCGGCGTGGCCCACTGGGGCGCGACCGTGCGCCTGCATGGCGACACCTACGACGAAGCGAAAGCCTTCGCTGCCGATCTCGCCGCGCAGCACGGCTATCGCCTGCTGCCCGCCTTCGACGATCCCGACGTGATCGCAGGACAAGGCACGGTCGGGCTGGAACTGGCCGCGCTGATGCCGGACGTGGTGCTGGTGCCGATCGGCGGTGGCGGCTTGGCCGCCGGCGTCGCCCTCGCGCTGAAGACACAGGGCGTGAAAATCATCGGTGCGCAGGTCGAAAACGTCGATGCGATGGCGCGCGTGCTGCGGGGCGACGTGACCCTGCGCGAACCCGCCGCGACCCTCGCCGATGGCGTGCGGGTCAAGGAGCCGGGCTACCTCACCCGCGCCCTGCTGCATGACCTGCTCGACGACATCGTGATCGTGCGCGAGGCCGAACTGCGCGAGACGCTGGTGCGGCTGGCGCTGGAAGAACACGTGATCGCCGAAGGTGCCGGCGCGCTGGCGTTGGCCGCGGGCCGGCGCGTGGCCGGCAAGCGCAAGTGCGCGGTGGTGTCCGGCGGCAACCTCGACGCCAGCGTGCTGGCCACGCTGCTGCAGGACGTGCGTCCGCGTCCGCCGCGCAAGCCGCGCCGTCGCGTGCAGGAACCGTTGCCGGCGATCGCCACGCAGGGACCGGTGCTCGACATCGCCGAAGCGCGCGCGGGTGCCGCGCGACTTAGGCCGGCGGCGGCCACCCGCATCGCTGCACCGACATCCGCCATCGCATGCACCACCGAGGATTGCACGACGTGACCGACCAGACACCGAGCGACGTAACCGCCCACGGCACGCAACGCATCAAGATTTTCGACACCACCCTGCGCGACGGCGAGCAGTCGCCGGGCTTCACCATGAACGCCGCGCAGAAGGTCCTGTTCGCGCATGCGCTGGAGGAGCTGGGCGTCGACGTGATCGAGGCCGGCTTCCCCAACAGCTCGCCCGCCGACTTCGGTGCCGTGCAGAGCATCGCCCGCGAGATCCGCCACGCCTCCATCTGCGCGCTCGCGCGCTGCCACCCCGCCGACATCGACGCCTGCGGCAGCGCGCTGCAGGGTGCCGCCGCGCCGCGCATCCACGTGTTCATCTCGACCAGCCCGCTGCATCGCCAGCACAAGCTCAACATGAGCGAGGACCAGGTCATCGAGCACGCGGTGATGGGCGTCACCCGCGCACGCAGCCACGTCGACGACGTCGAGTTCTCCGCCGAGGACGCCCTGCGCACCGAACCCGAATTCCTGGTCCGCGTGTTCGATGCCGCCATCGAAGCCGGCGCGCGCACCCTCAACGTGCCCGACACCGTCGGCTACACCACGCCCAGCGAGATCCGCGCGCTGTTCGAGTACCTGCGCGCTAACGTGAAGGGCGCCGACGGCGTGGTGTTCAGCGCGCACTGCCACAACGACCTCGGCCTGGCCGTCGCGAATTCGCTGGCCGCGATCGAAGGCGGCGCGCGCCAGGTCGAATGCACGATCAACGGCATCGGCGAACGCGCCGGCAACGCCGCGATGGAAGAACTGGCGATGGCGCTGAAGGTGCGCCCCGGCTACTACGGCGCCGACACCCGGCTCGACACCACCAAACTGCTGGCGACCTCGCGCCTGCTGTCGCGGATCACCGGCATCCAGGTCCAGCGCAACAAGGCGATCGTCGGGTTGAATGCCTTCGCCCACGAATCCGGCATCCACCAGCACGGCATGCTGAAGAACCGCGGCACCTACGAAATCATGCGGCCGCAGGACGTGGGCTGGGAGGATTCGCAGCTGGTGCTGGGTCGCCACAGCGGCCGCGCCGCGGTCGCCAACCGCCTGCGCGCGCTGGGTTACGTGCTGGAAGAAGGCCAGCTGGACCAGGTGATCGCCGAGGCCAAGGCACTGACCCACACCCAGCACGTGATCACCGACACCGACCTGCAGCGACTGGTCGAAGGCGAGCACGTCGGCCCCGGCTGGCGGATCGCCGGGATGGGCCTGTCCGACAACGCCGGCACCACCCATGCGCGCGTCGACCTCTCCGATCCCGATGGCCGCCACGTGGTCCAGAGCGCCGACGGCGACGGCCCGGTCGCGGCGCTGTTCGCCGCGCTGGCGCATGCCACCAAGGTCGACTTCGTGCTGGAAAGCTACGAGGTGCACAGCATGGGCGTCGGCAACGATGCACGCGGCGAGGCCAACCTGAGCGCGCGCGTCAATGGCGAGCTCATGAGTGGCCAGGGCACCAGCCGCGACGTGCTGGAAGCCAGCGCGATCGCCTGGCTGGACGTCGCCAACCGGCTGCTGCGCGAGCGCCAGCCGCTGCGCGTCGCCGCCAGCGCCTGACCTCCAACGAACACGCTCTTCCCCATCACACACGCAACGGAATCGCCCCATGCACGCTGACATCGTCGTATTGCCCGGTGACGGCATCGGCCCCGAAGTGACCGCCGCCGCGGTCGACGTCCTGCGCGCGGTCGCGCGTCGCTACGGCCACCATTTCCGCTTCGACGAGAAGCTGATCGGCGGTGCCGCCATCGACGCCACCGGCACCCCGCTGCCGGCCGATACGCTCGATGCCGCGCAGGCGGCCGACGCAATTTTGCTCGGCGCAGTCGGCGGGCCGAAGTGGTCGGACCCGAACGCGAAGGTGCGCCCGGAACAGGGCCTGCTGGCGATCCGCAAGGCACTCGGCCTGTTCGCCAACCTGCGCCCGGTGAAGCCGCACGTGGCCGGCCTGGGCGCCTCGCCGATCAAGCCGCACCTGCTGCAGGGCGTGGACCTGGTGGTGGTGCGCGAACTGACCGGTGGCATCTACTTCGGTCGCAAGCAACGCAGCGCGGACAGCGCCAGCGACCTGTGCGAATACAGCGTCTTCGAGATCGAGCGGGTGGTGCGCCACGCCGCGAAACTGGCGCGCAGCCGCAGTGGCCGGCTGACCTCGGTCGACAAGGCCAACGTGCTGGAGACCTCGCGGCTCTGGCGCGACGTCACTACCCGGGTCATCCGCGACGAATTCCCGGACGTGACGCTGGAACACCAGCTGGTCGATTCGATGGCGATGCACCTGATCGCCAAACCGCGCGCCTACGACGTCATCGTCACCGAAAACATGTTCGGCGACATCCTCACCGACGAGGCCTCGATGCTGGCCGGTTCGCTGGGCCTGCTGCCGAGCGCATCGCTGGGCGAGGGTCGCTGCGGGATCTACGAGCCGATCCACGGCTCGGCACCCGACATCGCCGGCCTGGGCGTGGCGAATCCGTACGCCTGCATCCTCAGCGCGGCGATGCTGCTGCGCCACTCGCTGGGCCTGGAAGGCGAAGCCACCTGCGTCGAGCAGGCGGTGTCGCGCGCACTGGATGCCGGCTTCCTCACCGCCGATCTCGCCGGCGAAGGCCAACGCGCCATCGGCACGCGCGCCGCCACCCAGGCGGTGATCGAACAACTGGAGTTGCCTTGCCAGGTGATGGAGTTGCGCGATTGAGTCGATGACTCGCGTCGCAAACGAAAACGCCGCCCGAGGGCGGCGTTTTTGCATCCGTCGATTGCACGCGCGTCAGCCGCCTGCGTCGAACAACCAAGGCTGCGCCGCACGATGCCGCGCCTCGAACCCGCGGATCGCATCGTGGTCTCGCAGGGTCAGGCCGATGTCGTCCAGGCCGTGCAGCAGGCAATGCTTGCGGAAATCGTCGACCTCGAAGCTGTATCGCACGCCATCCGGTCGGGTCACGGTCTGCGAAGCCAAATCAACGGTGATTGCGTAACCTTCGGTCGCCTCGCACTGCGCGAACAACGCATCGACCTCATCGGCGGCCAGCACGATCGGCAGCAGGCCGTTCTTGAAACTGTTGTTGTAGAAGATGTCGGCGAAGCCCGGGGCGATGATCGCGCGGAAGCCGTATTCCTCCAGCGCCCACGGTGCATGTTCGCGCGAGGAACCGCAGCCGAAGTTCTCGCGCGCCAGCAGCACGCTGGCACCGGCATAACGTGGTGCGTTGAGCACGAAGTCGTGGTTGAGTGGACGCACGCTGTTGTCTTGCCCCGGCTCGCCGACATCCAGATAGCGCCACTTGTCGAACAGGTTCGGGCCGAAGCCGCTGCGCTTGATCGACTTCAGGAATTGCTTGGGGATGATCTGGTCGGTGTCGACGTTCGCGCGATCCAGCGGGGCGACCAGGCCGGTGTGGGTGGTGAAGGCTTTCATCGGCGTGTCCTCAAGACTGCATCAGTTCGCGCACATCGACGAAGTGGCCCGCCACCGCAGCAGCCGCGGCCATCGCCGGACTGACCAGGTGGGTGCGGCCACCGCTGCCCTGGCGGCCCTCGAAATTGCGGTTCGACGTCGATGCGCAATGCTCGCCATCGCCCAGCTTGTCGGGATTCATCGCCAGGCACATCGAACAGCCGGGCTCGCGCCACTCGAAGCCTGCATCGAGGAAGATCCGATCGAGCCCTTCGGCCTCGGCCTGCGCCTTGACCAGGCCGGAGCCCGGCACCACCAGTGCCTGCTTCACGCTCGCCGCGACCTTGCGGCCCTTGGCGACATCCGCCGCCGCGCGAAGATCCTCGATCCGCGAGTTGGTGCACGAGCCGATGAACACGCGATCGAGCCGGATCGTGATGATCGGCTGGTTCGCCTGCAAGCCCATGTACTTCAGCGCGCGCTGGATCGAATCCTTGCGCACCGGATCGGCTTCGCGATCGGGATCCGGGACGTTCTGGTCCACCGCCAGCACCATTTCCGGCGAGGTGCCCCAGCTGACTTGCGGCTTGATGTCTTCGGCGCGCAATTCGACGACGCTGTCGAACACTGCGTCGTCATCAGACACCAGCGTCTGCCACAACGCCACCGCCGCGTCCCAGTCCGTCCCCCTCGGTGCGAACGGACGCCCGCGCACGTAGTCGATGGTCTTCTGGTCGACCGCGACCATGCCGACCCGCGCGCCGGCCTCGATCGCCATGTTGCAGATGGTCATGCGGCCTTCCATCGACAGCGCGCGGATGGTGCTGCCGGCGAACTCCAGCGCATGCCCATTGCCGCCGGCGGTGCCGATGTGGCCGATGATCGCGAGCACGATGTCCTTGGCGGTGACGCCGAACGGCAGCGCGCCCTCGACCCGCACCTGCAGGTTCTTCATCTTCTTGGCGACCAAGCATTGCGTGGCCAGCACGTGTTCCACCTCCGAGGTGCCGATGCCGTGCGCGAGCGCACCGAACGCGCCATGCGTCGAAGTGTGCGAATCGCCGCAGACCACGGTCATGCCCGGCAGGGTGGCACCCTGCTCGGGGCCGACCACGTGGACGATGCCCTGGCGCACGTCATCCATCCTGAATTCGAGGATGCCGAAGTCGTCGCAGTTCTCGTCCAGCGTCTGCACCTGCAGCCGCGACACCGGATCGGCGATTGCCTGCAATCCTCCGTCGCGCTCGATCTTCGTCGTCGGCACGTTGTGATCGGGCGTGGCGATGTTGGCATCGATCCGCCAGGGTTTGCGCCCGGCCAGGCGCAAGCCCTCGAAGGCTTGTGGCGAGGTCACCTCGTGGAGGATGTGGCGGTCGATGTAGAGCAGCGACGATCCATCATCGCGGCGCACGACTTCGTGCATCTCCCACAACTTGTCGTACAGGGTCTTGCCGGCCATGCGCGCCTCGGTCAGGTCTGGCGGCAGGCTGGCATCGAACCCCGGCCCGCCGCCTGGAGGCCCATGCTGCCGGCTTGCCTTCGATAACTCAAATGCATATTTTTCATTGGTTCGATTCCCATCCGGAATCATCGAAGGACTGCAATGGACTGGGCCAGCCTCAATGCCTTCGTCGCCGTCGCCGACCAAGGGGGCTTCTCCGCCGCGGCCGCGCAGCTGCACCTGACCCAGCCGGCGGTAAGCAAGCGCATCGCCCTGCTTGAATCATCACTAGGTGCGCGCCTGTTCGACCGCTTGGGCCGGCAAGTGGTGCTGACGGAAGCCGGCCGCCTGCTGCTGCCACGCGCGAAACAGATGCTCGCCGAAGCCGATGCCGCCCGCCGCGCCATCGACGATCTCGACCAGGACATCGGCGGCCGCCTCAGCCTCGCTACCAGCCACCACATCGGACTGCATCGCTTGCCGCCACTGCTGCGCCGATTCAGCGCGCTGCACCCGCGAGTGGCGCTGGATCTCGGCTTCATGGATTCCGAACAGGCGTATACGCGGGTGCTGCAGGGCAGCGCCGAACTCGCCTTGACCACGCTCGGCCCGACGCAACCGCCACTGCACTCCACGCCGATCTGGGACGACCCGCTGCACGTGGTGGTCGCGCCCGATCATCCACTGGCCACGCGCGCGAAGGTAACGCTGGCCGATCTTGCTGCGCATCCCACCGTGTTGCCGGATGCGGTGACGTTCACCCACACGATCGTCGCCGATGCCTTCGCACGCCGCGGTCTGTCATTGCAGTTGCGGATGACCACCAACTACCTGGAGACGATCAAGATGCTGGCCGCGGTGGGCCTGGCCTGGACCGTATTGCCGCAGACGATGCTGGATGCGCAGGTGCGCGTGCTGCCGGTCGCGGGCCTCAAGCTCACGCGCCAACTCGGCTGCACGGTGCATGGCGGGCGTACCCTGTCGCGCGCGGCCCAGGCGTTCATCGCATTGCTGAAGGCCGACGCTCGATAGCCGACCTCTCGAAGCGCTCCGGTGCGGTGCGTGCCGAAGCGAATGTCCTCCGGCATCGGCTCGAAAAGTCGGGTCGAGTGGAGTAGCACTCGTGCCGATGCCTCCTCCTTGATTTCGCTTCGGCACGCACCGCACCGGAGCGCCAACCGTAGCGAGCTCAAGCCGCCTGCGGCGGCTTCACCCGGAACCACGCCGCATACAGCGCCGGCAGGAACAGCAAGGTCAGCGCGGTCGCCACGATCAGTCCACCCATGATCGCCACCGCCATCGGCCCGAAGAACACCGAGCGCGACAGCGGGATCATTGCCAGCACCGCAGCGAGTGCGGTCAGCACGATCGGCCGGAAGCGGCGCACCGTGGCGTCGCTGATCGCATCCCATGGCGCACTGCCATGCGCGATGTCCTGCTCGATCTGGTCCACCAGGATCACCGAGTTGCGCATGATCATCCCGAACAGCGCGATGGTGCCGAGCATCGCCACGAAACCGAACGGCACCCGCAGCACCAGCAGGAACAGGCTTACCCCAATCAACCCCAACGGCGCGGTCAGCCACACCAACAGCACCCGCGAGAAACTGCGAAGTTGCAGCATCAGCAGCGTGGTCACCACCAGCACGAACAGCGGCATGCCGGCGTTCACCGAGTTCTGCCCGCGCGCCGAATCCTCCACCGTGCCGCCGACCTGCAGCAGGTAGCCGGACGGCAATGCCATGTGGATGTCATCCAGCGTCGGCCCGATCTGCGCCATCACGCTGGCCGGCAATTCCTTCCCATAGATGTCGGCGCGCACGGTGACCGTTGGCAAACGGTTGCGATGCCAGACGATGCCGTCCTCGAAGCCATCTTCAAGCGTGGCGATCTGGCTCAGCGGCACCGCCTTGCCGCTCGCGGTCGGAACTGCGAGCGAGCCGAGCATGCCGAGCCGCTCGCGTTCCTCGCCCGGCCCGCGCAGCAGAATCTCGATCGCCTCGTTGCCTTCGCGATACGTACTGACCGAGGTGCCGGACAGCGAGCCCGACAGGAATTTCGCCACCGCCGCCGAACTCACGCCCAATGCGCGCGCGCGTTCCTGGTCGATGCGCAGTCGCACCACCTTGCTCGGCTCGTTCCAGTCCAGGTTGACGTTGGTCACGTGCGGATTCGCACGCACCTTGTCGGCGACTTGCCGCGCAATCGCCTGCACCCGGTCGATGTGCTCGCCGGAGACGCGGAACTGCACCGGGTAACCCACCGGCGGACCGTTCTCCAGTCGCGTCACCCGCACCTGCAACTCCGGGAATGCCGGCGCAGCGGTGTCGATCAGCCATTGGCGCACCGCCTCGCGCGATTCGATGTCATGCGTGAGCAGCACGAACTGGGCGAAGTTCGCTGCCGGCAGTTGCTGGTCCAGCGGCAGGTAGAAACGCGGTGAACCGGTGCCCACGTAGGTCACGTAACTTTCCACGCCTTGCTGTTTCTGCAGCATTGCTTCCAGCTTCTTCGCCTGCGCGGCGGCGGCCTTGAGCGATGCGCCCTCGGCCAGCTCCATGTCGACCATCAGTTCCAGTCGCGTGGACGACGGGAAAAACTGCTGCGGCACGAAACGGAACAGCGCCAGCGACACGATGAAGATCACCACGGTCACCGCGATCACGGTCTTGCGGTACTCCACGCACCATGCGACCAGGCCGCGGAAACGTCGATAGAACCGCGTCTGGTAGGGATCGTGCGCCGCTTCGTGGTGATGCTTCGCGGTGATGTGGTCGGACAGCGCGTCACCGATGCGCGGAATGCGTCGAGCACCTGAGGCAAAGGCATCGCGCAAGCGACGGAAGCCGCGACCGATGCGTCCTTTCGGCGCGGCTTCGGCACCCTGTTCTTCCAGCAACTGGTAGCCCAGGTACGGGATGAACACCACCGCCGCGACCCACGAGATCAGCAGCGCGATGGTCACCACCTGGAAGATCGAGCGCGTGTATTCGCCGGTGCTCGATGCCGCAGTAGCGATCGGCAAGAAGCCCGCCGCAGTCACCAGCGTGCCGGTCAGCATCGGGAACGCGGTGCTTTCCCATGCGAATGCGGCCGCCTTGACCCGATCGAAGCCCTGCTCGATCTTCACCACCATCATTTCGACCGCGATGATCGCGTCGTCCACCAGCAGGCCGAGCGCCAGCACCAGCGCGCCCAGCGAGATCTTGTGCAGGCCGATGCCGAACCAATGCATCGTCGCGAAGGTCATCGCCAGCACCAGCGGGATCGACAGCGCGACCACGGTGCCGGTGCGCAGGCCGAGCGACAGGAAGCTGACCAGCAGCACGATCGCCACCGCCTCGGCCAGCACCTTGATGAATTCATCGACCGAGCGCGTCACCGCGAGCGGCTGGTCGGAGACCTTGCGCAGCGCCATGCCGGTCGGCAGGGTTTTCTGCAGGCGCGCGAACGTCGTTTCCAGCGACTTGCCCAGCTTGAGGATGTCGCCGCCGTTGCGCATCGACACCGCCAGCCCGATCGCGTCCTCGCCCATGAAGCGCATGCGCGGCGCTGGCGGATCGGAGAAGCCGCGGGTGACCGTGGCGATCTCGCCCAGGCGGAAGGTGCGGTCGCCGCTGCGGATCGGGAAATCGCGGATCGATTGCACCGAATCGAAGCGGCCGCTGACGCGCATCTGCACGCGTTCGCCGGCGGTCTCGAAATAACTTGCCGGCACCACCGCGTTCTGCTGGTCCAGCGCTTCCTGCACATCCGTCAGCGGAATGCCGAGCGAGGCCAGCTTGGTGTTCGACAACTCGATGAAGATCTTCTCGTCCTGCAGGCCGAGCAGGTCCACCTTGCCGACATCGGGCACCCGCTGCAGTTCCAGTTCCAGCCGCTCGGCGTAGTCCTTGAGCACGGCGTAGTCGAAGCCCTCGCCGGTCAGCGCGTAGATGTTGCCGAAGGTGTCGCCGAATTCGTCGTTGAAGAACGGGCCGATCGCATCGCGCGGCAGGCTGGACTTGATGTCGCCGACCTTCTTGCGCACCTGGTACCAGAGCGGCGGGATGTCCTTGCTGCCCAGCGAATCCTTGGCGATGAAGATGATCTGCGACTCGCCCGGCCGCGAGTACGCGCGGATGAACTCGTACTGGCCGGTCTCCATCAATTTCTTTTCGATGCGGTCGGTGATCTGCCGCGACACCTCTTCGGCGGTCGCGCCCGGCCAGATCGTGCGCACCACCATCGCCTTGAAGGTGAACGGCGGATCCTCGGACTGGCCCAGGTGCTTGTAAGACCACGCACCCAGCAGGCCGAGCATCAGGATCGCGTACAGCACGATGGTGCGGTTGCGCAGCGCCCATTCGGAAAGATTGAAGCGCATGGCCGCTTACTTCGCCGCCGTCGCGGTGGCGGCCATCTCTGGCGCGGCATTGCCCAGCACCGGGCGGTTGTCGCGATCCACCGGCGACACCAATTGTCCCTCGCGCAGCAGATGCCCACCGGCCGCAACGATCCACGCATTCGCATCCACGCCGCCCAGCAGCGGCACCATGCCCTCCGCGTAGGCACCGAGTCGGACGGGCGCGAGACGCACGCGTCGCGATTTCGGATCGACCACCCACAGCGACGCCGGCTTGCCATCCGCCGCGCGTTGCACCGCCGACAGCGGCACCCGCAGCGCGGCGCGCTCGCCCGACTGCGCCATGTAGACGCGCGCACTCTGGCCAAGTTCGACCGCATTCGCCGCTTCGCCTTCCAGTGCGACACGCGCGGCAAAGGTGCGCGCTTGCGGATCGGCGGCCGGCGAAATCTCGCGCACGCGGCCCGGCAACAACTGACCCGGCGCACTCCACAACTCCACCATGACCTGCTGTCCCACGCTGACTTCGCGAATGCGCGATTCCGGCAGCGCGATCGCGACCTCGCGGCCGGCATCGCCGGCCAGCATGTAGATCGCCTGCCCGGCGGCGACGGTCTGCCCGGCTTCAGCGGAGCGCGTTGCGATCACGCCATCGCGCGGCGCATGCAGGCGCGTGTAGGCGGACTGGTTGCGGGTCAGTTCGTACTGCGCGCGCGCGGCGCGATATGCCGCCTGCTGCGCGTCGAAGGTGGACTGGCTGACCAGTTTTTGCGCGACCAGCTTGCGATAGCGCTCCAGGTCGCCGCCGATGCGGGTCATTTCCGCCTGGGCGGCACTGGCCTGCAGGGCGGCATCGCCGGGATCGAGTTCGGCCAGCAGCTGGCCGCGCTGGACGCGATCGCCGGCATCGACCAAACGCTTCACCAGATTGCCGCCGACGCGGAACGACAGCGGGCTTTCGTTGCGTGCGCGGATGTCGCCGGCATAGGCCGCCGGCGCGGTGTCGGCACCCGCGGCGGGATGCACGACCAGCACCGGGCGCGGGGCTTCGACGACGGGCTCCTGCCCGCCGCAGGCCGCGAGTGTCGCCAGCAATGCCATCCCCAGCAGCACACGCATGCGGTCTGCGATCATCCCCGTTCCCCTTCACTTTGCTGGCTTGCGCCATTATTGGACTGGTCAGTAGAGTATAAATATCGAACCGAATAGTCTAGTATTCCCGCCATGTCATCACGTCCCGCGAAAACCCCCGCCGAAGCCGCCCCCGACGTGGCTCCCAAGCCTGCCGGTCCCGGCCGTCCGAAAGACCCGGGCAAACGTGCGGCGATCCTCGATGCCGCCAAGCGGATGTTCGTCAGCCATGGCTTCGACGGCGTCAGCATGGACCAGATCGCCAGCGAGGCCGGCGTCTCCAAGCTGACCGTCTACAGCCACTTCGGCGACAAGGAGAGCCTGTTCGCCGAGGCCGTGCGCGCGCATTGCGAGCAAGGGATGCCGACCCGCCTGTTCGAGGCCGATCCGACCATGCCGCTGCGCGAACGCCTGGCCTCGATCGGCAAGGCGTTCTTCGCGATGGTGATGACGCCCGAGGCGATCGCCGGGCATCGCATCCTGTGCTCGCCCCAGGTCGCCACCAGCACCATGCCCGAAGTGTTCTGGGAAGCCGGCCCGCAACGCGTGCACAACTCCTTCACCGATCTGCTGGAGCGTCGCATCGCCGCCGGCGACCTGGAGATCGACGACACCGATCGCGCGGCCGCGCAGTTCTTCACCCTGCTCAAGGGCGAAGCGCATGCGAAGGCCGTGTTCGGCTATTGCTGCAACAGGCGTCAGGACACGCCGGATCAGCATGTGGATGCCGTGGTCGAGTTGTTCCTGCGCGCGTATGCCCGCCGTTGAACCCGTCACTGCTGCGTCGTTGGTGCCGGTGACTTCCGGCACTGCGTACCGGTGTCCTAGCACAGCCACACTGCCGACCATGAAATGCGCCGCCGTTACAATGGCCGGCTCGACGCCACGGACCTTTCCCGCATGAACATCGACTTCGCCCGCGCCCGCGAAACCATGGTGGAACAACAGGTTCGCCCGTGGGATGTGCTGGACGCGCGGGTGCTGGAGACCATCGCCACGCTGCCGCGCGAGGCCTTCGTGCCGCAGGCCGTGCGCAGCCTGGCCTATGCCGATACCGAGCTGCCGCTGGGGCATGGCGAGACCATGATGAAGCCGGTGCTGGAAGGCCGCACACTGCAGTCGCTGCTCCCGCAAGCGCATGAATCGGTACTCGAAATCGGTACCGGCAGCGGCTATCTCACCGCCTGCCTGGCGCACCTTTGCCGCGAAGTCGTCAGCCTGGAGCAGCACGCCGACCTGGCCGATGCCGCCCGCGCGCGATTGGCCGCACAGTGCATCGCCAATGCAGACGTGGTGGTGGCGGATGCATTCGCCTGGACCACCGATCGCAGCTTCGACGCCATCTGCATCACCGCCGCAGTGGAACGGGTGCCCGCGCGCTTCACCGACTGGCTGAAGCCAGGTGGCCGTCTGTTCGTGGTGCGTGGCCGCTCGCCGGCGATGGAAGCGGTGCTGGTCCATCGCGATGTCAACGCACTGCGCACCGACTCGTTGTTCGAGACCGACCTGTCGTACCTGGCAGGTGCCGCACCGGCACCCGCCTTCATTCTCTAAAGCCTCCCCAGGACATCCCGCAAGGATCTGCCCCTATGTCGCGTCGCCCGCTTGCCCTCGCCCTTGTCCTTGCCCTGCTGCCCGCCGCGGCGCAGGCGGACGACCTGCTGCAGAGCTACACGAATGCACGCAACAGCGACCCGCAATACGCGGCCGCCGAATCCAACCGCGCCATCGCCGCCGAGCGTCCGGTGCAGGCACGCGCCGTGCTGTTGCCGCAGGTGAACGGCTCGGTCGGCTACGACCTCGCCAATCGCGGCGACATCGATGACGACGGCGACAGCGACGGCACCTCTCGCAGCGCCAGCTGGGGCCTGAGTGGTTCGCAGTCGATCTTCGATTACGGCAACTACACCGCATTGCGCGCCGCCAAGGCGCTGGATCGCGCGGGTGGCTTCGACCTGGAAGCGGCCGGCCTCAACCTGATCACCCGCACCTCCGCCGCCTACTTCAACGTGCTGGTGCAGCTGGAAACGCTGTCCGCCGCCGAAGCAGCCGAAACCGCGCTCAAGAAGCAGTTCGACTTCGCCAGCAAGCGACTGGAAGTCGGTCTGGCCCCGATCACCGATGTGCATGAAGCACGCGCGCAATACGACGGTGCCCGCGCCAACACCATCCTGGCTCGCAACGCGGTGCAGGACGCCTACCAGGCGCTGGTCGAGATCACCGGCGAACCGGTCGCCAGTCTCAAGGGACTGCCGGACGACTTCAAGCCGGCTCTGCCGGAAGCCCTCGACGTCGAGGGCTGGGTCGCCACCGCGCTTGCAACGAATCCTTCGCTGAAGGCACAGGCCGCCGATCTCGAAGCCGCCGAGCACAACATCGCAACCGCGCGTTCGGGCCACTACCCGACGCTTGGCCTGCGCGCCTCCTATGGCAAGGCCCTCCCCGGTCTGTACGACAACCCGTCCTTCTTCGGCAACAACGACGCCAACACCAGCGTCGGCCTGACCCTGAGCATTCCGATCTTCTCCGGCTTCGCCACCCAGTCCAATGTGCGCAGCGCGTTGGCCCAGCGCGACATCTCGCGCGATCAGCTGGAACAGCAGCGCCGCGCACTGGAGCGCAACACCCGCAATGCCTATCAGGGGCTTGTGGCCGGTATCAGCGAAGTCGAGGCCCGCCGCTTGGCGCTGTTCTCGGCGCAGAGCGCGTATGAAGCATCGCAGGTTGGTCTGGAAGTCGGCACCCGCACCGTGCTGGACGTACTGAACAACCAGCGCACGCTGTTCTCGGCGCAGCAGGCCTACGCGCAGTCGAAGTACAACTTCCTGCAGAGCCGCCTGCTGCTGGAACAGGCCGCCGGCACCCTGGAAATTTCCGACGTGGAAGACGTCAACCGCCTTCTGACCACCGACGAGTCGGTCGCCAAGGTCATCGCGCAGTAATCGCGGCTGCAAGCCGCTTACACCAGATCATTGCCGCCCCGAGCGGGAGCGGCCTACCGCCGCGATCTGTTGCCCATCACTTCGGCAGCGCCGGTTCGATCAGGGTGACGGTGCGCGCCAGTGCACCGCGCCCGTCCTCCAGCAAGCGTGACGCATTCGCCGCCAGTTGCAGGCGTGCCGGTTCGTCCGCGAACAGCGCCTGCAGCGCATGCGCCAACCCGCTTGCATCATCGACCACCCGCATCGCCTCCGCCTCGCGCAGGCGGCGCGCGATGTCGGCGAAGTTGTGCAGGTGCGGGCCAGTGAGGATCGCGGTGCCGGTCGCCGCCGGCTCCAGCAGGTTGTGCCCGCCGACCGGCTGCAGGCTGCCGCCGACGAAGGCGATGCCGGCGCAGGCATAGAAGCGCACCAGTTCGCCCAGGGTATCCACCACGAATACTTCGGTTCCACGCCCGGGCCACGAGTCCGTGCTGCGCGTGGCCACCGCGAAGCCGGCGGCCGTCGCCCGATCGGCTACCGCACGAAAGCGCTCCGGATGCCGCGGTGCCCACAGCAGCAGGGCATCGGGCTGCGACTGGCGCAGCAGCCGATGTGCATCCAGCACCGCTGCCTCTTCGTCCTCGTGGGTGCTGGCGGCGATCCACACCGGGCCGGTGCCACTGCGATGCGTGGCGAACTCGGCGGCGAAGGCAGCGGCATCGACCGGGGCCATGTCGAACTTCAGGTTGCCGCCGACCTGCACCCGTTCCGGCTGCGCGCCGAGCATGACGAAGCGGCGGGCGTCGTCGCGCGATTGCGCGGCCACCAGTTGCACCGTGCGCAGCGCGCGACGGATCAACGGGGCGAGCACGCGGTAGCCGCGCAGCGAACGCGCCGACAACCGCGCGTTGAGGATGTGGGTGGGAATGCCACGGTCGCGGCAGCCGAACAGCAGATTCGGCCAGAGTTCGGTTTCCACGATCAGCGCCAGCGCCGGGCGGAAATGATCGAGGAAGCGCCCCACCGCACCCGGCAGGTCGTAGGGCAGGTACACATGGGTGACCGCATCGCCCCACAGCGCGCGCACGCGCTCCGAGCCGGTCGGGGTGATGGTGGTCACCACCAGCCGCAGGTCGGGCCGCAACCGGCGCAGGCGGTCGATCAGCGGTGCCGCGGCATTGACCTCGCCCACCGAGACCGCATGTAGCCACAACGGCGCCGACGGACCGCGCTCCGGATAGTTGGCGTAGCGCTCGCTCCAGCGATGGAAGTACGCGCGCTGGCGGAAACCGCGCCAGATCAGGTGATAGAGGGTGATCGGGACGAGCACGTACAGCGCGGCCGAATAGAGGCCGCGCAAGACGCGTTCGGTGAAGTCGGCCCGCATCGCGACAGGATAGCGAAGCCGCGCGCGCCAGTAGAATCCCCCGAATGAACGATGTCGTCCGCACACCGCCGCCTCGTGGCCCACGCCACTGGCCCGCGTGGCTGGGCATCGGCATCGCCGCACTGCTGGCGCGGCTGCCGTGGTCGCTGCAGCGCGTGCTGGGCCGCGGCATCGGCAGGCTGTTGATGGCGTTGCTCGGCAGCCGTCGGCGCGTCGCCGCGCGCAACATCGCCCTGTGTTTCCCGGAACTGGATGTCGTTGCGCAAGCCGCGCTGCTGCGCCGCAGTTTCGAGGAACTCGGCATCGGCCTGTTCGAATTCGCGCGGGCCTGGTGGGGCTCGGTCGAACCGATGCGCGGCAAGGTCGTTGTCGAAGGACTGGAGCATCTCGAAGCCGCGCGTGCCGGCGGCCGCGGGGTGATCATCATTTCCGGGCACTTCATCACCCTGGAACTGGCGGCGCGGCTGATGTGCGACCACGCGCCGCTGGCCGGCATGTACCGCCCGCACGACGGCGCGGTGATGGAATGGGCGGTGCTGCGCGGACGCCTGCGCTATGCAAGCGCGATGTTCACCCGCGAGGAACTGCGCCCCGCGTTGCGCCACCTCAAGCAGGGCGGGCTGCTGTGGTTCGCGCCCGACCAGGACACCCGCCGCGGCGACAGCGTGTTCGTGCCGTTCTTCGGCCGGCCCGCGTACAGCCTGACCTCGACCCACCAACTCGCGCGCTTGTCCGGCGCGGCGGTACTCGGCTTCGCCCATGTGCGCCACGACGACGGCAGCTACACGCTGCGACTGACGCCTGCGTTCGAGGCGTTTCCTTCGGCCGATGCGACCGCCGACACCGCGCGGGTGATGACCGCGATCGAGACGATGATCCGCGCCGCGCCGACGCAATACCTGTGGATCCACCGTCGCTTCAAGCACCAGCCCGACCAGCCCGACAACGCGCTTTACCGATAGACCGGCAGTTCGCCCGGCGGGCGCGTCTTGAATCGCCGATGCACCCACAGGTACTGCTCGGGTGCCGCCTGCAGGCGCTCGCCGATCCACGTCATGTAACGTGCCGCCGTTTCGGTGTCGTCTGCGCCTGGCCAGCCCTCCCAGGCCGGTTGCAGGTCGATGTGCTGGCGGCCGTCGGCATCGCGCCGCGCCCACATCAACAGCACGCGCCCACCAGACCGCTGCAGCACGCCGCCGATCGCCCCCAGCGTGGCCGCCTGCACGCCCAGGAACGGCACGAACACGGTGCGCCGCGCCGCATTCTGGTCGGGCACGTAGAACACGCCATGCCCGGCGCGCACGGCCGCAGTGAAGCCGGCTATGTCCTTCTTGTCGTAAGTCTTGCCGGCATACGTGCTACGGGCTTCCGCGATGACGGCCTCGATGCAGGGATCGTTGTTGCGACGGACCAGGATCGGCATCGGCTGGCCGCTGGCATCGGCGACATGGCGCATCGCCAGTTCGATGCCGTCGTAGTGCGCGCCGACCACCACCACGCCGCGTCCTTCCGCCATTGCCGCATGCAAATGTTCAAGGCCGACGATGTGCGCGTGCGCGGTCAGTTGCGCAGGCGTGGCGAACCAGCCGCGCAGGGTTTCCAGCACGCCGGTGGTGTTCGAGACCAGCGTGTTCGCCAACAACGCCTTGCGCGCGGCATCGTCCAGTTGCGGGAAACACAATTCGATATTGGTCGCGGCAATCCGCCGGCGCTTCGCATTGATCCATGGCAATCGCGTCAGCCCGCGCGCCAATGCCTGCGCTTTCGCCGGCGAGCGCCCGGCGACCCACCGACCCAGCGCCGCGAATGCGCGGCCATGCCAGCAACGCGTCATGCGCGCGGGCCGCGGCCGGGATCGCGCGTCGCTTCCAGCACTTTGGCGTACTTGAGGAACGCGTAGAACGCCTGTGTGCGCGCGGCGAAATAACCGGCCCAGCCGTTGAGGAAATAACGCTTGCCGAGATACAGCTTGAGGAACACCAGCGGCGGATACAGCAGCAATCGCAGGCCGATGAAGCGCACGCGTCGTTCGCGCTTGTGTTCGACCAGTCCGCTCGAATAACGGTTGACCTTGTCGACGCGATCCGCGAGTCGTGGCTCGCCGTAATGGCGGAACGGCGCATCCAGGTCGATGACGGTGCCGTCCACCACCGGCGCCGCATGCACCGGCACCATGTTCATGCGCCCGTGCGCCTTGCGGAACAGCCGCAGCTGCCAGTTGGGCCGCGTCGCCGGATGCGGCCAGCGCCAGAACAGCCATTCGCGCCGCGGCAGGCGATAGCCATCGGCGCGCGGCGCGGCGAGCTCGCGCTGGATCGTCGCGCGGCCGTCCTCGGCCAGCGATTCGTCGGCATCCAGCAACAGGATCCACTCGCCTTGCGCCAGTTCGATCGCCGCCTGTTTCTGCGGGCCGTAACCGGCGAACGGCTGCGTCGCGATGCGCGCGCCGTGCTTCGACGCGATCTCCAGGGTGGCATCGGTCGAACCCGAATCCAGCAGCACGATTTCATCGCAGAAACGCAGGCTGGCCAGGCACGCATCCAGCGTGGCCGCGTTGTCCAGCGTGGTCACCACCGCCGAGATGCGCAACGACATCTCAGTCCTGCTCGCGGCCGAGCAGGCTGCCGGCATACAGGGCGGAGAGCAGCAGCAGCACGCCGCCCCAGAACGTCGAATACGAGGCCAGATGCGTGTTGAGCGGGAATACGGTGACGGCGAGCGCCAGCATCGCCGGGCGGGCGCGATCGCGCGCCGCGGCATCGGCGTAGCGCCACGCGCGCCAGGCCAGCGCCGCGCCGGCCAGCCACAGCAACAGGCCGATGCCACCGGTTTCGCTGAGGATTTCCAGCACTAACTGGTGCGCATGCAGGGCCGCGCCTTCGCCCCACGCCGCGATCACGCCGGGCTGCGGGTCGCAGGGCGGGAACGCGTGGCGGAAGCCGCGCGCACCGACACCGTTGACCGGATGCTCGCCCGCCATGCACAGCGCCGCCGACCAGATGCGCGTGCGTCCGGACAGCGCGGTGTCCATGCCCTTGGAATCGGCGGTGAGTACGTGTGTCGTGCGTTCGATGCGCTCGCGCACCTGCGGCACCATCAGCGTGGTCGCGACCAGCGCCAATGCGCCCAGTGCGAACACCATCAATAGTTTCTTCCGACCCAGCGTGCGCCAGCCGGTCCACAGCAACACCAGGCCGTAAGTCAGCCACGACGCTCGCGAGCCGGCCAGCAACACCACCAGGCCGATGCCGACTGCAGCGCCCAGCCAGCCAAGCCGACCGAAGCGCCGACGCATCGCGTCCAGCGCGAACGGCGACAGGCTGGCCAGGACGATGCCGAGCTTGAGGTTGCACGGCCCCAGAACGCCCGCCAGCCGGTCCGCCGCCGCGACCTGTGCCGCGGTGCACATGCCGTGCCCGCTGATCGCCCGCTTGGCGGCATCGATGCCGCTGAACAACGGACTCGTGCCAGTCGCGGCTTCGATGAGCGCATCCAGCGTCCACACGCCGACGATGATCGCCAGCCCGCCGAAGGTGCGACGGCGGCCGGCATCGTCCGCCACCGCGGCGGCGACGATCCACAGAAATGGCAGATAGCGCAGGTCGACCAGCGCCTCGCGCAATGCGCGGCCGCGATCCATCGCATCGACAGCGGAGAACGCCTCCGGCAACCAGTAGGCGAAGAACAGCACGCTGGTCAGCGCCCACGCCGGCCCACTGAGCAGCGCATTGCCGCCACGGAAGCGGCTGCCGACCAGCTTGATCAGGCCCGCCAAAGCACCCAGCGCGAGCACGCCTTCCGCATAGCCCGGTGCCGGCCACAAGGCGACGAAGGCCAGCACCCACGCCGGGGCCCAGCGCCAGCCGTGCACGGCCTGCGTTGCGTCGTTCATGCCTGCACCAGTGCGTGGTACTGCACCAAGGTCGCCTCCTGCATCGCCTGCAATGTGTACGGCATCGTAGCCGGTGATGTCGGCGGATTCGCGAGCAGCACCCGTGCGCGTTGCCGCAACGCATGGCCATCGAAGGGCATGACCGCACCCTCGGGTTGCAATTCGCGCAGCAAATCGCCGACGCCGCCATGGTTCCAGCCCAGCACCGGTCGACCAATTGCCAAGGCTTCGATCACGGTGCGGCCGAATGCCTCCGGCTTGCGCGAGAGTTGCAGCACGATGTCGCTGGCGGCGTAGGCAAGCGCGATGTCCGATGTCGGTTCGGTCATCGCCACGGCGTCCTCGACATCGACCTCGCACGTCATGGCGTTGAGTTCGGCGAGGTACTCCTCGCGCGCGGCCTGCACCACGCCCGGCATCCACAACCTCGCGTCACTGCCATTGGCGCGCAGCCGGGCAAGCAATGCTATCGCATCGGCATGGCCCTTCAGGCGAGTGCCACGACCGGGCAGCAAAAGCAGCGGGCCGTCGCCGGCGAGTTGCGGATGCAAGTCGGCGATGCGCGCGCGCGATGCGCGATCCGGATGCGGCGTGCGCGGAAAAGCCGCGGGATCGATGCCGCGCGGAATCACAGTCAATCGGGCCGGATCGGTCACCGGATACTGCGCCAACAGGTAATCGCGCACGGTCTGCGAGACGCAGATCACCCGCTCGCCGCGGGCCATGATCGCGCTGTAGCGCGAGGGCGAGTTGAGTCCATGCGCGGTGGTGACGAAATGCGGGGCCTTGCCATGCATGCCGCGCAACGCCCACCAGCCCAGCCACGCCGGCAGTCGTGAACGCGCATGGACGATGTCGGCATCGACCTCGCGGAACAACCCACGCAAGGCATGCACATGACGCAGCACCAGTAGCGACTTGCGGCCGATGTCGAGCTGGACGTGTTCGCCGCCGACGGCTTCAAGCTGCGGCAACAGGCGCCCACCGGCAGAGACCACGATGGCGCGATGGCCGGCGGCGACCAGCGCTTCGACGATCTCGAGGGTGGAACGTTCGACGCCGCCCGCGTCCAGCGCCGGCAGCAGTTGCACCACGGTCAGGCGGCGCATCGTCGCTACGCGGTCAGTCCACCAGCACGTAGATCGCGCCGCAGTACGGGCAGTGACTCTGCCCGCCCTCTTCCTCGATCGGCAGGTACACCCGTGGATGCGAATTCCACAACGCCATCGATGGCTGCGGGCAACTCAGCGGCAGGTCGGCGCGATGCACCTCATAACGCTGCTGGGCATTGGCTGGCGACGAGGCGGTATCAGTCATGGCGATGCGGCGCGGTGGCGGGAACCGCAGCAGTTTACTGCACGCCGTACTTTTGCCGTCATCCGCTTTTTGCTGTCATCCCGGCCTAGCCCGGGATGACGAGCCTATGCCGGCAGGTCGAACAGCAAGACGTCGCTGCTGTCGCCGATGCCGCGCACGGCCAGATTGCCGGATTCCTGCACGAAACCGAGCGCATCGCCGGCCTTCAGCACGCGCTCGCCGATCGCGACTTCACCAGTGGCCACATGCACCCAGTACAGGCGCGCTTGATCCAGCGTGGCGGTGACATCGTCACCGGGTTGCAGGCAGGCCGCACGCAGGGTGGCCTGCTGGCGGATCGCGATCGACCCGTCCGCGCCATCCGGCGACACCAGCACGGCCCAGCGCCCGCGCCGGTCGGCCGGCTCGAAACGCTGCTGCGCGTACGCGGGCTGCACGTTGAGCCGGTCCGGCTGGATCCAGATCTGCAGGAAATGCACCGGCGCGGCATCGGAGCCGTTGTACTCACTGTGTTCGATACCGTGGCCGGCGCTCATCCACTGCACGTCGCCAGCCTCGATCACGCCCACCGTGCCGGTGCTGTCGCGGTGCGCCAGCGCGCCCTGCAGCACCACGCTGATGATTTCCATGTTGGCGTGGCGGTGCGGCGAGAAACCGCCGCCGGGGGCGACGGTGTCGTCGTTGATAACGCGCAACGGCCCGAAGCCCATCCAGGCCGGGTCGTGGTAATGGCCGAACGAGAATGTGTGCCGGCTCTGCAGCCAACCCAGGCTCACCTCGCCACGGGCGTTGGAGGGGCGTTCGATGATCATCGCGGCATCACTTGGCGGCGTCGGCCTTCGGCGCGGTCGCTTCGGTGGTGATGCGCAGGGTCACCTCGTCGCCCACGTTCGGCACATACGCGCCCACGCCGAAGTCGGTCCGCTTGATCGTGGTGGTGGCGTCGAAGCCGATCGCCGGGACCTTCTTCATCGGGTGATCCGACGCCTTGTTGAGGGTCGCATCCAGTACCACCGGCTTGGTGATGCCCTTGATGGTCAGGTCGCCGGTGATCTTCAGCTTGCCGTTGCCGGCGGCCTCGACCTTGGTGCTCTTGAAAGTCGCGGTCGGGAACTTCCCGGCATCGAAGAAATCGGCACTGCGCAGGTGCGCGTTGAACTTGTCGCTGAAGCCGTTCAGGCCGGACAGCGGCAGGGTCACTTCGACGCTGGACTTCGACACATCGGCGGCGTCGTAGACCAGGGTGCCATCGACATCGCCGAAGTTCGCGAACGGGTTGGAATAGCCGAAGTGGTTCCAGCTGGCCAGCACGTTGGTGTGGGTCGGGTCGAGCTTGTAGGTGACACCGGCGGCGAAGGCATTGGCGCTGGCGGCGACCAGGGCGGCGGTGAGCAGCAGTTTCTTGAACATGGTGAATCTCCGGGAATGGGTGTGGCGATCAGAGGATCTGGCAGGCTTCGTCGAAGCCGAGGCGCGGCGAACGCGGGAAGATGCTGGCCGGGTCGCCCTGGCCGAGGTTGACCAGGATGCTGGAACGCACCGGGGTTCCGGCAAAGAATGCCTCGTCGACCTTGGCGTTGTCGAAGCCGGTCATCGGCCCGCAATCCAGGCCCAGCGAACGTGCGGCAAGGATCAGGTAGGCGGTCTGCAGACTGCTGTTGCGGTTCGCGACCCAGGCCAGGTCGGCCTCGTCGCGATGCTCGAACCACGGCTTCGCATCGACATGCGGGAACAGCACCGGCAGCTTGTCGAAGAAGCGCATGTCATAGCCGATGATGGCCACGCACGGTGCCGCCATCGTCTTCTTGTAGTTGCCTTCGCTCAGCGCCGGGCCCAGCTTGGCTTTGGCCTCCTCCGACTTCACGAACACGATCCGCGCCGGGGTGGTGTTGGCCTCGGTCGGGCCGAACTTGAGCAGGCCGTAGAGCTGCTGCAGGGTCTCGTCGGACACCTCGCCGGTGAATGCGTTGTAGGTACGCGCGGTGCGGAACAACTGGTCGAGCGCGGCATCGTTCAGGGCTTGGGTCATGCGATCCTCGTGGCGGGGTGCGGAAGCGCACAGTGTAGAGTTCCACGAGTGAAGCGAATGCGCCGAGAAAGGAACGGATCGGTTCCATCCATGGAACAACCCCGGTGCTCTCGCCGATGAATCGCGTGCTCGCCCTGCACGATGGCCGAGCCGGCAATGCGCGCCAGGCAACTGCGTTGGCGCGAGCGCTGGCGCCAGACGACGCACGCGAATTCGTGTTGCAACCGAACCTTGCGGCGCGTCGGTTCGCGCCCCGCACCTGGCCGCTGCTGTCTGATCCATTCGGCCACTCCTTCCGTGCCGGATGCGAGCATCCGCCGCACATCGCAATCGGTTGCGGCCGGCAGGCGGCATTGGCGACGCGGCTGTTGCGCGCGCGCGGCAGCCAATCCGTGCAGATTCTCGACCCGCGCATCGACACTCGCCACTGGGATCTCGTCGTCGCACCGGAACACGACAGCCTGCGCGGCGACAACGTCATCACGACGCTGGGCAGCCTGCATCCGGTCGATGACCGGTGGCTGGCGCAGGCGCGGAAGGAGGCGCCGCAGCTCGCGGCACTGCCATCGCCGCACACGTTGTTGCTGGTCGGTGGCCCGACCCGGCATGCGGCACTGGACGATGCTGCCTTCGCTGCACTGCTTGCGCAGCTGTCAGCGCACGCACTCCGCGAAAACGGCAGCTTCAGCATGGTGGCATCGCGACGCACCCCGGAACGCTGGCGCGCGATGTTGACCACGGTGCCTGCCGACATTCCCGGCATCCGCTGGCGCGACGAACGCGACGGGCCGAATCCCTACGCCGGCCTGCTGGCGCACGCCGACCGCATCGTCTGCACCCCGGACTCGGTGAACATGCTCAGCGAAGCCGCAGCCACCCCGGCACCGGTGTTCGTATGGTCGGCGGGTGTTGCCCGCGGACGCTTGCGGATATTCCTCGATGCGCTGCGTGCCAGCAGACGCGTGCGCGGACTGGACGACGCACTTTTGCCGTTTGCCATCGAACCATTGCGCGAGACCGCACGCGTGGCGGCTGAGGTACGACGGCGACTGGGCTTACCGCTGGCCTGATGCCTCGAACTGCAATCCCCGCGCGCGCACGGCATCGCGGATCGCCTCGCGCGCAAGTTCGATGCGTTCGTCGCGCGCGACGCGGCGCGGGCGACGATCAAGGGTGCAGCGCAAGCCGGCATCGAGTAGCGTGGCATGCGCGACCTGCAGGGCCGCGCGGGTGTTGGCATCGAACACATCGGCGGCATGCAGTGCATCGATGATCGCCGGTGACGCGCGCGGCGTGCGCAGGCCGGGATGCGCGCGGCTTTCGCGCAAGAGCAGGAACTGCAGCAGGAATTCCAGGTCGACCAGGCCACCGTCGCCCTGCTTGAGGTCGAACAGCGCGGCATCGCTGCGATCCAGTTCCGCGCGCATGCGTCGACGCATCGCCAACACGTCTTCGTGCAACTTCTGGATGTCGCGATCACGCGCGAGCACGTCGCTGCGCAGCAGGTCGAAGGCATCGCGCAACGCGGTATCGCCGGCAATCGCGCGCGCGCGCACCAGCGCCTGGTGTTCCCAGGTCCAGGCGCGCTCGCGCTGGTATTCGGAGAAGCTGGCCAGGCTGGAGACCAGCAGGCCCTTCGCGCCGTCCGGGCGCAGGCGCACATCGACCTCGAACAGACGGCCAGCGCCGGTACGGGTATCCAGCAGCGCGACGATCTTCTGGCCGAGCCGGGCGAACCAGCGCGGCGCGTCCAGTGGCCGCGCGCCGTCCGACATCGCCGCCTCGGGCGCGTCGTACAGGAACACCAGGTCGAGGTCGGAGCCGAAGCCGAGTTCCTCGCCACCCAGGCTGCCGTAGCCGAGTACCGCGAATCGTGCGCCGTCGATACGCCCGTGCGACGCATGCATGCCGGCTAGCGCGAGCTTCAGCACGCAATCGACCACCGCATCCGCCAGCCAGGCGAGCAGACGCGCGCACTCCTGCGCTTCGATGCGGCGATCGAGTAGCGCCAAGGCAATGCGGAAGCTCAAGGCCTGGCGGATTTCGTTGAGCGCGTCCAGCGCGGCTTCGGTGTCGACATCGGTATCGCCTAGCGCGGCTGCACAGGCTGCATGCATCGCCGCGTGCCCGGGCAGTTCGCCGCCGATGCGCACATCGAGCAATTCATCGAGCAACAAGGGATGCGCGGCCAATCGCTCACCCAGCAAGGCACTGCGCGACAACGCGTCGACGAGGCGATGCAAAGCCACCGGTTGTTCATCCAACAGGGCGAGGTAACTCGCGCGGCGCAACAGCATGTGCAGCAACGGCACTAGTCGGCGCAACACGGCATCGGGATGCGGCGATGCGACGGCGGCCTGCAACAACGCCGGCAGCACGCGATCCAGGCGCGCGCGCGTCGCGTCGGACAAGGTGCGCACCGCCGGCACGCGGGCGAAGTCGGCGAGGCTGCGATGCAGGTCTTCGCCGGCCTCGAAACCGGCCGCCGCCAGCACCGCGCCATCGCCGGCATCGGGCAGGCCTCGCCAGTACGAGGCCAGGTCGCTGTCGCCAGTCGCCTCGCGGCGTGCCGCCAGCAGCGCATCGAATTCGCCAGATACACGCTCGCGCTGCACCGCCAGCGCATCCAGCAAGGCCTGCCAGTGCGGATAACCCAGGCCGTCGGCGATGCGCGCGCGCCGCAGCGCATCCCCGGGCAGGGCATGGGTCTGCGCGTCGCCGAGCATCTGCAGGCGATTCTCCAGCGTGCGCAGGAAGCGGTAGGCCTCCAGCAGCATGTCGCCGGTCGTGGCATCCATATGGCCCGCCGAAACCAGCGCGCGCAGCGCCGGCAGCAGGCGGCGATCACGCAACGCGAGTTCGCGCCCGCCGCGAATCAGTTGCAGTGCCTGCACCAGGAATTCGATCTCGCGAATCCCGCCGGGGCCACGCTTGATGTCGTCGGCCATGTCCTTGCGCACGACCTCGGCGGCGATCGCCGCCTTCATCGTGCGCAGGCCGTCCAGCGCGCCGTAATCCAGGTAACGCCGATACACGAACGGGCGCAGCGCCTGCAGCAGCCGCTCGCCGGCGCCCAGGTCACCGGCCACCGGACGCGCCTTCTGCCAGGCATAGCGTTCCCAGTCGCGACCCTCGGTGAGGAAGTAGTGCTCCATCGCCGCGAACGACAACGCGACGCGGCCGGCATTGCCGAACGGACGCAGGCGCAGGTCGACGCGGTGGCAGAATCCATCCGCGGTGACTTCGTCGAGCAGCTTGGCCAGTTGCTGGCCGAGCCGCGCGAACCAGTCCTGCGCATCCAGCGAACGCGCGCCATCGGACTCGCCCTCGTGCTCGTAGGCATAGACCAGGTCGACATCGGAACTGAAGTTCAGTTCGCCACCGCCGAGCTTGCCCAGGCCGAAGACGACCAGCCGCTGCACGCTGCCGTCGGCCGCGCGGACCACGCCGAAACGCTGCACCATCTCTGCTTCCAGCGCGTCCAGCGCCAGCTGCAGGCAGCCATCGGCGAGGGCGGTGCTGGCGGCAAGGATCTCCTCGACCGGTGCGGCTTGGATGACGTCCCGCCACACCATTCGAGTCGATTCCGCCTGCCGGTGCAGGCGCAACAGGCGGGCCCAATCGGCACGGTTGCCGGCATCCAAGATCGGTAGCGGCAGCGGCGTTGCGGCGTCGGCCTGCAGTGTCGCCAGCAGCGTCGGCTGCCGCACCAGGGTGGCGATGGCGAACTCGCTGGCGATGGCGAGCTTGCCTATCGCGGGCTCGTCGGCGACATCGATCGCGCAACCCGCCGCGCGCAGTCGGGAGCAGGCGCGCTGCGCGATGTCCCGCAAGTCGTCCGCGTGATCGAGATCCATGCCCGATTGTGGCATCGCGTGGCCGCCGCTATGGTGCCGGCCATGAGTGAATTGCAGGACCTGGTCGCGCTGATCCGCGCCGACACCCCGTTGCTGGTCATCGAGACGCCCGACGAAGCGCGCGTGGTCGAGCTGTTCCGGCAATCGCTGATGCATGCCTGGCGTGCGCTGTATCGCTGGTCGGTGACCGAAGGGCTGCGCCGGATCGACATGGATCGCGAGGACGAGGAGGGCATCGCGCCCGACCTCAGCGCGACCCTGCAGGAGATCCGCAATGCGAGCCAGCGCGGCATCTACCTGCTGCTGGACGCGCATCCCTACCTCGGCTACGCCAGCTACCAGCGCGCGCTGCGCGACCTGATCCAGCGCCGC
This sequence comes from Thermomonas carbonis, assembly GCF_014396975.1. NCBI lineage: Bacteria > Pseudomonadati > Pseudomonadota > Gammaproteobacteria > Lysobacterales > Lysobacteraceae > Thermomonas > Thermomonas carbonis. Next base: position 565,663 of record NZ_CP060719.1, read on the forward strand.
GGCAGCCAGCCGCACGTGCTGGTGCTGATCGGCACCAAGGTCGAACTGCCGGCCGCGCTGGAACCGTTCGCGGTGCGCGTCTCGCTGCGCCTGCCCGACGCCAACGCGCTGCTCAAGCTGGTGAAGGAGGAAGCCGCGGCCTACACCGCGCAGAACGGTGGCCGCAGGGTCGAAGTGGATGCCGACGCGGTGCGCCAGATCGTGCGCAACCTGCAGGGCATGAGCCTGACCGACGCGCGCCGGATCGCTCGCCACCTCATTTACCGCGACGGTGCGCTGGGACCGGGCGACCTGCCGGAACTTTCGCGGCTGAAGTTCGAGCTGCTCAACAAGAGCGGCCACCTGCATTACGAGTACGACACCGCCCGCTTCGCCGACGTCGGTGGCGCGCGCCGGCTGAAACGCTGGGTCGAGCAGCGGCGCCTGCCGTTCGTGCAGGACCCGCCGCCAGCCGGCCTGGAACCGCCCAAGGGCATGCTGCTGCTTGGGGTACAGGGCTGCGGCAAGTCGCTGCTGGCGAAGGCGGTGGCCGGCGGGTTCGGGGTGCCGCTGGTGCGGCTGGACTTCGGCACCCTGTACGACAAGTACCACGGCGAAACGGAGAAGAACCTGCGTGCCGCGCTCGCCTCCACCGAACAGCTCGCGCCCTGCGTGCTGTGGATCGACGAGATCGAAAAGGGCCTGGCCGCCGGCAACGGCGAGAGCGACGGACTGTCGCGGCGGGTGCTGGGTTACCTGCTGACCTGGATGGCCGAGCGCAAGTCGCGGGTGTTCCTGGTCGCCACCGCCAACCAGGTGCATGACCTGCCCGCGGAACTGCTGCGCAAGGGTCGCTTCGACGAAATCTTCTTCATCGACCTGCCCGACCCGGCCACCCGCGTCGATATCTTCGCCCTGCACCTGGACCGGCGCTCGCTGGCAAAGGATGATCTCGACCTGTCGGCACTGGCCGCCGCGGCCGATGGCTTCTCCGGCGCGGAGATCGAACAGGTCATCGTCAGCGCGCTGTATGCCGCGCATGCCACTGGGGCCGGGCTCGATACCACCACGCTGATGCAGGCGATCCGCGACACCCGCCCGCTGTCGGTGCTGATGGCGGAACAGGTGCAGGCGCTGCGCGAATGGGCGCTGCCGCGCACGGTGCCGGCGGACTGATCGCCACGCCGGCGTCGCGGCCGGAAAAGGCGACAGGCATAAAAAAGCCCGCTCAGACCGAAGTCTCAGCGGGCTTGCTCCCTCCCCCACGTCGGGACGCGGGGCGACTGTGAAGGATTCGTTAGGTGGTTTGCACGCTGCACTGCAAAATTGCACCGCGCGGTGCAGCAATCACGCCGCGCGTGCGATGCCCCGCTGCGCCAGCACGGCCTGCGCCGCCAGCTCGCCGGATTCGCAGCCACCCTCCATGAAGCCCTGCGCTTCGACCGAGCAATGTTCGCCGGCAAAGTGCAGGCCGCCCACGGACTCGCCCATTACCCCACCCAGGCCCGCCCAGTCGCCGGGCCGGAAGCAGGCGTAGCTGCCCAGTACCCACGGATTGCTCGGCCAGTGCATGCGTGCCTCGCGGGCATTGCCGCGCGCGGCGGCTATGCCCGGGAACAGGCGCTCCAGGTCGCGCACGGCAGCTTCGGCCTGCTGCTTCGGCGTGCCCTGCCCCAGTTCGATACCGTGCCGGCCACCGGTGAAATTGGTCAGCGCCCCGGCGATGCCGGCCTGCTTGCGCGAGGTGTCCCACGTGGTCTGGTAGGCGAGGTCGCTCATCGATGCGCCGTTCGCGCCGTGCTCGCGCCAGGTGCGCCGCTCGAAGCCGATCATCAGCTTGGCGTTGGTGCCGTAGGTGAGTTGTTCGATGGCGTGCTTCTTCAATGCCGGCAATTCGACATCGACGCGCACCTTGCGCAACAGCGTGAACGGCAACGCGAGGATCACTTGCCTTGCACGTACCTCACGCGAGGTCGCGCCCTTGCGGAAGGTCAGGACATAGCCGCCGGCCTCGCCACGGATCGCTTCCAGCACATGGCCGGGTTCGATCGCATCGGTCAATTTCGTGCCAAGCGTGCGCGGGATCAGATCGTTGCCGCCACGCACGTGGAAGCGTTCGTCGCTCTCGCCGAAGATCTTGAACGCGTCCTTGTCCTCGGTGCCGACGAAGGTGAGGAAATTCAGCGCGGACTGCTGGTCGATCTCCAGCCCCATCTCGGTGGTGTAGGCCACGTCCAGCAGCTTGCGCAGCCAGCCAGTCACGCCGTTGCGATCGAACCACTGGCTGATGCTCATCGCGTCCAGCGCGCGGAACGCCGGGTTGCTGTCGGTATGGTCGTAGGCGCCATCGCCGGCGGAGGCGAGGTCGCGCTCGATCGCCGCGGCGACCGGCACGAAGGCGCGTACCAGTTCGGCCTCGCCGATCGCGCGGCCATCGAAGAACCAGGTCTCGTGGTCGCGGTCGCCATCCAGCAGGTCGTCCAGCGCGATGCCGAGTTCGCCCGCCAATGCGCGGATGCGCGCGTGGCCGGTGTCGATCAGTTCGCCGCCGAGTTCGATCACCTGTCCATCGGCGCCATTCGGGAACAAAGACGGATCGCGCAGGCTGAGCATGCGTCCGCCGATGCGCTCCTGCGCCTCGAACACGCGCACTCGCACGCCCTGCTGCCGCAATCGCCACGCCGCGGTGAGTCCGGCGATGCCGGCACCGACGATGACGACCTCGTCAGCGGCTCCGGCGCGCATCGGTGCGGGCACCGAACTGCAACCGGCAAGCAATGCACTCGCTCCCGCGCCCTGCAGCAGGCGGCGCCGGCGGCGGTCGATCCGCTGCGCGTGCACCGCATCAACGAATTCGTCCAGCGGCATGCGCTGGTGGCGCGACGCGCGGGCGATGGCGGCAGCGCGCTGCAGCAGGCGGAAGAGCGGCGTGCGTCCCATGGTGTCTCCCCAATGTCCCTTTCAGCGGGAATACGCGGCGCGGGCACGGAACGGGCCACCGCCCTGTCCTGCGCATGGACTCGCCCGCGTTTGCCCTACCGATGGCACCCATCCGTTATCTCCCTGCCCCGCGCTGGATCGGCATCGTCCTGCTGCTGACGCTCGCGTTGCTTGCCGGACTGCGTTCGTCGGTGGGCACCAGGCTCGACAGTTTCACCGTGGACGAGCCCTGGCACGTGGTGGCCGGCACCGCTTACGTGCGCGGTGAAGGGTTCCATCTCAACCCCGAGCATCCCCCGCTGGTGAAGCTTTGGGTCGGCGCGTGGATGCCGGAGACGTTCCACCTGCCACCCACGCCGGATCTGCGGGAAAAGTCGCAGGAACGCGAATGGGTCGAGAAGACCATGTTCTTCGGCAACGACCCACGCGCCGTACAGGTTCGCGCACGGATCTCGCTGTGGACGCTGCACTGCCTGATGCTGGCGGTGCTGGGTCTGCTCGTGTGGCGCGCGTTCGGGCTGGCGTGGGCCACCGGAACGCTGGTGTTCCTCGCCCTTGAACCCACCGTGGGCGCGCACCTGCCGGTGGTGATGACCGACCTGCCGCTGGCGCTGTCGCTCGCCATCGCCGCGCTGTGCGCCGGCCTGCTCGCCTCGACGTGGCATTGGCGATGGGCGATCGCATGCGGCCTGGCGATGGGCGTCGCGCTGGCGTCCAAGCATTCGGCACTTGCGGGATTGGGCGGGCTCGGCATCGGCCTGGTGATCGCGGCGTGCTGCGGCTGGCGGCAAGGAGGCATGGCGCTTATCCGGCGCGCTATGCAACTTTCGGTAGTGGCGTTGTTGGCGGTGGTTGTTCTGTGGTCGATGTACGGACTGCACTTCCATGCCGGGGCCGATGGCGGCGATGCCTTCAACCGGCCGATCGCGGACAAGATCGATGAACTGAAACTGCCGCACTGGCGCAACGCGATCGCCTTCGCCGACGAACACCAGTTGCTGCCGCGCGCGTATCTGTGGGGCTTGGCCGACACCGTCCGCACCGGCGTGGAAGGCCGCGGCATCGGCATGCACCAGGTCTGGGGCAAGACCTATTACGGCAACCCGCCCTGGTTCAGCTGGCCGGCGATCATCGCCTCGAAACTTCCGCTCGCGCTGATGGCATTGCTGCTCGCCGCGTTGCCCTTGCTGGTGCGCACGCGATTGCCGCCCAGCGCGCGCTGGAGCCTGGCCGCGGTGGTCGCGGCCTGCGGCTTCCCCATGGTGGCGCTGATGGGATCGGAAGGCATCTGGGGCGGCGTGCGTCACGCATTGCCGGTGCTGGTGGGCATGGCGATCGTCGCAGGCGGCGCGCTCGGCATCGCGATGCAACAGCGCTCGCGTCCACTGCTCATCGGCGTGGCGGCGTTGTATCTGCTGGCCGCAGGCATGACTCTGCGCGAGCCGCGGCTGTGGGAGTACCACAACGAGCTTGCCGGCGGCAGCAAAAACGCCTATCGCTATTTCGGCAACGAGGGTCTCGACCTGGGCCAGCGCTTCCACGAGATCCGTGGCTTCCACGACCGCGTGATCGCGCCCTCCGGCGAGCCGCTGTACATCGACTACTGGATGGGCGAGCAACAGATCCGCGCAGGGAAGTTGAATTTCCGCCGGCGCGTGGAATCGCTGGACGACACCAATGTCGCCGGTCATTACCGCGGGTACTTCGTGTATCCGATGATGGACACGCTGCCGTGGCCGCAATGGGACTGGGATCCGCAGGTCGTGTTCAAGGACATGACACTGGTCGAGCGCTTCGGCATCGTCGGCATCTGGCACGGCGAGATGACGCGCCCGCAGACCCGCGCCGGCAGCATGTTCTCCAAGGTCAGCGACTACATCTACAAGGAAAATGGCGACGACTGGAAGCTGGTCTCCGACCGCCTGGAAGAAGTCGTCGCGCAGCTACCCGCGAAGGTCGATGCGGGGGTGGAACTGGGCAATGCGTATTTGCGCCAAGGCCGGCGCGCCGAGGCCATCGCCGCCTATCGTCGCTTGCTGACGCAGACCAAGGTACCGGTCGAACCGGGCATCGCTGCGCAACTGAAGGCGCAGATCGCCGCCATCGAAGCAGCCCCGAAGGATGCGACGGTCGCGCCGATGCGCAATCCGTGGCTGGAATAACAGGCTTTTACACGATGCCGGTTCGTGACCGGCACCGGGCGTGGCGGGAATTCGCTACGCGGCTCGAAATGCCGCTGCGCGAACTCCCGCCACACCCGATGCCTGCATCTTCGTTGCCGACTAGTCCGGCCGAGGACCCTTGCCAAGATCCTTGAGGATTTCACGCGCGGCATTGCGTCCCGGCAGGCCGGTGACACCACCGCCGGGATGGGTGCCGGAGCCGCAAAGATAGAGCTGCTTGAACGCACCGCGATAGTTGCCCTGCCCGAGCAGCGGGCGCGCACTGAACATCTGGTCGAGGCCGAGCGCGCCGTGGAAGATGTCGCCGCCGACCAGGCCGATGCGTCGCTCCAGGTCGAGCGGGCTCAACGCCTCGTAGCCGAGCACGCTGCGCGCGAAGTTCGGCGCGTAGTCGTTGACGGTGTCGATCATCAGCTTCGCAACCGTGTCGCGATGCGCGTCCCAGCCGCCGTCCTCGTCGGAGATGATCGGATTCACCTGCTGGCAGAACAGACTGGCGACGTGCTGGCCCGCAGGCGCCAGCGTGTCGTCGAGCGTCGACGAAATCACCACCTCGACGATCGGCTTGCGTGCCCAGCCGGCGTTATGCGACTTCGATTTCGCATCGAAATACGCCTGCTCGAAATACTGCAGCGAAGGCCCGATCAGGATGCCGCTGGAGTGGTGCGGCTGCAGATGGGTGCCCGGCATCGCGGTGAAGTCCGGCAATTCGCTCAGCGCGACGTTCATGCGGAAGGTGCCGGAACCATTGCGATAGCGTTCGATGCGCTGCGCGGTGTCGTCGTCGAGTTGCCGGCGTTCCACGAGCTTCGTGTACAGCAGCTTCGGATTGAGGTTGCTGACGATCGTGGATGCGCGCAGCTCGCGGCCATCGGTGAGCACGACGCCAACGGCTTTCTCGTTCTCGATGATGAGTCTGACGACCTCGGCACCGGTCTCGATGGCGACGCCGCGCGCTTCGCATTCCTTGCGCATCGCCTGGGTGATCGCACCCATGCCGCCGATCGCGTGGCCCCACACGCCGGTCTTGCCGTTCACTTCGCCGAACAGGTGGTGCAGCAGCACATAGGCGCTGCCGGGGGTGTACGGACTGGCGAAATTGCCGACCACCGAATCCCAGCCCAGCACCGCCTTCAGCGGCTCGCCTTCGAAATAATGGTCGAGCAATTCGCCGGCGGACTTGGTGAACAGGTCGAGCAGGTCGCGGCGGCCACGCAGGTCGAGATGCTTCAGGCGTTTCGCCACCGCATACGAACCGAGCCATTCGGCGAAGGCGATGCGCTCGCCGATGTTGGGTGGCGTGAGGTGGATGAGTTCCTTCAGCACCGCCACCACGCGGTCGAGCATCGCGGTGTAGTCGGCCCAGCGGGCGACGTCGCCCGGCGCGAACTTCGCGATCTCGCTTTCGGTATGTCCGCCGCCCAGGCGGAAGCTGCGCCCGTCCGGCAACGGCAGGAAATTCGCGTACGGTCGCTCGACCACGCGCAGGCCGTGCTCGTGCAGGTGCAGGTCGCGGATCACCTTCGGATTGAGCAGGCTGACCGTGTAGCTGGCCACCGAATTACGGAAACCGGGGTGGAATTCCTCGGTCACCGCCGCGCCGCCGACGATGTGCCGGCGCTCCAGCACGCGCACTTTCAGGCCTGTCGCCGCGAGATACGCCGCGCAGACCAGGCCGTTGTGGCCGCCACCGATGATCAGGACATCGGCGTTCGTTGGTGTCGTCATGAAACCCTCCAAGGCCGGCAGCATAGCCGGCCTTGGAGGCCCCTCCCTACTTCAGCCGCGCCACCAGTTCCGCGTTGAAGGCCTTGCCGGCGGCGAGCATCGCGGCCTCGGCCTTGGCCCAGTCGGGGGTCATCTGGTAACCGGTGCGATCCACGCCGCCCATGCCGCCGATGAAGCGGATCACGTTCTCCGCCGTGCCCGCCTTGGAGCCGGCGATTTCGCCGAGTGTGCCGATGTCCGGCACCACCACCAGACCCTCTGGCTTGATGTTGATGTTGCCCCAGCCGCCACGCTCGGCACCGTTGAAATCGGCGCGCGCGTTGAACCACAGGCCGGCGCCGGCTTCGGTTCCGAGCATGCGCGAATCGGTTTCGCCGACCGTACCGGGCGCGAAGGTGTAGACGATGTTGGCGTTCAGGCCCTTCTTGCCCTTGAGGAAGCGCTGGATCGCCATGCCGTTACTGATCGCCTTCGGATCCACCGGCGCGGTGCCGGGAAGCGAAACGACCACGTGGTCCTGCGCGTTGACCGTGTCGTTGTACTTCAGCAGCGGCAAACCCAACTCCGCATCCGGCTTCAGAGTCTTCATCTGCGGCATATCGGTGCCGAGTTCGCCCGCGGTCATGGCCTGCCAGCCGGCCGCCTCGAAACGCGCGGCAAGATCATCCTGCAAGGCGACCAGCACGCGCTCCAGCACCGCCTGGTCGAACGGCGCGAAGATTTCCTTGCTGGACTTGTGCTTGCGGAACACGCCGCCGGTGGCGGTGGCCTTGCTGCGTACCGCCCAACGCAACTGCATGGCCGGCAGGTAGGCGATCTGCGCTTCCTTGCCCTGGATGCGGCCGAGGTAATCCTCCATCTGCTTCGCCGGCAGGGTGACGACGGGCGCGTCCTGCGCCTGTGACGGCGCGACGGCGCACACGCCGAAGCAGGCGATCGCCAACGCGATCATCGGTGTCCTGAGCTTGCCCATGTCGCGGTTCCCTTCGCTGCCGGGCCAAGCGCCCGCAACGGAAGTGTCGCTGCGAGCGATGCGCGCTTGAATCCCGCAGCTGCGGGGGTGCTGGCGCGGACGCCGCGTCTCGGGCCTAGGCTTGCGTATCGATGGCAGCGCGGAACGCGCGTGCGGCGGCCTCGACGCCGTCCTGGTGCACATCCAGCCACGAGGCCACGTTGAGCACGTAGTCGTCGCCGCCGATGGCGCGGCGGTATGCAGCCAGCCCGGCGGGTTGCTTGCCGCCCTGCAGCAGCGGCAGCGCACGCGGAGCGGCTGTCGCGCCCGGCTGCGACCATTCACCTGCAATGCCGTCGTCACCGAAGCCGCCGGGCGCAATGACCATGTCCGCGCCATAACACTCGAAGATCGCGTTGAGCAGCGTCGGCGCGATGCCCCATCCCGGATGCCGGGTGAACAGTTCGGAACAACTGGTATGCGCCAGGATCGGCATGCCGCCCTGCTTCGCGACCCAGGCCAGTGTGCCCAGGCCCTGCAGCATCGGCGCCAGCAACACCCCGTCCACGCCGGCGTCGTGGGCGATCTGCAGGCGCGAGGCGAGTTCGTCCGGTTCGCAGACAAGACTGGCGATGTAACCCTTCTTCTCGCCGGCGCGATCCGCTGCCGCATCGCGCGAGGCGGCCATCGCGCGCACATGGGCGGCGAAGGCCTCGTCATCCGCGAACGCCTGCAGCTCGCAGTCCTTGACCAGATGGCAACCGCCGACCAATACGTCGTGGTTGAGGCGGGCCATGGTGTCGATGTCGATGCCCACCGCCGGCCGCTGCGGCCGGCACAGCAACGGGCCGCGGGGCACGTCGAAGCGCTGGCGCAAGCCGGCGACACCGAAGCCCGGGCCGGGCCCGAAACCACTCTCGGGGAAGGCCAGCGCCTCCAGCCGGAAGCGGGTGATGAAACCGTAGCGCGGCATGTCGCCGACCACGCCGTTCAACAGCTGCGTGGGCCTGGCAGGCAGCAGGCGCAGCGGGATCGCCAGCGCGATCCGCCATAGCCGCGCGCGCGCGGGGTCGTGCTGCGCAGGATCGCCATCGTAGGGCGCGATATCCGACATCGCCGGCGCATCCAACGCGTCCACCGACAGCACACGCACGGTACTCGCGCGCATCAGCGCATCCGGCTCCACATATCCGCGGATCGCGGTGATCGCCGCGCTCTGCTCCATCGCCATCGCCACCGCGGTGGTCTCGCCGTCCAATTGCGAACCCACGGTGTAACGCGCCTCGATGTAGTCGGCGCGATCGAGGCCGGTGTCCCACCGGAACAGGTCCGGATGGTCGACCAGCAGACGCAGTGCGGAAGTCATGCCAGCAGATGTCCCAGGTGTTGCGCCACGTGCCAGTCACCGGCGGTGGTGATCTTGAAATTGTGCGCTTCGCCCGGCACCGCGTGAACCTCGATGCCAGCGGCCAGCGCCAGTTGCACCGCCGACTGCGCAAACCAGCCGGGCACGGTGGCCTGATGCTGCAGCATCCTGTTCATGTCGGCGCGCGAATACACCTGCGGAGTCTGGAAGATGCCGACTTCGTGGCCGGCATGGGCTTCGACCACACGCCCCTCGCGCAGACGCGCAACCGGCACCGCCGGCGACAGGAACGCACCCGCACAACCGTGTTGCCTTGCCGTGGCGATGACCTGCTGGAACAGCGCGAGGCTGACAAACGGGCGCGCCGCGTCATGCACCAGCAACCAGTCACCGCGCGCCTGCCCGGCCAGCATGGCGATGCTGTCCTGGCGGCTGTCGCCACCGGCGATCACACGGCACTGCGGCAATAGCGCCGCAGTGGTTTCCACGCAGTCCAACGGCACCGCCACCAGCACCTCGTCGGCCACCTGCAGGGCCTTGTCGGCCACCCAGCACAGCAATGGCCGGCCGTGCAGCTCCAGCAAGCCCTTCGGCCCCAGGCCCAGCCGTTCGCCCGTACCCGCCGCAGGAATCAGGCAAGACACCATGCCGTCCGCATCCGCCATCGTCAGGCCGAACCCGCCGCAGCCAGGCGTGCGCGCAGGCGACGTACTTCGGTCAGATCCTCGCGCGCCAGCACCTGGAGCGCCAACGCATCCGCCTTTTCCAGGTTGCCGTTGCGCAGGGCTTCGACCAGCCGCAGCAGGGCCAACGTCACCGCGCGCGGCAGCGAATCCGGCGTGCGCGAGGGATTCGATACCTGGGTGTCGAAGTAGCGCCGGTCGAACCCGCGGCCATGCACTTCGCCGTTCCAGTCGGGACCGTAGAGCGCGGACAGATAGCGCTCGGGCGGCGACGGCACCGACCAATCGCGACCGCGCCAGGTCAATGCCTCCAGCCCGTACGCCGGGACTTCGCACGCAAGGTGATCGGGCCATCCAAGCTGGAACCGTATGCGATCGCCGCGCGCCTGCACGAACATGAGGTCGACACCGATGCCGGTGGCCTGATGGGTGAAACCCATCACCCATTCGCGGGAGTCGGCCGCCTGCTGGCTGTCCGGACGCACCATCGGCACGAATCCGTCCGCCAGCGCCGCCTCCACCGCACCACGATCCACGTCATGCGGCATCCCCAGATCGATGTCCTTGTCGTGCGGGAACAGCGCGCCGTCGCGGTACAGGGCCAGCAAGGTGCCGCCGATCAAGTGGAACGGCAAGCCGGCACGCTGCAAGGCATCGGCGGTCGCCAGCAAGGTGTCCGCCACCGCTTCGCCTGCGTCCTCCTGCCCGGGCTTGGTTGCAGCAGGGCTCTGCATCGCGGCGCGCGGCAGCGGCATTGCCTTCAGTGTCGCCAGTACATGCCGGCGGGCGATGTCGTGGCGTTCCAGCAAGCGGGCGTTCTCGGCCAGGGCCCTGTGCAATCGCCACTGCCGGGGATTGGCCTGGACCGCACGGGTCAACACCTCATGCGCCTGTGGCAGCCGCTCCACCACGCGCAGCATCCCTGCATAGTTGAGTGCGGCCGCCTCCACTCCTGGCGCATGTTGCAGCGCCTGGTCCATCGCCTGCGCGGCATCGCGCCGCTGCCCCGCATGCCAGCTGGCCACGCCCAGGTTCACCCACGCATCGACATGGCGCGCATCCAGTTGCAGGGCGCGCATCGCGTGCTGGCGCGCAGCCGCATGATCCTGCAACCCGATCGCCAATGCCGCCAGGTTGGACCAGCTGGTGGGATGCACGAAGCGCATTGCCAGCGCCTCCCGGTAACCGCGCATTGCACCCGCCTTGTCGCCCGCCCCAACCGCGCGGATCGCCTGAAGCACGCCATGCGCGGCCAGTTCCGGGGATTTCGAAACCCGGACTTCCAGTTGCAGTTTCGCCACGGCACCTCCTGCGCAGATGCGACAGGTTACTGAATCCCGGCCCCCAGCAGATGCCGGCGGACGGCCTCTACCTCGCCAATGAACTCGCGCACCAGGACCTGGTCGCACAACGCGAGCGCCTTCGCCCATTGGCCTTGGCGCAATGACGCGATCAGCCGCAGCAGCACCAGGTTGACTGCGCGCGGTATCGACTCGGCCACCAGCCCCGGACACGATACTTGGGTATCGAACCAGCGCTTGTCGAAGCGGCGACCGTCACCCACCTCGCGCCACGGGCTGCGCCAGTCGTCACCGTAGTTGCTCGCCAGGTAGGCCTCCAGGGGGGCCGGCACCGGCCAGTCGCGTCCGCGCCATGCCAGCATGCCGGGGACGAACGACGGATAGTCGTACAACAACTGGTCTGGCCAACCCAGCCCCTGGCGGATCGTGGTGTCGCCGCGCTGCATGAAGAACAGGTCGATACCGATTCCGGTCACCTCATGGGTGTAGCCCATGCACCAGCGCCGCGCGTCGCGCGCGTGCGCCGCAGGCACCCGCACCGGCGTGAATCCGGCGGCGAACGCCGCCGCGACGGCATCGCGATCCACGCCATCGTCCAGCGCGATATCGATGTCCTTGTCGCCGACGAAGGGGTTGCCTTCGCGGGCGATGCCGAGCACCACGCCGCCGATCAGCACATGCGCGATGCCGGCATGTTGCAGACGGTCGCAGGCATCGGTCATGGCCGCTAGCAAATGCGCCTGCGCGACATCGGCCGCGGGCTCGGAACCGTCCTCCGGTAGCTTCGCTGGCAGCAACGTCGGCAACAGGATCGCCAACGCGGCCGACGCATGGCGACGTGTCGCCTCCGCATCGCCGGCCAGCCGGCACAAGCCGGCATTGACCTGGTGCAGGCGCACCGAGCCGCCATTGCGCGCCAGTGCGTCTTCCAGCGCCGCACGTGCACGCTGCGGCTCCTGCGCGGCGCGGAACATCAACGCCAGGTTGAGGGCTGCCGTTTCCATCCCCGGTGACAGCTGCAGCGCGTGGTGCGTGGCCTGCGCGGCCTCGCGACGCACTCCCGCATGCCAGCTGGCCACGCCGAAATTGACCCAGGCATCGGCCGAACGCGGATCCAGCGACAACGCCCGCTTGGCATGCGACCGGGCCACAGCGGCATCGCCCAGGCCAACGGCGAGCGCCGCCAGGTTGGACCAGCTCGACGCATGCCGCGGACCGGCATCCAGTGCCTGGCGATGGATGCGTTGCGCCGCAGCGGCATCGCCCCGCTGCAGCAATGCGACGGCCGCCGCGGCCTGCTGGCCTGACGGTTCCGGTGACGCGGCAATGCAAAGCTCAAGCAAGATCGACCCCAACTGCGCGAAGGTGAAACACAAGGGTACGTGGTTGCAGCGATACCCAGGGACCTGCCCACCGACCGCGCCCCGCGTCTATCGAGACATGGGGCGGGCGGACGTGCTGCACCCGCCGCTGGCGTGGCCGGGGACTTGCCCGCATCAGTCGTTGCCAGCGGCACCTCGAAGCGGATCGCCGCCAGTTGCTCGGGGGACTTGCCCTGCTTGCGCAGGAACGGCAGCCAGCGCGGATCGCGCTTGATGTTGGCGAACATCGGGTCCGCCGCGATCAACGGCAATCCCGAGTCGCGATACTCCACCGCCTTGTCGAGCCAGGCGAAGGCTTGGTCCACGTTGCCGCGCCAGGCCTCGACATAGGCGATGTTATAGGCGGCATCCTTCTCGTACTTGGCGATCGTCGCGGCGAGTTCGGCGTCGGAACGCGCCTTGTCGCCCAGCGAGTGGTAGGCCATCGCCCGGCCGAACATCCGGAACGGCTCGAACGGCTCCGCGTCCGCTTCGGCCAGCGCCTCGCGCGCATCGCCCTTGGCCAGCAACGCAGTGGCCAACGTGTAATGGGTCACGATGCGGTTGGGCGATAGCTCAAGCGCCTTGCGACACTGGACGATGCTGTCGTCGACCCGACCGGACTGGAACAGCGCCAGGCAGAGTTCCGAAAACGCATTGGACATGAGCGGGTCGCGTTCGACCGCCTCCTGCTGGAGCCTCACCGCGACATCGAGCCTGCCCAGGCTCTTGGCCAGGGTCGCGGCACCACCCAATGCGTAAACGTTGTGGGGTTCCAGCGCCAATGCCTGTTGCAGGTAGCGCGCCGCCTCCTTCTGATCGTCTTCGGCGCTGAGCGCGACATGCGCCAGCTCCGCGTGGGCGTCGGCCGAGTCCGGGTCGATCGCCAGCGCCTTGCGCGCCGTCTCGATCGCCATGGCATAGCCCTGCTCGCCCGGTATCAGGCCCTTGTCGGCCAGGCTGCTGTAGACCACTGCAAGCATGTTCCAGGCATCGACGTACTCAGGATCGATATCCAGCGCCTGGCGGGCCAGCGTCCTGGACTGTTCGTAGGAAGCGGGCGTGTGCTGGCGGTAGGCCGCAAGGCTCTCCAGGTACAGACGCAGCGCTTCCGGCTTGGTCTTGCGCACCGTCGGCACCGCGCCCAGCAACTCGATCTTGAGTTGTTCGACCACGGTCGCGGCGATCTCGTCCTGGATGGTGAAGATGTCCTGCAGCGGGCGATCGAAGGTCTGCGACCACAGTTGGGTGTCGGAGCGGCCATCGATGAGTTGCGCGGAAATGCGGATGTGATCGCCAGCCTTGCGCACCGACCCGTCCAGCACGTAGCGGACGTTCAACTTGCGCGCGATGGTGGGGATGTCCACGTCCTTGCCCGCGAACGAGAATGCCGACGCGCGCGAGGTCACCCGCAGCCCCTGCACCCGGGTGAGCAGGTTCAACATCTGCTCGGCGATTCCTTCGGAGAAATACCCCTGGTCGCGCGCCTGGCTCATGTCGCGGAATGCCAGCACGGCGATCGACTGGTCGCCGAATGCGGCGACGATGGCTTCACTGCGGCCCTCGTCGCGCGCCACCTGCATGCGCGCCTGTTCGCGCGCCGGCGACAACACGAACTTGTCCACCGCGAAGTACCCCAGCGCCAATGCCAGCAGCACCATGATCCAGCGATCCAGGCGCTTGCCGGTGCGCACGCTGCCGTCGCGGGTTGCGTCGGCGTCGCGCACCAGCCCGTCGGGGGTCCACTCGAAGGCCCAGGTGAGTACCAGTACCGGCACGAACCCGATCGCCAGCACGATCAGCAAGGTGCGCGCGATCCAGGCGGGCGCATCCAGCATCGGCAACACGGTGCCGGCGACCTGCACCAGCAGCCAGACCCCGGCCAGGTAGAGCCCCGCCACCCGGATCACGCTGCGGCGTTTGATCTCCGCGAAGAAGGCGCTCATGGCACGACCCGCGCCCACCGGCGCAACCCAGCCGGCACGTCCCCCGGATTCCGATTCCGCCCCTCGCTGGCGACCATGCTGTTCCCCGCAGAACTGGCCAGCGGACACCATATCCGTCCGCGCACCGCAGGGCCAGCGAGGCGGGAAGGAAGCCCTGGTTCCCCGCCAAACCGGGCTAGGATCATTCGGGGACGAAGGGAGAGAACCGACTTGCAGAGCGTGAGAGCGCTGACGCTGACCGCTGCGATGCTGGCGCTGGCGGCGTGCAACCGCGAACGCGCGCCGCCTTCCACACCGGCGGGCGTCGCGGCGGCCACGACCATCGATTTCGCGGATGTCGCCAACTACGCGGCACCTACGCTTCCCGCGTACTTCGACGAGACGGTGGCCGCGCTGGACAACAACCCGGCCTCCAACCCCGTCGATGACCGGGTGGCGACGCTCGGACGGGTGCTGTTCCACGATCTGCGGCTGAGCACCAACAACCGCGCCTCGTGTGCGTCCTGCCACCAGCAGCGGTTCGGCTTCACCGACCCGATGCGCTTCAGCAACGGCATCAGCACCGCCGGCACCACCGATTTCCACGCGATGCGCCTTGGCAACCTGCGCTACTGGCAGCCGGGCACGATGTTCTGGGACCGCCGCGCCGCCGATGTCGAGGCGCAGGCGAGCCAGCCGCTCCATGCCCTGGTCGAGATGGGCTGGGGCGGCCCGGCAGGCGGCATCGACGCGCTGACCCGGAAAATGGCGGCGACCGCCTATTACCCGGACCTGTTCGCCTGGGCATTCGGCAACGCGACGATCAGCGAGCCGCGCATCCAGCAGGCGCTCGCCCAATTCGTGCGCGCGATGGTCTCCCGCGACAGTCGCTGGGATGCCGGCTACGCGCGGGTGTTCTCGCCCACCGCAGCGAACCGGGCGCTTGACGTCGACTTGCCGGATTTCACCCCGGAGGAGAATCGCGGCCGCCACTTGTTCATGGCCGATGTCGACCAAGGCGGTGCCGGCTGCGCTGCCTGCCACCGGCCGCCGACCTTCGCCCTGGCGGCGGACGCGCGCAGCAACGGGCTGGATGCCGGCGAGACGCGCCTGTTCAAGGCACCGTCATTGCGCAGCGTGGGCCTGACCGGGCCTTACATGCACGACGGCCGCTTCGCGACCCTGGCGGAGGTGGTCGATTTCTATGCGTCCGGTGCCCGCGACGGCCCGGCGCTGGATCCTCGCCTGCGTCATGGGAGCGAGCCACGACGCCTGGACCTGGATGCGGCTGATCGCGCGGCACTGGTCGCCTTCCTGAAGACCCTGGACGACCCCGCGCTGACCACGGATCCCCGCTTCGGCGATCCGTTCCGGCGTTAGGCCCGGATCGCGTAGAGCTTGGCATCGCTGATCGCGTAGACCCCGCCATCGGCACCCACCCAGGTCGGCGTGTAGGCCTGGCCAAGGCCGGCATTGAGCCTGATGCCCTGCGCCAATGTGTTGGTGGTCAGGTCCCAGCGATACAGCATCCCGTCTTCGTTGTTGGCGAGGATCGACTTCCGTTCCGGATCCGTGACCATGGTGTTGATGCACCACTCGCGTCGACCCGTGGTGGAACCGGCGTCCAGCGTCGGCCCGAGGATGGTCAGCACCTCGCGCATCACCTGCACGCTCGGCGTGATCGCATCGGCCTGGCTTGCGCCGGGATCGAGCACGGCCAGCTGATTCAACCCGAGACCGGTGCCGACGCCGGCGTAGTTGTTGTATTTCTGCGCCAGCAGATAGGTCGAGTCGCCGGTGTACGAAGGCACCATCGATGCCGGGATCACGCTCGGCGACACGTCCCAACCGAAGCTGCCCGGTACGCCCACCGGATTGAGCGCGGCATCGAACTGCAGCAGCCAGCCGCGCGCATTGTGGGAGCCGAACGTCCGTTCCAGCACGCCATAGAACACTCGACCATCCGGGCCGACGACCGGTGTCGCGGTGCCGTCGTCGCTGAGGCGCGCCGGACCGCCCAGGAACGGATCGAGCAGGGCCACGCTGGCCCGAGTCGCCAGCGTGGTGCTGTCGAGGGCAAGCAACATGCCGTTCTGGGTCGCGCTGGTCGCGCCGCGGTTGACCGCGATGTAGACGGTGGCGCCATCGTTCGACAACGCCGGCGCGCAATTCATCACCGGCTTCACGATCGACGCATCGCCGGCGGCCGCGGCCACGCCGACCCAGGTGCCGGTGCCGCTCGGCGTGACCCGGGCGATGCCGCTCACCAGTCCGGCGGGATTCGTTCCGGCCACCTGGAAGCCGAAGAAAATATTGCCTTGCGCATCCGCGGTCAGCGGGGTGTTGATGAAAACGCTGGCGTCGAAGGCAGCAGGATTGGCGTTGTAGTTGGCAGCGCCATAGAACACCTGCGGCGCGAACGTGCCGGAGGCCGCATCCCCATCGGTCCGCACCAGCAGCTTGCCGCCGGCACCTTGCACGTAGAGCCGGCCCTGCGCGGTCAGCAGCGGGCTGTAAGGCGGCAACCAGTTGCGCGGCGGCGTCGCGTAGTCGGTGTTCGCCGACCAGATCAGCGCGCCACTCGCGCCGTTGCGACCTTCAACACGATAACCACCGCTCGCTCCCGTCTTCACCGGGATGATCACGGTGTTATTGGTGGTGACGACCGGCGAGCCGTAGTGGGTAAGCAGTGCACCGGAGGCCGTGTATTGCGGTGCGAGGTCCACCGGGGTCGTCCACGCGATGCGCACCAGGTCCTGCGAAGCGATCGTGCTCGCTGCCGTGTGCTGCGCATTGCGCCCATAGCCGAACCAGGCCGGGCCGGTCACCGGCGGCGGCGGCGGCGGGGGTGGCGGTGGAGGGGGCGGCGACGGCGTGGGATTCGACCGGCCTCCGCCACCACCACATGCTGCAAGCGCGACGGACGAAGCCAGCATCGTGAGCGTCTGACGACGCGAGAAGAGTGCGGGCATGGGCGGGACCGGGGGAACGGGAGGCTTGTTCATGGCGCGAGAATAGGCCTCGGGTAGCCGGAGCGCACCTGCCGCAGCATTCAGCTAACCGGCCTCGCTGAACGAACAGAAACACGGTCATCAGACGCACGAAGCCCGGTACAAGGCCGGCTTCGTGTATTGCGTGAAACGGTTGGAGCTCGATCAGAAATCCATGCCGCTCATGCCGCCCATGCCACCGCCGCCCGGCATCGCCGGCTCGTCCTTCTTCGGGGCCTCGGCCACCATCGCCTCGGTGGTGATCATAGGGCCAGCGATCGACGCGGCGTTCTGCAGCGCGGTCAGCGGTACTTGCGACACACGATGAGGTGCTTCAGGGCTTCCCGCCGACGCGACCGAGCTCAGCGGGAGCCGACCTCACGGGCACGATTGCGTTCTTGCGCAGCAATTCCGCAATCTGCTCGGCTGCAGATCGGTGCGCGATTTCATTGGGGTGATAGTCGCCGTCCGCGTGCACCAGGAGACCTCGCCAATTTTCGTCGGTGATCAGAGCATCGCCGACATCCAGGAACGGCACGCCTGTCCCCGCAAGCCCGCCCGAAATCGTATCCGCCAAGTTCTTCCAATCCCCGTACCAAAGTGGTTGATTGCGGAAGGAGATCACCACCAATCGCGCGCCCGCGTCCTCGACCAATTTCTTCAAGGTCAGCACTTCCGCAAGACTCCCGCGAAAGTCCAGCGGCAGTGTCGAGTGGCTGCCTGCTGCGGCCTTGGCTCGTCCGAAAATGCGGAAAAGACGTTCGTACTTGGTGCTGTTCGGGACATTGCCATTGGCGACATCGGTTCGCCAGGAACGATCATCGTTGAGGACCATGGTCAGCACGACGATATCCGGCTGCAACACTGGCCCGAGAATCTCGAACAACTGACGCTCTTGCTTGGTCGCGTAACCGCTCACCCCGCAATTGACCACCTCGAAGCTCTCGCCCCGGCGAGCTGCCGCTGGGCTGTTCAGCAGCGACTGCAACTGCACGGCGAAGGTGTCCTCCTCATGGACGCCCACCCCGAGTGTGTAGGAGTCACCCAGCATCAGCACCCGTCGACGACCAGCCGGCCGCTCGTTCCCCACATCCGGGCCACGACAGCCCTGTGCGTTGAAGCGATAGCTCACGGCGTACTCCAATGTCGGTGGCTCGATGACACTTTCGGAGGTATCGAAGTGTTCGACGGCCACTCCGCGTATGTCCACGGCCCGGAGGTCGTCGCCCAGGTCAAAGGTGAATCGCGCCCGCTCCTCGTCGCTGGTGGCACGAAAAACGCCGGCGACCTCGCGCCATTCCGGACCGATATCGGTCTTCTGGTACCAGCCAAGATTCTCCCAGGGCGGGTGACCCTGGCTCACTCCATAGGAGAACGGACGGGGACCCGCGCCACGCACTTCGAATCTGATCTTGTAGCGATCATCCTTATTCACGGCAAAGCTTCCAAAGGTCGCCTGCACATGCCAGGGCGTTGGGACTTCGATACGCTCGATTTCCATCCGGATGCCGTCTTTGGGCACCCCCGGCAACACCAGGCGAGCGCCGCTGCCAGGATGGTTCAAGCCAATGTGCCATTGTTGGAGCCGGCTATCCTGCGTGCGAAAGTAGCCCCGAGGATTGGACGCGTAAATGGTTCGGGCAGTGCTATTGGGCGGGTAGTACTCCTCCAGGATCGGATGCGGTGCCGTGCCCCCTTCCCAGCGCACGATTCCTGGCTTGACCTCGGTGTAGCCAGTCAGGCGATAGATGCTGGCCTCGGTGAGCGTGAGGCCCAGCGCAAGGACCATTGCGGAGACGAGCAGGCCCACGGCGACCCGTGGGGCGATCCATGCGCCGATGCCGGCCAACAGCATCGACGAGTAGCCGTACATGACAGCGATTTGCAGAATCCGCGCGGGATACGGCTCGGGCTCGAGGGTCATATGCACGACAAAATTGGCGAGTCCCACGATCGCCAAAACGACCATGGCCCGCAATTTCATGCGCAAGCTCATCGGTAGCCGCAAGAGCAGCACGCTGGCGAGCAGCACGGCAATCCCGATGATCCGCTGCGTCGTGCCGCCGGTGGTCAGGTAAATGGCTCCCTGCAGGGTGGCCATCACTGCCAGCAGCAGCATTGCCAGGCGCGCTGCCAATGTCTCCTCGCGCCTGGCCGACTGGGGGGGGTCGTCCGGCCCGTGAGAGTCGGGTGTTGCTGTATCCACACTGTCCAACCGTATCGCCTCGCTATTTGGTTTGCAGCAGGTCCCGGCCGCCCGCAAGCAACCGGACTTCCCCGATTTCGACCGGCACCTCACTGGATCCGATCGCCAAGGTCATTCGGGCATGGGTCTCGTCGGCGGTGGCGATAAAGTCTCGTCGCACCTCCTGCCACCCGGGACCCAACTCCGTCCTGCCCCACAAACCGAGATTCTCCCAGCTCGGCCGATCGAGCGTGATCGCATACTCCAGGGGCGGGCCCGGGCGGCCCGCGCGCGCAGTGCAAACGTGTACTCACGTCCGGCCTCCAGGGCAATTCCATCCAGTTGCAACTGGATCTCCCAGATGTCTTCGCCACTGGCCTGCACCCGCACGAGAAATGGCGTTTGCGGTACCGGAGAAACATGCTCCAACGAAGCCTGCGAAGGATGCTCGGCCGAGAGCTTCCACTGCGGCTGAGCAAGTGACGCAGCGGCCGCAGCCAACTCGTCACCGGCAAGCTCGCGCAGTAACGGCGCGGTGGCGAATTCGATCGACTCGGTGCTTGCTCCAACCGACAGCGCCAGCGCCGCTGCAGTGTCGTCGCCGGTCGCCACGAAGTAACGACGCACCCTTTGCCACTCCGGGGTCAGCTGGATGTCTCCACGAAGACCGAGGTTATCGAAAGGAGCCGTTGCGCGATCAAGCGCGAATGTCAGTGGGCGCTGGCCCGATGCCCGTGCCACCATCTCGAACGCATAGGTGCGACCCTTGGTCGCGCGAATGTCGCCATGACGCACCACCGAACTCCGGACTTCTCGCGCGGGCGGTCCGACAAACTCGACCTTGAGGGTGTCGGTTGGTTGCGCCGGGTAGCGGATGAACAGCTTTCCGGCCCCCAGGCTCCGGTCCCACGATGAGTGCCATTCGCGCATCGGCGGATCGGCGATGGCTGAGGGGGCGAGCAGCTCGGGCATGCCGGTCAGGTTCGACAACAGGGGGTCGGCGGCAATCGCGTGGGCGACCACCTGATGCCAGAGCGGTGCCGGATGACCTTCGTTAGGGTGAAACGCCGTGCTCAGGCCGCCCACGTCCATGAGCTTCACGCCTGGAATCGCAGTGAAGGCCGCTTTGATTTCAGGGTCCGTTGGATCCAGCAGCACAATGATGAAAGGCACGCCGTGCTCGCGCGTGAGCGCCGCCATGGCCCGCACGAGTGCAATGGTCACAGCGACCTCTTTCTTATCCAGCTCGGGTCCTTCGGGCATCTTCGCCTGCGAACCGGGAACCATGCCAACCCAACTCAGCTCGCCGCTTTCCACCTCGAACCGTGGAATCTGGCGTGCCTTCGACTTGGAGAACCAGCTGGCTCGCAGGTAATTGCGCTGCCGGTGGTGATTGATCCACCCGTACAGGATTGCGCGCGGCTTGGTCTTCTCCGTGAGCAGGTTTTTCAGGACCAGATATGCCTGTGTCGTGCCCCAGCCGGACACGGAGAAATTGCGAACTTGCGCCGTCGGCCAGGCTTTTTGCGCAAGTAGCGCGGGATAGGCCTGCTGATCATCGACGCCAACGCCGAAGGTGAATGAGCAGCCGAGGAACCATATTTCGGGGCTGCCGGCCGGACGCGCGGGCAAACGGCGCCAACCTTCACCATCGATCGCGTAGCTGACCTTGAAATCCTGGTGGCTCTGACGAGAAACGGTGTTCGGCTTGTTGCTCCATCCAAAAAGCGGATCACCACGGACATTGATTTCTGTCCATTCCGTTTCCGATTGCCACGAGACCATGCGCCCGTTCACGACCGTCAGATCGCCGGCATGCACCGGGTGATAGCCAGCTGAGAAAGCGATGATCATCGTCAGGACCGTGCTGTTCAGGACCAGCGCAAAATCGTTCCGCATCTTCCAGGCAGCAATCGCCAGCCCGGTGACGAGCAGCCCGGCCGCCCCGACGACCGCTGCGCCGAAACGAAACGAAGTCAAAGGGATGTTGACGGTCTCCACCCATTGCGCGATGGCCAGCAGCAGCAAGCCCTGGAGCAATGCGGTGACGCAGAGGCCGCGCCGGATTCTTTGTGTCGAATGGCTCACGGATTGGCGGCTCGTCGTCAGTCGCCGGTCCAAACAAAGTCGGTGAGCGGCGGTGGCTGGGTGGCAAGGGCAGGAATCGGTACGGTTGGGCACGTGTAATGCAGCGTGCCACGCAGGAAGATGTATTAGCCGAGAGACCCCGGTTCGGCGAGCACGGCCAGCACGATCGCGTTGATCGCACTCAGGCGGATCGCGTTGTGCACGACGGTCAAGCGGATTCGCGCCGTGCGCTGGTCGTCGGCCCGTCGTGTATCGTGTCGGCTGTCTCGCTACTCGCCACGGCGTACGTCATGTTCGACTTGCTCTCCGACTTATGGGCGTACATGCGGACCCGCAGGAAATTCTGGCTGGCGCCGCTCATCATCGTGCTGATCCTGCTCGGCGCGTTGCTGGTCTTTGCCCAAGGCTCCGTGCTGGCGCCCTTCATCTATACCATTTTCTGAAACGCGGCTGCCGCGTCCGTCAGAACGGGCGCGTCAGGTCCTTGGCGGGGTCCTTCGAGGTGACAGGTACGCGATAGCTCGCGGCACTTGCATCACGTCCCCGGGCGATGCCGTGCCGCCCCAGCAACCGCATCAGCGCACCCAGAGGCACGACTAGAAGGAAGAACACCGCTCCTAGCAGCAGTCGCGTGTTGATCCACCCCAAGACATTGCCGACCCGCATCCAGCCACGATGCATGGGGGCGAGCGACCGTGGCCACGTCGCGGCGAGCAGCACCAGCAGGGCGGCGATGCCGACAGGCCACCACGGAATCTCCCGGCTGTAGAGCAAGGGCAGCAGCAGGCAGAACACCACGACCAAGGCGACGGCGAGGATCGCGCCGAACCAGCGCAGCTCGCGATCGGTGAGCTGCGGCGTGTGCTCAGTCAAGTTCGAACTCCTGCTGCCAACGCTCATCCTTCGCCACGGGGGGCTGAGCGGCCTTCCGCATCACGCAGTTGCCTACCACCAGCTGGTCAATCTCGGTGCGCATGAAGCAGCGGTAGGCATCCTCCGGCGTGCAGACGATCGGCTCGCCGCGCACGTTGAACGACGTGTTGATCAGCACCGCGCAACCGGTTTCCTCATGAAAGGCATCGAGCAACGCATGGAACCGCGCATTGTCCTCGCGCGTGACGGTCTGCACGCGCGCCGAGTAGTCGACGTGGGTGATCGCGGGCAGCGTGGAGCGACGCTGCATCAGCTTGTCGATGCCGAACTTCGCTTCGTGCGCGGCATCGGCCAGGCGCAACGCCGGTTGCACGGGGGCGACCAGCAGCATGTACGGGCTGTCGGTATCGAGCTCGAAGTACTCGTTGACGCGATCGCGCATCACCGCTGGCGCGAACGGCCGGAACGACTCCCGATACTTGATCTTGAGGTTCATCGTCCGTTGCATGCCGGGGTTGCGCGGGTCGCCCAGGATCGAACGGTTGCCGAGCGCGCGCGGCCCGAATTCCATGCGTCCCTGGAACCACGCCACCACCTCACCCGTGCCGAGCGCACGCGCGGTGTCCGCATACAACGTGGCATCGTCCACTTCAGTGAATACCGCGCCGGCGGACGTCAACCGCGTCCTGATCTCCGTTGCCGAATATGCGGGACCGAGACAGGAACCCTGCATCGCATCGCCTGGTTGCACGGTTCGCGGCGCGCGCAGATGGTCGTGCCATGCACACAACGCCGCACCAAGCGCGCTGCCCGCGTCGCCGGCCGCGGGTTGAACCCAGATGCGCTCGAACGGACCTTCACGCAGCAGGCGGCCGTTGGCCACGCAGTTCAGGGCCACCCCGCCCCCCATGCAGAGGTCGCGCATGCCGGTTTCCCGCGCCACCGTCCGGGCGATCCGCAGCACGACCTCCTCCGTCACCTGCTGGATCGAGCGCGCGAGGTCCATGTGTCGCTGGTCCAGCGGCGACTCCGCGCGGCGCGGCGACCCGCCCAGCAGCGCATCGAAGTGCGCGTTGGTCATCGTGAGGCCCGTGGCGAAGTCGAAGTACTTCATGTCGAGCCGGAACGTGCCGTCGTCCTTCAGGTCGAGCAGGTGCTCCTGGATCAGCGCCGCGTAGCGCGGCTCGCCATAGGGAGCGAGCCCCATCAGCTTGTACTCGCCCGAATTGACCTTGAAGCCGCAGTAATAGGTGAACGCGGAATACAGAAGCCCCAGTGAATGCGGGAACCGCAGCTCCCACGCTGGTTTGAGGCCATCACGCGTGCCGGTCCACACCGAGGTGGTGGCCCATTCGCCGACGCCGTCGAGGCAGATGACGGCGGCCTCCTCGAAGGGGCTGGGGTAGAACGCCGCGGCTGCATGGGCCTGGTGATGCTCGGTAAACAGCAGGGGCGGCAACTTGGCGGATCCGCCACCAGGCATCAGTTCCAGTTCCTTGCGCAACAGCCGTTTCAGGTAGAGCTTTTCCTTGAGCCAGACGGGCATCGCCTGCAGGAACGACGCGATGCCGCGCGGGCTGTACGCGAGGTAGGTTTCAAGCAGCCGCTCGAATTTCAGCAGCGGCTTGTCGTAGAACACCACGTGATCGACATCGCCCAAGCCGATGCCCGCGGCTTCAAGGCAATAGCGGGTGGCTTGGCGGGGGAACCGCGCGTCGTGCTTCTTGCGGCTGAAGCGCTCCTCCTGCGCGGCTGCCACGATGCGGCCATCCTCGATCAGCGCCGCCGCGCTGTCGTGATAGAATGCCGAGATCCCAAGGATGCGGGTCACGGGCGAAGGTCTCCGTCGCTGCTGCGGATGCGCGTGACCGGCCGCGCATGCGAGCGCAATCCGCACGCGCAGGAATAGATGCCGAACACCGCTTGAGCCAGCGCCGGCAGTCCGTTCTCCGCTAGCCGCTCGATCCAGATGTTCTCGTTCCTTGCAATGACGCCGCAGAAAGCGTCGACCTTGCTGGTGCCGGGCAGTTCGGCGTCGGAGCGGCTGAAGACACACTCGCCGTAGGCGCGCGGGCCCACGCCGAACCACGGATGCCGGTCCCAGACCGAAAGCCCCTGCTGACTGATCGACAAGCGATCGGTGCCCGATGTGGACTCGTCCGTGATGTCGTGACTCCAAGTGGTTCGCCGGCAAGAGGCACTTCGCCGAATATCTGGCGCGTACAGGAAATTCAAACACCCTTCTAGGCCAGTCTGGCGGGTAGGCGGCGGTCGCACAAGCGCCGGTTTGGTGGCGGATCGGACGTCTGTGCGCGGGATTTCGGGATTTCGGGGCGGTGCCGCTTCGTGGTGTTGGCGATTATCCGCACCGTGCCGCTGCAATAGGTGGAGGTGCTCACGTCGATGCCGAACACGCGCTTGAGGCGTTGCGCCCCGGTCATCGCGCGGCGCTTTTCATCGGGGGTGCGGTGGCGCGCGATGGTGCCGGCCAGCTGCGCAACTGCGCGCACGGCGGCGCGCGGGCAAGGCGCAGGCGCGGCCTGCGCTGCGGTTGCTGCACGTTCGTCTCGTACACGCCATCCGTGATCGGATACGACATCGACGCGGCGCAGTGCAGGGATCGGCTGCAAAGAAAAACCCCGCCTTGCGGCGGGGTTCTCTGTGAGCATGTTGCAGTGGAAAGGCTCGATCAGAAATCCATGCCGCCCATGCCGCCCATGCCACCGCCGCCCGGCATCGCCGGCTCGTCCTTCTTCGGGGCCTCGGCCACCATCGCTTCGGTGGTGATCATCAGGCCGGCGATCGACGCGGCGTTCTGCAGCGCGGTGCGGGTGACCTTGGTCGGATCCAGGATGCCGAACTCGATCATGTCGCCGTACTCGCCGTTGGCAGCGTTGTAACCGAACGCGCCGCTGCCTTCGACCACGCGATTCAGCACCACCGACGGCTCTTCGCCGGCGTTCGCCACGATCTCGCGCAGCGGGGCTTCCATCGCGCGCAGGGCGATCTGGATGCCGTGGGTCTGGTCTTCGTTGGCGCCCTTCAGGTCCTTGATCGCGGCCTTGGCACGGATCAGGGCCACGCCGCCGCCCGGGACGATGCCTTCTTCAACGGCCGCACGCGTCGCGTGCAGGGCGTCTTCGACGCGCGCCTTCTTTTCCTTCATCTCGACTTCGGTGGCCGCACCGACCTTGATCACCGCAACGCCGCCTGCCAGCTTGGCCACGCGCTCCTGCAGCTTCTCGCGGTCGTAGTCGGACGAGGTCTCCTCGATCTGCGCCTTGATCTGCTTGATCCGGGCCTGGATGCCGTCGGCATCGCCGGCGCCGTCGATGATCGTGGTGTTTTCCTTGGTGACCTGGATCTTCTTGGCGCGGCCGAGATCCTTGATCGTGGCCTTCTCCAGCGACAGGCCCACTTCCTCGGAAATCACGGTGCCGCCGGTCAGGGTGGCCATGTCTTCCAGCATCGCCTTGCGACGATCGCCGAAGCCCGGTGCCTTGACCGCAACGACCTTGACGATGCCGCGGATGGTGTTGACCACCAGGGTCGCCAGCGCTTCGCCTTCGACTTCTTCCGCCACGATCAACAGCGGCTTGCCGGCCTTCGCCACGCCTTCCAGCACGGGCAGGAGGTCGCGGACGTTGGAGATCTTCTTGTCGTGCAGCAGGATGTACGGGTCATCCATCTCGGCCGACATCGACTGCTGGTTGTTGATGAAGTACGGGCTCAGGTAGCCGCGGTCGAACTGCATGCCCTCGACCACGTCGAGTTCATTGTCCAGGCCGCTGCCTTCCTCGACGGTGATCACGCCTTCCTTGCCGACCTTGTCCATCGCCTGGGCAATCAGGTCGCCGATGTTGGCGTCGGAGTTGGCGGAGATCGCGCCGACCTGGGCGATTTCCTTGGAGGTCGACGACGGCTTGCTCAGCGACTTCAGCTCGCCGACAGCAGCCTTCACGGCCTGGTCGATGCCGCGCTTCAGATCCATCGGGTTCATGCCGGCGGCGACCGCCTTCATGCCCTCGCGGATGAACGCCTGCGCCAGCACGGTGGCGGTGGTGGTGCCGTCACCGGCGTTGTCGGAGGTCTTGGACGCGACTTCCTTGACCATCTGCGCGCCCATGTTCTCGAACGCGTCGGCCAGCTCGATTTCCTTGGCGACGGACACGCCGTCCTTGGTGATCGTCGGCGCGCCGAAGCTCTTCTGCAGCACGACGTTGCGGCCCTTCGGGCCAAGCGTCGCCTTGACGGCATTGGCGAGCACGTTGACGCCGCGCACCATCTTGGCGCGTGCGTCTTCGCCGAAACGAATGTCTTTTGCAGCCATTGGAATTACCTCGAATATGTGGGACGGGGTTCAATCCGCCGCCCTGGAATGGGGATGTCTCGATGGCGGGCCGAAACCCGCCGTGCAAAGGAAACGACGCGCGATCAGAGGATCGCGAAGATGTCGTCTTCCTTGACCACCAGCAGGTCGGTGCCGTCCAGCTTCACTTCCGTGCCGCTGTACTTGCCGAACAGGACCTTGTCGCCGACCTTCACCTGCGGGGTGCGCAGCTGGCCGTTGTCCAGCACCTTGCCGCCGCCCACGGCGATGACTTCGCCCTTGATCGGCTTCTCGGTGGCCGAATCCGGGATCACGATCCCGCCGGCGGACAATTTCTCTTCTTCCATGCGCTTGATGACCACGCGGTCGTACAGCGGCTTGATGTTGGACATTGGCAACCTCGGTAAATGGTTGATTGACAGGGGAAAACCCGGCGATTTTAGCAGTCGCCAAGGGCGAGTGCCAAACCGCGGACGACGAAACCGGGCGAACCCGGGATGCCACGGAGATGGGGCAGCGCCCGGCCCTTTCAAGGGCGGGCGGCGAAATCCGCTGGAACCGCTGAGGCGGCACGCGGTCGAAAGCCGGCCTCCTGCCCCTGTGCGCGCAGCGGCTCCCCCGCCAAGCCCGCCCGGTAAACTGATGCGATGACCGCACTCCCCACTCGCCTGCGTCGCTGGCTGGCCGCCCTTGTCCTGCTCGCCGTGCTGCCGGCTGCCGCGCTGCCCGCTTTCGCAGACGATCTCGAATTGCCGCCGGTCGACGAGGTCTTCGTGCTGTCCGCGCAGGCCACCGCCCGCGACCGCATCGAGGTGCGCTGGCAGATCGCCGACAAGTACTACCTCTACCGGCATCGCACCTCGGTCAAGGCCGATGCGGCCTTCACCAGCGCGACGCTGGCCCTGCCCAAGGGCAAGGCCTATCGCGACGAGTTCTTCGGCGATGTCGAAACTTACCGCCAGCAACTGGTCGGCACGCTCACCGGCGTCCCGGCGAATGGCGCGACCACCGCCACCCTGACGGTGAAATACCAGGGCTGCGCCGATGCCGGCATCTGCTATCCGCCGCAGACGCGCACCCTCAAAGTGCTGCTTCCTCCGCCCGAATCTGGGGGTGAAGACACTTGGGCCGGGTATGCAGGCAATAACCGGCCAATCCGCCAGCTCATTCCCACCGGGGGAAATCCTGGTGCCACCGATGCCCTGCCCCTGCCTGCGGAGCAAGCCTTCACCACCGAGGTCATCGCCGGCGACGGCAATACACTGCTGTTGCGGCTGACCCCGGCGCGCGGCTACTACCTTTACCGCGACAAACTGTCGGTGAAGCTGGAGGCCGGCAAGGGCCTGTCCGCTGCGCTGCCGCCGGCATCGAAACTGCCGAAGGCGAAGCCCTATCGCGACGAACATTTCGGCAACGTCGCGGTGTATTTCGACCAGGTCGAGATCGCGGTGCCGGTGGCGCGGACGGTGGCCGATGCCACCAGGGGCACGCTGGTGCTGGACCTGCAGGGCTGCCAGGACGGCGGCATCTGCTATCCCCCGATGAACCGGCGGCTGGCGGTGTCGTTGCCTGCGGGCAAGATCACGCCCGCAGTCTCGAGCGAATCAGGCACAGCGGTCACCCGAGCTGCCGCTTTCGACGACAGCATTGATCCAGGCGCGGCAAGCGATGCGCCGATCGCAACAGCGATTTCGACCGACGATGCCACTGCCGTCGACCGCGACACCGCACCACCCACTGACGCCGAACGCACGCCCCCGCCGCAGCAACAGACCCACGGCCTGCTTGTTTCGCTGCTGCTGGCCCTGTTCGGCGGCCTGATCCTCAACCTGATGCCCTGCGTGTTGCCGGTGCTGTCGCTGAAAGCCTTGTCGCTGGCCCAGAGCGGTGCAAGCCGCGAAAGCGCGCGACGTCACGCACTGGCTTACACCGCCGGGGTGATGGTCAGCTTCGCTGCGCTGGGCGCGCTGGCGCTGGCCTTGCGCAAGGCCGGCCTGGCACTGGGCTGGGGCTTCCAGTTGCAGCAGCCGCTGGTCGTTGCACTGCTTGCGCTGGTGGTCTTCGCCTTCGGCCTGAGCCTGTCCGGCCTGTGGTACGCCAATGTCGGCATCGGCCAGCGCGGCAGCGCGCTGGTGCAACGCGACGGCGTCTCCGGCGATTTCTTCACCGGCGTGCTGGCGGTGGTGCTTGCCACGCCGTGCACGGCTCCATTCATGGGTGCGGCGCTTGGCTATGCGTTCACCGGCCCGACCGTCGGCGGGATGCTGGTGTTCCTGATGCTGGGCTTGGGCCTGGCCTTGCCATTCCTGTTGATCGGCTTCGTCCCCGCCTTCGCGCGCTTGCTGCCGAAGCCGGGCGCATGGATGGAAACGCTGAAGCAGTTGCTTGCATTCCCGATGTACGCCACCGCCGCGTGGCTGGTCTGGGTGCTGGCCAAGCAACGCGGCGCGGATGCCGCCGGGCTGTGGATGGCGGCGGCGATCGCGCTGGCGCTGGGTGCGTGGGCATGGACGCGGCTGCGGAGCGGCGGCGGGCATGGCTGGCTTGTGGTCGCCCTGGTCGCGCTGCTCGGCACTGGCTGGCCGCTGCTGAAACTGCACCAGTTGCCGAAGGCGCAGCCGACAGGCGCGGCAACCCACAGCGGCATCGCCAGCGTCGCGTTTTCGGAACAGGCGCTGGCCGACCTGCGCGCGCAGGGCCGGGTCGTCTTCGTCAACATGACCGCGGACTGGTGCGTGAGCTGCAAAGCCAACGAGAAGACCGTGTTCGCCCGCGACGGCTTCCGCAATGCGTTGGAATCAGCCGATGCGGTGTACATGGTCGGCGACTACACCGACGTCGATCCCGCCATCACCGCCTACCTTGAGCGACACAAGGCTGTGGGCGTGCCGCTCTACGTGGTCTATCCGCGCAGCGGCGGCGAAGGCGCGATCCTGCCGGTGATCCTGACTCCGGGCATCGCTGAAGCTGCGTTGGCGCAGGCCGCGAGCGGCCGCTGATGCCGTCGAACAAACTGATCCTGGTCGTTGCCCTGCTGGGCGCATTGGCCGGTACGGCCGCAAGCCTGTACTTCGAACCCACCATCGCCGCCCGTCTGGCGGGCACCGAACTGGGACAGCGCGTGCTCGGCGCGGTGCTGGAAGCGAAAGCGCCAGCACCAACTACTGGCGTGATCATCGCCAAACGTGGCGATATCGTGCCGACAATGACGCTCGCGACCCTCGATGGCACGCAGGCGGAGATCCCGACCGCCTGGGCCGGCAAGACGACTCTGGTCAATTTCTGGGCCAGCTGGTGCGCGCCCTGCCTGAAAGAGATGCCGGAACTGCAGGCATACGCAGACGAACAGGCAGCGAATGGCACGCAAGTCGTCGGCATCGCGTTGGATGATGCAGCCTCCGCGCGGGCCATGATGGAACGACTCGGTGTTACCTACGCCAACCTTATGGCCCCCCCGGCCCCGCAGATGCCAGCGTCCGCCTGGGCAATCCCGCGGGCGTGCTGCCCTACTCCGTGCTGGTGTCCGCGGATGGGCGCGTGCTCAGAACCAAGATCGGGCCTTTCGAAGACGAAGCCGACATCGCTGCCTGGGCGCAGTGATGTCGGGCTGAGGGGTATACGCAGCCACTCCGTCCAGTCATCCACGACTGAGTCGCGGGCGCGGGCCTTCCATGGCCCGCCCTGCGTATACCCCCAGCCCGACATCACTGCGCGACACAATCACGCTGTTTTAGAGCCTTCGCTCAAACAAGCGCTTAAAATTCGATTATCCGTGGCAAGTTCGCCGAACTGGACAGCATCGCCAGCCTGCGCGACACTGCCCACCCGTTCGGACGTGCACTATCGATGGCGCAGCTGCTGGTCCTGCATGGCCCCAACCTCGACCTGCTCGGCACCCGCGAGCCCGACGTCTACGGGCGCACCACCCTGGCCGACATCGATGCCGACCTCGCCGCGCGCGCCTCCGCCGCCGGCCACGCCTTGCAATCGTTCCAGTCGAACGCCGAGCACCTGCTGATCGAACGCATCCACGCCGCCCGCAATGACGGCACCGCCTTCATCCTGTTCAACCCGGCCGCCTTCACCCACACCTCGGTCGCCCTGCGCGACGCGCTGGCCGCGGTGGCCATCCCCTTCATCGAGATCCACCTGTCGAACCCGCATACCCGCGAACCGTTCCGCCAGCACAGCTATTTCAGCGACAAGGCGGTCGGCGTGGTCTGCGGGTTCGGTGCGGATTCCTATCGCTACGCCCTCGATGCCGCGCTTGCGCGGCTCGCGGCCTGACCCAAGAGGACCGTTCCATGGACCTGCGCAAGATCAAGAAGCTGATCGACCTGCTGGAAGAATCCA
This sequence comes from Thermomonas carbonis, assembly GCF_014396975.1. Lineage (NCBI taxonomy): Bacteria > Pseudomonadati > Pseudomonadota > Gammaproteobacteria > Lysobacterales > Lysobacteraceae > Thermomonas > Thermomonas carbonis. Next base: position 596,900 of record NZ_CP060719.1, read on the forward strand.
ACCTGGCCGAAATCGAGATCAAGGAAGGCGAGGAATCCGTGCGCCTGGCCCGGGTCCCGAAGGGCGGTGGCTACATGCAGGCGTCCGCGCCGATGGTCCAACACGCCGCGCCTGCACCGGCCGCCGCACCCGCGCAGGTGATGCCGATGCAGTCGCCGTCGGAAGCCGCCACCGGCGGCTCGCACAAGCCGCACACCGACCTGCCCGCGGGCCACGTGGTGCGCGCGCCGATGGTGGGCACGTACTACGGCAGCCCGTCGCCGGACAAGCCGGCCTTCGTCAGCGTGGGCCAGGCAGTCAAGGCCGGCGAGACCCTGGGCATCATCGAGGCGATGAAGATGTTCAACCCGATCGAGGCCGACGTCTCCGGCACCGTGCTGGCGATCAAGTGCGAAAGCGGGCAGCCGGTCGAATTCGACCAGCCTCTCTTTGTTATCGGGTAAGCGGGGGTTCCCATGCTCGATAAAGTCGTCATCGCCAACCGCGGCGAGATCGCGCTGCGCATCCTGCGCGCCTGCCACGCGCTCGGCATCCGCACGGTCGCCGTGCATTCCACCGTGGACCGCAACCTCAAGCACGTGGCGATGGCCGACGAATCGGTCTGCATCGGCCCGGCACCTTCCAGCGAGAGCTACCTCAACATGGCGTCGATCATCGCCGCGGCCGAGGTCACCGACGCCCAGGCGATCCATCCCGGCTACGGCTTCCTGTCCGAGAACGCCGACTTCGCCGAACGCGTGGAGCAGTCCGGTTTCGTCTTCATCGGGCCGAAGGCGGACACCATCCGCCTGATGGGCGACAAGGTCGAGGCGATCCGCGCGATGAAGTCGGCCGGGGTGCCCTGCGTGCCCGGCAGCGGCGGCCCGCTCGGCGACGACGTGGCCACCAACATCCGCATCGCCGGCGAGATCGGCTATCCGGTGATCGTGAAGGCCGCGGGCGGTGGCGGCGGGCGCGGCATGCGCGTGGTGCATACCGAGGCCGCGCTGGCGAGCGCCATTTCCACCACCAAGCAGGAAGCCAAGGCCGCGTTCGGCAACGACATGGTCTACATGGAGAAATTCCTGGAGAACCCGCGCCACGTGGAGATCCAGGTGCTGGCCGACGGCCAGGGCCGCGCGATCCACCTGGGCGAGCGCGACTGCTCGATGCAGCGCCGTCACCAGAAGGTCGTGGAAGAAGCTCCCGCGCCCGGCATCAGCGAGACAGCGCGCGCCGAGATCGGCAAGGTCTGCGTGGACGCCTGCCTGCGCATCGGTTATCGCGGCGCCGGCACCTTCGAGTTCCTCTACGAAGACGGCCGCTTCTACTTCATCGAAATGAACACCCGCATCCAGGTCGAGCACCCGGTCACCGAACTGGTCACCGGCATCGACCTGGTCCGCGAGCAGTTGCTGATCGCGTCCGGCCACAAGCTGTCGATCAAGCAGTCCGACGTGGCGCTGAAGGGCCACGCGATCGAATGCCGCATCAATGCGGAAGATCCCGACACCTTCATGCCGTCGCCGGGACTGGTCAGCCATTTCCATTCGCCGGGCGGCCCTGGCGTGCGCGTGGACTCGCACATCTACGAGGGCTACCGCGTCCCGCCGAACTACGACTCGATGATCGGCAAGCTGATCGTGCATGGCGCCGACCGCGAGCAGGCGATCGCGCGCATGCGGGTCGCGCTGAGCGAGATGGTCGTGGACGGCATCAAGACCAACGTGCCGCTGCAGCAGCGCATCCTCGCCGATGGCGGTTTCGCCCAGGGCGGGCAGAACATCCATTACCTGGAAAAGCGCCTGGCCGAGCGCAAGGAAAAGGCGCTGTCGATCCTCTGACGCGAGTGACCAAGGGCACCGCGATGACGCCCGACCGCTGGCAAACGCTGATGCTCGGACTGGGCTGGCCGCAGAACGAAGCGACGTTCGCGGCCCTCTCCGATGCCTACCGGCAATCGCATCGGCACTACCACACGCAGCAACACATCGCTGACTGCCTGACCCGGTTCGATTCGCTTCGCCATGAAGCCGAACAGCCGCATGCCATCGAGCTCGCACTCTGGTTCCACGATGCCGTCTACGACCCCTACCGGTCCGACAACGAGCAGGCGAGCGCAGACTGGGCGATGCGCTTCCTGCACGAGAACAGCGCACCGGTGTCCCTGCGGGATCGCGTGCACGGATTGATCGTGGCCACGTTGCACGATGCCGTCGCCACCGACCACGACACCGCGATCATGATCGACATCGATCTTTCGATCCTCGGCGCGACACCAGACGCCTACGACGCCTACCGCCACGCGATCCGCCGCGAATATCGCTGGGTACCCGGCCTCCTGTTCCGCCGCAACCGGCGTGCCGTGCTCGAGTCCTTCCTCCGGCGCAAACGGATCTTCCAGACCGACCATTTCCATTCCAGCCTTGAAGACCAGGCACGCCGCAACATCAACGCCGAGCTGGAAGGACTTCGCTGAGTCGAACCCGAGCGCAGGAAAAAGGCATTGTCGATCCTCTGATCGCGGCGGGATGACCGCTTCCGGGCCGATTTTCCGCTTTACAGTGCATATCGACCCGTCGTCCGGAGCCGCCATGCAACGCCGTCACGCCCTGTACCTCGCCTTCGCCGCCACGCTTGTCGCCCTGCCCGCGTCGAGCCAGCAGAACAAGAACCCGCCGACCAACCTCTACATCGACGTGCTGACCCACAACATGGCCGGGATGCCGGACATGGGCGGGATGATGGGGGGCTGGGCGGCTTCATGGCCCGCCGCATGGGCGGCGAAACCGGCAAGCCCACGTACCCGACCACCCGCGCCGGCGGCATGAGCGGGCAGTACCTGGACATCGCCCTGCACAACGCGCTGAAGCCCGGCGTCGAGGCGCAGGAGCAGATCCCCGCGGGCCTGAAGCTGGGCAAGTCGCTGACCCTGATCCCGATCGATCCCAGCAAGCCTGGCCAAAGCTCCACGTCGCCCGCCAAGGTCCCGGACGTGCAGGTCAAGATCACCGAGTACTGGGGCTGCGGTGCCACGGTGCGCCCGGGCCAGCCCAAGGTCGCGACCTTCAAGCTCAAGGGCAACGGCAAGACCGCCGACCCCAACAACCCCATGGCCTCGATGCAGGGCATCGACTTCTCGACGACCGGCAGCATCTCCAGGCAAATCAGCGTCGCCGACCGCGATATCGACCTCAAGCCGGGCTGGGTGTACTGGCCGAACCGCCAGCACGGCAAGCAGGTGCCCAACGGTGCCCGCCTGGCCGGCGAGCACAGGATCACCGGCGACGGCATCCCCGCGTCGATGCAGTTCCAGGTCCAACAAGCCGCGGATTTCATGCCCAAGCTCGCGTTGCGCACCCAGGGCGAGGCGACCGACGCGATCGGATTGAGCTGGCCCGCCGTCGAGCGCGCCCGCGGCTTCCACATCACCGGCATGCACATGCAGGTGCTGGGCGAGAACTCGTTCGCGATGACGATGTGGAGCAGCGCCGAGATCCCCGGCGCGCGCGAGGACCTGCACACCAACCTGACCGGTGGCCAGCTCGACAAATGGCTGAAGCAGAAGGTGCTGCTGCCGTCCACCGCGACCAGCTGCACGATCCCGAAGGGCATCTTCGCCGGCGCCTCGAACGTGGAAGGCCAGCAGATGACCATGCCGGGCATGCTCAGCATGACTGCCTACGGCCCGGAAAGCTGGATCACGTATCCGCCCAAGCCCGCGGATCCCAAGCTGCCCTGGAACCCGGAATGGAGCGTGCGCCTGCGTGCGCGTTCCAGCGCCACCGCGATCCTGGGCCTGGACTTCGGCGGCATGCAGCAGATGGAAGACAGCGAAGAGGGCGAGCAACAACAGCAACAGCAGAAAAAGCCCGGCATGAAGGGCCTGCTGAAGGGCATCCTGGGCGGTTGATCGTCCGCGGGCTTGTCGTCGCGCGCGCGCGCGGCGACCATGGGGCTTCGCCGTCACCGAAGCCCCGATGCCTTACCTGCAACTGACCCTGCCCTGCAGCGAAGCCGACCAATCGCGTTACGAACGCGCGCTGGAGGATGTCGGCGCACTTGCGGTGAGCCTGCAGGACGCGCACCTGGATGCCGCCGACGAACAGGCGATCTTCGAACCCGGCGTGGGCGAGATCCCGCTGTGGGACGAAATGACCATCACCGCGCTGTTCCCCGCCGACACCGACGGGCTGGTGCTGCTGGCGGCGATGGAGTCCTTCGATCCCGGACTGGACTGGTCGCAGGTGCGTTTCGCCGCGGTCGAGGACCAGGACTGGGAACGCACGTGGATGGACCTGTTCCAGCCGATGCGCTTCGGCGCGCGCACCTGGATCGTGCCGTGGAACCATGCACTGCCCGATGAAGCGAACACGGCCGATGCCGCGATCATCCGCCTCGACCCTGGCCTGGCGTTCGGTTCCGGCACCCATCCGACGACGGCACTGTGCCTGCGCTGGCTGGACACGCTTGCCACCAACGGCGAACTGCAGGGCCGCAACGTGCTCGACTTCGGGTGCGGCAGCGGCATCCTCGCGCTGGCCGCGATGAAGCTGGGCGCCACGCGCGCCACCGGCGTCGACAACGATCCGCAGGCGATCATCGCCACCGCCGACAACGCCGAGCGCAACGGCGTGAGCATCGACACTTTCATGCCCGCGGACGAACCAGCCGCGACCTATCCGGTCGTGGTCGCCAACATCCTGGCCTCCGCGCTGGATGCCTTGGCGGAGACCTTGGCCGCACGCACCGCGCCCGCCGGGCGCATCGCCATGTCGGGAATCCTCGCCGGCCAGGAGCACGAGTTGCTGCTGCGCTTCGCCCCATGGTTCGACGCACTTCGCGTCGAGCGCGAGGACGACTGGATGCGCATCGACGGCGTGCGCAACGCGCATCCGGTGAAGGCATGAGCCGCACACCGAGTTTCGCGCTGCGCGACACGCCGGTCGCGACGCGTCGCCGCGGCGAATGGCTGGCGCTTGTCGCACTCGCGCTGGCATTGGCCGGGCAACTGTTCCTGGGCGAACGCGCGGCGCTGGCGACGAATGCGCACTGGCGACCTGTGGTCGCGACCGTATGCGATGCGATCGGTTGCAGCGTGCCAGCGTGGCGGGAACCCACCGCCTTCGTGATGCTCGCGCGCGACGTGATCGCGGTCCCCGAACGTCCGGGCGTGCTGCGCGTGCAAGCCAGCTTCCGCAACGATGCGCGTTGGGCGCAAGCCTGGCCTGCGCTGGTACTGACCTTGTCCGATGCGGACAACCGCACGCTGGGCACGCGCCGCTTCCTGCCGCGCGACTACCTGGGCGATGCGCCGACATCATCATTGCTCGCGCCCGGCCAAGCGTCGCAGCTGGCCTTCGACATCGTCGAGCCCTCGCCGAACGTGGTCGCGTTCGACTTCAGGTTCGATTGAACGCGCCCGACTGAATCGCCGCATCGCGCATTTTTTTCGCGATGAATGCGGCAACGCACTCACGCCGCGCCATGCATCGCGCTAGACTCCCCTCCCCGCGACGGTGGACCTCCCGCCGCGGCCTGCACCGAGGGGCCTCCGTTTGAACGTTTCCGCCGACCGCCAGGACGCCAGCCGCGCGCCGTTGCGCGACCATGTCGCCACGTCAGTGCGCCGTTACCTGCGTGACCTCGATGGCTGCGACACCGACGACCTGTACAACATCGCCCTGCGCGAGCTCGAAATCCCGCTGTTCGCGGAAGTGCTGCGCCACTGCGATGGCAACCAGAGCCGCGCGGCCGGCATGCTCGGCATCCATCGGGCGACCCTGCGCAAGAAGCTGAAGGATTACGGGCTGTCGTCCTGATCGTGCCGCGCAGGTGCGCGTGGGGCGCGCTCGCGACGCGGCATTTCGGGGCGCAGAGCGAGTGCCCCGCGCGCGTACCTGCGCAGGCCCGGCAACGACCCGGTGGGGCAACGCGCTTATAATTCGCGCTTCCCCACTGCTGCGCCCCTCCCATGACCGCCCCCCATCTCGACGGTCCGATGGTGACCGTTCGCCGCGCCCTGTTGTCCGTCTCCGACAAGACCGGCCTGCTCGATCTTGCCAAGGCGCTCGCCGCGCAGGGCGTGGAACTGCTCTCCACCGGCGGCACCGCGAAGGCATTGCGCGATGCCGGACTGGCGGTGAAGGACGTCAGCGAGCACACCGGCTTCCCGGAAATGATGGACGGACGGGTCAAGACCCTGCATCCGAAGGTGCATGGCGGCCTGCTCGGGCGCGCCGGGATCGATGACGCGGTGATGGCCGAGCACGGCATCGCGGCGATCGACCTGCTGGTGCTGAACCTGTATCCGTTCGCGAAGGTGTCGATGGATCCGTCGAGCAGCTTCGAGCACGTGATCGAGAACATCGACATCGGCGGTCCGGCGATGCTGCGCAGCGCGGCCAAGAATTTCGCGCGCGTCGCGGTGGCCACCGATCCCGCACAGTACGCCGGCATCATCGACGAGTTGAATGCGAACGCTGGCGCACTGTCGGCGAAGACGCGCTTCCAACTCGCGGTGGCGGCGTTCAACAACGTCGCGTTCTACGACGCCTGCATCAGCAATTTCCTCTCCGCGAAACAGGACGATGGAACGCACGCGCAGTTCTCCGCGCAGGCCAACGGCAACTTCGTCAAGGTCATGGACCTGCGCTACGGCGAGAACCCGCACCAGCAGGCGGCGTTCTACCGCGACCTCTGGCCGGCCCCGGGCTCGCTGGCCACGTTCACCCAGCTGCAGGGCAAGGAACTGTCCTACAACAACATCGCCGACAGCGACGCGGCGTGGGAATGCGTGCGACAGTTCGACGTGCCGGCCTGCGTGATCGTCAAGCATGCCAACCCCTGCGGCGTCGCCGTCGGCGCGGCCTGCGGCGATGCCTACGAGCTGGCCTACGCCACCGACCCGACCAGCGCCTTCGGCGGCATCCTCGCGTTCAATACGAAGCTCGATGCCGCGACCTGCAAGGCGATCCTCGACCGCCAGTTCGTCGAGGTGCTGATCGCGCCCGACTACGAGGAAGGCGCTCTCGAGTACGCCCGCAAGAAGGCCAACGTGCGCGTGCTGCGCATTCCGATGGCCGCGCCCGCGCCCGGCTTCATCGACACCAAGCGCGTCGGCTCCGGCATGCTGATGCAAACCGCCGACGACCGCGTGTTGACCCGCGATGAATTGAAGGTCGTCACCAGGCTCGCGCCGACCGAAGCCCAGTTCGGCGACCTGCTGTTCGCATGGAAGGTGGCGAAGTTCGTGAAATCGAACGCCATCGTCTACGCGAAGGACAATCGCACCATCGGCGTCGGTGCCGGGCAGATGAGCCGGGTGTATTCGGCACGCATCGCCGGGATCAAGGCGTTCGATGCCAACCTGCAGGTCGAAGGCTCGGTGATGGCCAGCGATGCCTTCTTCCCGTTCCGCGACGGGATCGACGCCGCGGCCGAGGCCGGCATCAAGGCCGTGATCCAGCCGGGCGGTTCGATGCGCGATGCCGAAGTGATCGCCGCCGCCGACGAACACGGCCTGGCGATGGTGTTCACCGGCGTTCGTCACTTCCGGCACTGACATGAAAATCCTCGTCATCGGTACCGGCGGCCGCGAGCACGCGCTTGCGTGGAAGCTCGCGCAGTCGCCGCGCGTGTCGGAGGTGATCGTCGCGCCGGGCAATGCCGGCACTGCGACCGAAGCGCGCTGCCGCAACGCGGACGTCAAGGTCACCGACATCGACGGCTTGCTCTCGCTGGTCGAGCGCGAAGGCATCGCGCTGACCGTGGTCGGCCCGGAAGTGCCGCTGGTGGCGGGCGTGGTCGATCGTTTCCGAGCCGCGGGCCATCGCATCTTCGGCCCGACCGCCGCGGCCGCGCAGCTGGAAGGCAGCAAGGCGTACGCGAAGGATTTCCTCGCCCGCCATGGCATTCCGACAGCGTTCTACGCCGTGCATACCGAGGTCGATGCCGCGCTCGCCTACATCCGCGAGAAGGGCGCACCGATCGTGGTCAAGGCTGATGGCCTGGCCGCGGGCAAGGGCGTGATCGTGGCGATGACGCTGGACGAAGCCGAAGCTGCGGTACGCGACATGCTCGATGGCAATGCGTTCGGCGATGCCGGCGCGCGCGTGGTCATCGAGGAATTCCTGGACGGCGAGGAAGCCAGCTTCATCTCGATGGTCGACGGCAAGACCGCGCTGCCGATGGCGACCTCGCAGGACCACAAGCGCGTCGGCGATGGCGACACCGGCCCGAACACCGGCGGCATGGGCGCGTACTCACCGGCGCCGGTGGTCACGCCCGAGGTGCATGCGCGGGTGATGCGCGAGGTGGTGAATCCGACCGTGCAGGGCATGATCGCCGACGGCACCCCGTTCACCGGCTTCCTCTACGCCGGCCTGATGATCGATGCGGGCGGTGCGCCGAAGGTGATCGAATTCAACGTGCGCTTCGGCGATCCGGAAACCCAGCCGGTGATGCTGCGCCTGCAGTCGGATCTCGTGGATCTTGTCGAGGCCGCGATCGACGGCCAATTGCACGTCACCGACGCGCAGTGGGATCCGCGTCCGTCGCTGGGCGTAGTGCTGGCATCGAGTCCCTACCCGGACGCGCCGATCACCGGCGATGTCATCTGGGGTCTCGACAGGGTGCCCGCAAAGGCGAAGGTCTTCCACGCCGGCACCACGGAGGATGCCGATGGCCGCGTGGTCAGCGCCGGCGGCCGCGTGCTCTGCGTCGCTGCGCTCGGTGAGTCCGTTTCCGACGCACAGCGCAATGCGTATGCGGGCGTCGATGCGGTTTCATGGGCGAATGAATTTCATCGCAACGACATCGGCTGGCGCGCGATCGCGCGCGAGCAGTCCGAACGCGGCGGCTGACACCATGCGCGAGCGCGTCGAGCCGTTCCGGGCGATGGCCATCGGCCAACTGGCGCGCGAGCTGGAAGCCGAAGGTCGTTCGGTGATCCACATGGAATTCGGCCAGCCATCGACCAGTGCGCCGGCCGCCGCATTGGCCGCGGTGCGAGACGCACTTGACTGCGATCCGCCCGGCTACTGGGAGAGCGTGGCGCTGCGCCAGCGCATCGCGCAGCTGTATCGCGAACGCCACGCGATCGAGGTCGATCCCTCGCGCATCCTGCTGACCTGCGGTGCGTCGCCGGCGCTGCTGCTGGCGTTGCTGGCGCGTTTCGAGGCCGGCGACCGCATCGCCTACGCCACGCCCGGCTACGTCGCGTATCGCAACACCAGCATCGCCGCGCACATGCAGCCGGTCACGATCACGTGCGGACCCGATGTCGGCTACCGACTCACTGCCGACGCCATCGCCGCGCTGGATCCGGCACCAGCCGGACTGATCATCGCCAGCCCCGCCAACCCCACCGGCGCGATCATCGCGCCTGACGCCTTGCGCGCCATCGCCGATATCTGCCGGCAACGCGGCATTGCGATCATTTCCGACGAGATCTACCACGGCCTGCACTACACCGCGCCCGCGCATTCGATCCTCGAATTCGCGGACGATGCCTTCATCGTCAACAGCTTCTCCAAGTACTGGAGCATGGTCGACTGGCGGCTCGGCTGGCTGCTGGTGCCGCCGGCGCATGTCGATACCGCCCGCGCCATCGCCGGCAACCTGTTCCTGACTCCGCCCTCGCCTAGCCAACAGGCCGCATTGGTGGCGATGGACTGCAGCGACGAACTGCAGGGCCACCACTCGATGTACGCGCGCAATCGTGCGCTGCTGCTCGATGCGTTGCCGGCGCTCGGACTAGCGAACATCGCGCCGCCGGACGGCGCGTTCTACCTCTGGGCCGACGTCGGCCACCTGACCGACGACAGCATGGCGTTCTGCACGCGCCTGCTGCGCGAGACCGGCGTCGCGCTGGCGCCGGGCGTGGATTTCGACCCGGTCGCCGGCCATCGCTTCATCCGCTTCAGCTTCGCGCCGGACAGCGCGCGCATCGAGGAAGCGCTGCGCCGTCTGCGGCCGTGGTTCGCGGCGCAAGCGCGGATCGACTGAGGCTCAGCCAGCGCTGCCGGTCGCGAGTTGCAACAACTTCGATTGCCCATGCGGGGCGCAGCGCAGGTACTGCGGCGGCGACGCGACCTGCGCGCCCAACTCCGCAGCCGCACGCCACGGCCAGCGCGGCTCGAACAGCATCGCCCTCGCCAGAGCGACGGCGTCGGCCTGTCCATCGACCAGCACCGCCTCCGCCTGCCGCGGCTCGGTGATCATGCCGACCGCGATCACCGGCATCGCGACCTCGCGCCTGATCGCCTCGGCGAACGGCAACTGGTAGCCGGGACCCGCTGCGATCTTCTGCGCCGGGTGCAGGCCGCCACTCGACACATGGATGAAGTGGCAGCCACGCGCGTCCAGCGCCTTCGCCAGCACCAGACTTTGCTCGAGATCCCAGCCACCCTCGACCCAATCGGTGGCGGAGATGCGGATACCCAAAGCGATCGACTCCGGCAGCACCGCTTTCACCGCATCGAACACCTCCAGCACCAGCCGCATGCGGTTTTCCAGCGAGCCACCATAGGCGTCGCTGCGCCGGTTGCTCAGCGGCGACAGGAACTGGTGCAGCAGGTAACCGTGTGCGGCATGAATCTCGATCAGGTCCAGGCCGAGCCGGACCGCGCGCGTCGCGCTGTCCACGAAGGCCTGCACGATCTGTTCGATGCCCGCATCATCGATGGCCTCTGGCAACGGATCGCTCTCGGCATACGGCAGCGCGGACGGCGCTCGCGTGGTCCAGGCGCGCGCATCGCCGGCCGGGATCGGGCCGCCACCGGCTTCCCATGGCTTGAGCGTGGAGGCCTTGCGGCCGGCATGGGCCAGTTGCACGCCCATCCTGGCCGGCGACCAGCGCCGCACCGTGGCCAGCGCCTTCGCGAACGCGGCTTCGGTGGCATCGTCGTACAGCCCAAGGTCCGCCCAGCTGATCCGCCCGCGCGGCTCGACCGCGGTGGCCTCGACGATCACCAGCCCCGCGCCGGACAACGCGAGGTTGCTCCAGTGCTGCACGTGCCAGTCGGTGGCTTCACCATCGATCGAGGAGTACTGGCACATCGGCGCCACCACGATGCGGTTGGTCAGCGACAGCGGGCCGAGGGCGAGCGGCGAGAAGAGTTGGCTCATGCGGTCACTCCGAAACGGAGCGCCACTATCCGGTGCCGACAGCGTCGCAACAACGCCATGCGCGGAACAGTGACGTGCAGGCCGGCTTCAGCGGGTCGCCGCCGGCAACGCATCCAGCGCCTTCAACACCTGCGTGGCCAGCAGCGGCTGCGCTTCGGCGATCGGATGCAGGTTATCGGCCTGGAACCATTTGCGCTGGATGCCCAGTGGCGCCAGGAAATGCGGGATCAGGCCGGTGCCCAGGCGCTCGCTGATCAGCACGTAGCTGCGCTGGAAGTCGGTGGCGTAGGTGCCGAAGTTCGGCGGCAGTTGCAGGCCGACCAGCAACACGCGTGCGCCCACAGCCTTCGAGGCTCCGATCATCCAGCCGAGATTGGAACCCATCTGTTGCAGCGGCAGTCCGCGCAGGCCGTCGTTGGCACCGAGCTCGATGATGACGATGTCGGGCTTGGCGCGCTGCAGTTCGGCAGCGAAGCGGCTGCGACCGCCCGCGGTGGTTTCGCCGGACACGCTGGCGTTGTGGAAGGTGTACGCCACGGATTTCGCATCGGCCAAGGCCACCCAGCCCTGCTCGGGTCGCAGGCCGTAGGCGGCCGACAATGAATCGCCCATCACCAGTACCTTCAGCTCACGCGCGAAGGCCGCCGGTGCCGCTAGCATCGACAGCATGGAACAGACCCCCAGCACCCACGCCCGCATCGCCCTCGACATCGATTCCACTCCAGGTCCAAACGCCGCAGACGCTAGCACGCCCGCCCGTGGCGGTTTGCGAACCCGCGAGGCGGGCAAGGTGGTCGCGCTGCCGGAGAACGACCTGACCATCCTCGATGGCATCAGCCTGGACATCGCACCGGGCGAACGGGTGGCGATCGTCGGCAGTTCCGGCTCCGGCAAGACCACCCTGCTGTCGCTGCTGGCCGGGCTGGACCTGCCCAGTCGCGGCGAGGTCTGGCTGGATGGCGTGCCCATCCACGCCGCCGACGAGGACGCCCGCGCCGCGGCGCGTGCCGCCGCGGTCGGTTTCGTGTTCCAGAACTTCCAGCTGATGCCGGCGATGAGCGCACTCGACAACGTGGCGCTGCCGCTGGAACTGCAGGGCCGGCCGGGCACCGATGCCGCGCGTGCATTGCTGCAGCAGGTCGGCCTGGGCGAACGCCTGCACCACCTGCCGCGCCAGCTGTCCGGCGGCGAGCAGCAGCGCGTCGCGATCGCGCGCGCCTTCGTCGCGCAGCCGCGCATCCTGTTCGCCGACGAACCCACCGGCAACCTCGACCGCCGCACCGGCATCGCGATCGAAGACCTGCTGTTCGACATCGACAGCGCGCGCCGCACCACCGTGGTGATCGTCACCCACGACGAGCGACTGGCTGCGCGCTGCGACCGCCAGTTGCGGCTCGAAGCCGGGCGGCTGCAGGCGTGAATGCAATTGCGTTGATGCGGATGGCCGCGCGCCAGGCGTGGCAGGGCTGGCGCGCCGGCGAATTCAACGTGCTGCTGGCCGCCCTGTTCGTGGCGGTGCTGGCACTGGCCGGCGTGGGCAGCATCGCCCAACGCACCACCGACGCACTGGCCGAACAGAGCCGACGCCTGGTCGGTGGCGATGCCGCCTTCAGCAGCGATGCGGGAAATGTCGACGACGCCGAACGCGACGCGCGCCGACTTGGTCTCGCCCTGTATCGCAGCGTGGAGCTGTCGAGCATGGTCGGCTCGAGCAAGGCCACGCCGCAGCTCGGCACGCTCAAGGCCTTGGCCGGCGATGCGCCCTTGCTTGGTGCCTATCGCGTGCGCACCGCGCGTGGCGTGCAACTGCTGCCGCGACCGAACGCCGGCGAAGCCTGGCTGAGCAGCAGCGGCGCGCAACGCATGCGCGCGGCGATCGGCGAGCGCATCACCGTCGGCGGACGCACGCTGGTGATGACCGGGATCATTGTCGAGGAACCGGATCGTCCGCTCAACGGCGTGGAACTTGGCCCGCGGATAATCCTGCCGCTGGCCGAAGTGGAAACCGGCGGCCTGCTCGGTCCCGGCGCGCGTGCGTCCTGGCGGATCTCGGTGGTTGGCGCACCCGCGGCCGTCGCCCAATGGGTGAAGGCGCGCGAAGCCGATCCCACCCCCGGCGCGCGGGTGGAAACCGGCGACGACATCAGCCCGCAGTTGCGCAATGCCCTGGATCGCGCGCAACGGTTCCTGTCGGTGTCGCTGGTGCTGACCGCAGCGCTCGCCGCAGTCGCGATCGCGATGGCCTCGCGCCAGCATGCGGAGCGCCACCGCCGCATCGCCGCCACGTTCCGTGCGCTTGGCGCGCGCCAGCGCGACATCGCCGGCCTGTACGTCGGCACGCTGGCCCTGCTGGGCGGCATCGCGATCATCGCCGCGCTGCTGGCCGCGACTGTGCTGCAGTTCGTCGCCGGCCTGTGGATCGCACGCGAGCTCGGCACTACCCTGCCGCCGCCGCGTATCTGGCCCTTACTGCAGGGCGCGCTGGTCGGCGGGTGGATCCTTCTCACGTTCGCGTTGCCGCCATTGCTGGCGCTGCGGCGGGTGAGCGCACTGGCGGTGCTGCGCAGCGACCTGCGCACGCCCTCGCCGCCGGCGCTGGTGCTGTTCGGGCTGGCATTGGCCGGTATGTTGGCGATGTTCTGGCAGGCCGCCGGCAATCCGAAAGCTGCCGCCATCCTGCTCGGGGGTTTGCTGGCGACCGCCGCGATCCTGGCCGTCGCCGGTGGCTCGCTGGCATGGCTGGTGGCACGCGCCGGCCGCAGTGGCAGCGGCATCACCCGCTACGCCTTGCTCAACCTTGCGCGTCGACGCCGCCTCACCATCGCCCAGGTCGTCGCGCTGGGCACCAGCCTGATGGCGCTGCTGTTGTTGCTGCTGGTGCGTACCGACGTGTGGGACCAGTGGCAGGCGACGGTGCGCGGCGACGCCCCCAACCGCTTCGTCATCAACGTGCAGCCCGAGCAGCGCGTAACCTTCGATGCGACGTTGCAGCGCCTCGGCTTCAGCTCGGCCGGCCTGTCGCCGGTGATCCGCGCGCGCTACGCCGGTGCCACCGCGCAGGAACGCGGCCGCCCGCAGCCGCAGGGTCGTGGCGAGCGCCTCATGGATCGCGAGTTCAATCTCTCCACCGCCGACAGCCTGCCCGAGGGCAACACGCTCCAGTCAGGCACGTTCTGGGATGCCAAAACCGCGCGCAACCAGTTCTCGGTGGAAACGAAATTCGCCGAACAGCTGCAATGGAAACTCGGCGATACCCTGGTGTTCGATGTCAGCGGGCAACGCATCGAGGGCAAGATCACCAGCCTGCGCGACGTGCGTTGGGAAAGCTTCACCCCGAACTTCTTCGTGCTGGCATCGCCCGACCTCGCGCCTGGGCTGGCGGCGACCTACATCACCGCAGTGCGCGTGCCGCGCGGTGATGCAACGCTTGCGACCGCGCTCGCAAGCGAGATCCCGAACGCGAACGTCATCGACATCGACGCGATCACCGGCGAGATCGCGCGCATCGGCGACCAGGCCGCGATGGTGATCCAGGTGGTGTTCTGGTTCGCGTTCCTGTCCGGCTGCCTGGTGTTCGTGTCGGCGGTCGCGGCGACGCGAGATGAGCGCATCACCGAGCTTGGCGTTTTGCGCACACTGGGCGCGAGCACCGCGCAACTGCGGCGCTCGCAGTTGGTTGAATTCGGCGCGATCGGCGCCATCGCCGGCAGCATCGCCGCACTCGCCGCGGCCGGCATCGGCAGCCTGTTCGCGCAGCGCGTGCTGGACCTGCCGCCGACCTGGAGTCCGACCACCCTCGCCATCGGTGCCTTGGCCGGCACCCTGGCGGCGATGCTGGCTGGCTGGCTCAGCATGCGCCGCTTCCTGCATGCCAGCGTCCGGCAGACGCTGGCGGCGGCGGACTGACGGGTTACGCGGCTTCCGCCTCAGGGGCCGGCTGCAAGCTGGTGGCCAAGGCCTCCAGTTCGCCGATCTCTTCGTCCAGCGCTGCGTGGAATTCGGCCTGGCGGGTCATCAGGTCCTCGAATGAGCTGGCCTGCTTGAGCTTCTTCAGCGCCCCGTCGAACAGCAGCCATTGCGCAGTGAGCTGCTCGACGTAGGTCTTCGAGTAATGGCGCATTTCCTTCAGCTGGCTCAGTGCGGTGTTGACCTGTTCCAGCGGCGTGGTGGTATCGGCCGTCATGGCATGCTCCTTCGCGTCGGAATGACCGACGCAGGCTAGGCAAGCCTGGCTGGCTCGTTCCCGAACACGCATCCCTGCGTCGACATCTCGTTCAGTCAGGAACGGAGTCCACAACAGGCTAGATGTTCGCCTCTCCCGGCGGCACGGTGGTGTCCAACGGTGCCGCACCCTCGCCGCCTTGGGCGACTTCGGGGCAACGCCCGCCCAGCGTGTACGCGGTCATCGACAGCGAACCGTAGGCATAGCCGTCCACCAGCACCTCCGCAGGCTTGCCTGCCGCCGAGGCCAGGCCGGCGAGATACAGCAACGGCAGGAAATGCTCGTCGGTGGGCACCGCCATGCCGTAATCGCGATGCGAGGCCAGCGAGGCGATGTCGTGCGGGCGCTCCAGCATCAACTGGCGGGCGTCGTTGTCGAAACGCTCGGCCCAGTCGAAGGCGCCATCCGGATTCTTCCAGTCGATCGCGCGCAGGTTGTGCACCACGTTGCCGCTGCCGACGATCAGCACGCCTCGTTCGCGCAGCGCCGCCAGCTTCGCGCCGAGGGCCAGGTGCCACTCGAGCGGCTTGCGCGCGTCCAGCGACAACTGCACCACCGGGATGTCGGCGTCGGGAAAGGCGTGTACCAGCACGCCCCAAGTGCCGTGGTCCAGGCCCCAGCCATCCTGGTCCAGGCCGACCAAGTAATCCGGCGACACCGTATCCGCCACTTCTTCCGCCAGTACAGGCAATCCCGGCGCCGGGTAATCGACTTCGAACAGGGCCTGCGGGAATCCGTAGAAATCGTGGATCGTGCGCGGGTTGGGCATCGCGGTGACTGCAAGGCCGTTGACATGCCAGTGCGCCGACACCGCCAGGATCGCCCGTGGTCGCGGCACCGACGCCCCGAACGCGCGCCAGGCGTCGGTAAAGCGGTTGCGTTCCAGCGCGTTCATCGGGCTGCCGTGGCCGAGGAAGGCGGCGGGCATCAGGGGCATGGCGGACATGGCGGGTACTCGCGAGCGGAGAAGTCCCTTTTACTCTGGGGTCGACGCGGCCGATATGCGACCGCGGCGGGTGGAACGGTACGGTGCAGCCCGCCTACGCCACCCTGCTGCACCGCAGGAGCGGCTTCAGCCGCGATCTTTGGACAACGCCGCGCGCGGCGGGTCGCGGCTGAAGCCGCTCCTACGGAAGGTGGTCGATACCACGCCTCACCGCGCCGGCAGCACCCGCGGGTTGCGCAGCACCAGCGCCGACACCAGCGAGACCAGCACGCCGACCGGGAAGATCTCGGCGAAGGTCATCGGCAGGCGGAACATCGGGTTCGCGTACTGGACCTTGAACGCCTCCATCTCCGCGGTGAGCTTCGCCAGCGCCGCCGCATCCACCCCCTTGGCTTTCTGCGCCGCGATCAGCGATTCGCCATAGCTGCCGGCGAAGTCGTCGACAATGGTGGCCTGCACCAATTCCCACGCCGCCACATAGAACAGCGCGGCGATGAACGAGATCGCCAGCCCCATCCCGAACGCCGGCCAGAACCGGATCACCCCGCCGCCGGCCAGATCGCGGTGATGCTTGATCCCCACGAACACGGCACTGAACGCCACCAGCATCGTGGCGTAGCCGATCGCCATGCCCAGCCAGCCGTGCGGCATCTCGCCGCCCGTGGCCGCGAAACTCACGATCATCGACAGCCCGACCACCAGCCCCGCAATCACCCCGTACTTCACGATGTCACGCCACATGTCGCCACCTCCGTTGATTGCACCAGCCCGGATTTCGGGCCAACGCGGGCGGTTCGTCCATCGCCCGGAAGGGTGATTTCGCCGGAATCACCCGCCGCGACGATCTCTAAGGCACCAATCCCAGCTCGCGCGCCTTGCGCAACGCATCGGTGCGCCGCCGGGCCTCCAGCTTCTCGAACAAGCGCGCCACGTGGGTCTTCACCGTGTTCGGCGACACATGCAGCCGCAATGCGATCTCCTTGTTGGAATGCCCCGCGGCGATCTCGCGCAGGACCTCCAGCTCGCGCGGACTGATGCCCAGCGCCTCGGCGGCGCGCGGGTTGCCTTCGATGCCGGTTTCGACCGGCGACGCGCGACGCGAAAGCAACCGCATCCCGAGCCACAGCCCCAAGGCCAGGAAGCCGGTCGCCAGCAAACCGTCGTAGATCGCGGACGGTGAACTGCGCACCAGGCGCTGGTAGTCCAGCCACTGCAAGGCAAACGTGCCCGCCGCAAGCAGGGCGGCGTACAGCGCGATGTGGGTCCAGGGAATGGCGGGGCGACTGCGGGGCATTGGCAGATGCTAACCCCGCAGGATCTTCTCCATCGCCCGGCCCTTGGCCAACTCGTCGACGAGCTTGTCCAACTGGCGAATCTTGCGCATCAACGGATGCTCGACTTCCTCCACCCGCACCCCGCAGACCACGCCGGTGACCAGCACTGCGTTCGGGTTGAACTTGGGCGCCTTGGCGAAGAAGGTTTCCAGATCGGCATCGGCCTCGTTCCGCTTGCGCAGCCCTGCCGGCGTGTAGCCGGTCAGCCAGCGGATGACCTGGTCGAGTTCCGCCTGCGTGCGGCCCTTGGCTTCCACCTTCTTGAGATACATCGGATAGAGCTTGGGCCATTGGATGGCGAACACTTTTTCGAGCTTCATCGCAACCTCACAGCTTTGAGAAGCGGATCGCTCAGTCCAGCGCCCGCACGTACAGCGCCTTGCCGCCGGTCGCCGCAGTCCCACGCTCTTCCACCTTGAAGTGGCGCGGATGCTGGCGCAGCAGGTCGCTGAGCTTTTTCTGCCCATACAACCGCGGGTCGAAATCGGGCCGGACCTTGTTGAGGTAACTGCCCATCGTGCCCAAGTGCGCCCAGCCCTCGTCGTCGGAGGCTTCCTCGATGGCCTGGCGGATCAGCTCCAGCGGCAACGGCAGCGGACCGGCGGGCTTCGGTGCAGGCACCGGCGGCGCTTGTACAACCTCGGGCTTGCCCTGCCCCTGCGCCGTCTTGGCGGCGGCTTTCTTCGCCGTTTTTTGCGCCGGCTTCGCGGGTGTCGATGCGGCTTCGTCGGCGCGCAACACTTCGGTGTAGACAAACTTGTCGCAGGCCTGCACGAAGGCATCCGGGGTCTTGCGCTCGCCGAAGCCGTAGACCGTCAGCCCCTCCTCGCGCAGCCGCTGTGCCAGGCGGGTGAAATCGCTGTCGCTGGTGACCAGGCACATGCCGTCGAAGCGGCCGGTGTACATCAGGTCCATCGCATCGATGATCAGCGAACTGTCGGTGGCGTTCTTGCCCACCGTGTAGGCGAACTGCTGCACCGGGCTGATCGAATGCTTGAGCAGCACCTTCTTCCACTGCCCCAGCTGCTGCGAGGTGAAGTCGCCATAGATGCGCTTCACGCTGGCCAGCCCGTACTTGGCCACCTCCGCCAGCAAGCCCTCGATCACCGAGGCCTGCGCGTTGTCCGCATCGATGAGCACCGCGAGGCGGCGCTGACCATCCTCATGCGATGGCTTGGGGCGGATGGTCATGGCGGGCTCCGAAGGCGTGGTGGCGTCAGGACTGATTGAACCACGGTCGCCCGCGAAGCCCGAGACCCTGATGCACGGCGCCCAGGGGTCGCTATCGGTGCAGTAATGGCGCGGCGAGGGCCTGCAAGGCCAGACGCAGCTGCGCATCGGGCGGCAAGTCAACCGGCAGCATCGTGACGTCTGCTTCGTCGACGGGCGCTTCCAGCGTGGCGAACTGGCTGTCCAGCAGCGACACCGGCATGTAATGGCCACGGCGCTGGCGCATGCGTTCGGCGATCAGCGGCGCTTCGCCCTGCAGGAACAGGAAGCGCAATGGCACGCCCGCCGCGCGCAATGCATCGCGATGCTGGCGGCGCAATCCGGAGAAGGCCAGGGTCACGCGCGCGCCGTCGGCCACGCCGCGTTGCAGCGCGTCGGCGATGCGCGCCACCCACGGCTGGCGCAGCGCGTCGGTCAGGGGCTGGCCGCTGGCCATCAACGCCCGGGCCTCGACGCTGTGGAAATCGTCGGCGTCGAGGAAGCTTGCGCCCCATGCGTCGGCCAGCGCGCTCGCCAGCGTGGTCTTGCCGCTGCCGGACACGCCCATCACCACGGCGACGCGCACGTCGCTCATGCCGGCCCCGCTTCGATCGGCAGCTCCACCCGCACCTGGTATCGACGCCCGGCCTCGACGCCGCTGAAGGCATCGCCTTCCAGCCATCGTGCATCGACCGAGACTCGCGTACCGGTGAGGCCGGCGATACGCTCGATCTCCACGTCGAACTCGGCGCCGCGGAACCGCCGCCATGCCCGCGCGCGCGGCCAATGCGACGGCAGTTGCGGGGCGATGCGCAATACGTCCCCATCGCCGCGCAGGCCGAACAGTTCTTCCACCAGGCAGCGATACAACCACGTCGCGGTGCCGGTATTGAACAGCTGGCTGGAGCGGCCGGCGGTGCGCGGGTGCAGCCGCCACGCGCCGCGATAGTAGTTGGGGACGAACACCGGCAACTGTCCGCGCTGCAGGCAATCCTCGATGTCGGGGCCGGGGAGCATCGCGCGCAGCACGCACCAGGCGCGATCCGCTTCGCCCACCTTGTAGAGGCTGTGCAGGTAGAAGGCCGCGGCGTGGTTGTAGACAGCGCCGTTCTCGGCCGATCCGGGGAATTTCTGGGCCAGCCGGCCGATGTCTTCGCGCATGCCCGTGTACGGCGGGTCGAGCATGGCCACGCCGTGCGGCGACACCAGCCGTGCGTCGATCGCCGCCAACAGCCGGGCGCGCCGCGGCGGGTCTGCCGCGCCGCTGAGCATGGCCCAGCTTTGCGGGTTGAGGTAGATGCTGCCTTCGGCGTCGGCGCGCACGCCGAACACCACGCCGTCGTCGGTGATGCCGCGGCCGTACCAGTCGCCGTCCCACAGGTGCGCGTTGACCGCGCTGTTGAGCGCGTCGGCGCCGGCCTCGAAGCGCATGGCCTGTGCGGCACGCCCGCGGCGCGTGCAGACCGCGGCCCACAGGCGCAGTGCATGCGCGCTGGCCAGCGACAGCCAGCCCGACACACCGCGGCCCTTCCAGCCAACCATGTTCATCGGATCGCACCAGTCGCCCTGGGCGATGTAACTCAGCCCGCGTGCGTCGCGCGCCTGCAGCAGCCAGTCCATCGCTGCGTCGATCCGTTCCGCGACGCTGCCCGCGCTGCCCTCGCGGTCCGTCACCAACACATCGAGGAGGGCGTCGTCGCCGGTTTCGTCCAGATAGGCCTGCAGGCACACCGGCAGCCAGACGCAATGGTCGGCGTGCGGCACCTGGTTGATGTATTTCAGCTCCGCGCCTTCGACCAGCAGGATACCGTCGGGCATCGCACCGCTGGGCTCCTGCTGCGACAACGCATGCAGGAACGCGGCGCGCGCGGTGTGCGGCCGCAGGTAGGCCATGCCCATGTGGTCCTGCAGGTAATTGCGGGTCTGCGGATCGGTACTCAGGCGGTTGCTGTCGCCGTGGTAGTACACCTGTCGCGGCAGCCAGTGGTTGGCGAAATCGTCCAGCCACGGATCGGGCGTTTCGATGCGCAGGCAGCCGCGACCCTCGTCCAGGTAACCCGCACACGCGTCCCCTGCCGCGGAAAATCCTTCCGCTGAAAGATGCCGCGCACGCAGTGTCGCAATCTCGCTATCGTCGCGGGCCGGGCCGAAAACGAAGCGGTAGGTTTCCTCGTCTTCCGCTGCCAAGGCGAGCCGATACTGCAGCACCGCGGTCGGTGTCTCGTACAGCGCATCACCGCCCGCGAGCCGCTCGCGCGCAACGATGGCGGCCGGCGCGTGCAATCCGCTCTCGCCTTCGAACCCGGCCTGGTTCGCTTCCCAGGCATCGGGCTGACGCTCGTGCAGCAGTACGGTCCGGTCCTTGAAGTCGCGCTGGCGGAAATGGTCGGCCACCTTCTGGTACGGGGTGACGCTGTCGCAGACGATCCCGCCCAGGTCCGCGCGATAGCCACCGGACTGGTTCATCCATGACATGTAGCCGACCGGGAAGTACGGGTACAGGCTGATCCGGCGCGCACGACCGGAGCGGTTGCGCACGCGCACGCTCCAGAGTTCGGCCACGTCCTCCAGCGGCAAGCGCACCGACATCTCCAGCTCGATACCGTCGCACTGCACCGTCCACGACACGTCGCCCAAGCCGACCGAAAACGCGAACACATCCGGCATGCGATTCACCGGCGCGTGCGGTGCGGAAAACAGCAGGCCGCTGTCTTCATCCTTGACGTAGCAGAAGCGGCCGGGGTGGTGCGCGTAGTACGGCTGCTCCGGCTGCATGAAGCTCTTGGCTTCCAATGTCGGGGCATGCGCGTACCTGGCCGGCTCGGGCTGCATGAACTGCGCGGTGGCGTAGCCGCGGCAGTTCAGCTGCAGCAGCATCCGCCGGTTCCAAAGGAAGGTGGAGGCCTGCGGCATCGCCGTGGGACTGGCCAGCACGAAACGTCGCCCCTGTTCCTGGAAGCCGTATGCAAAGCCATCGGGAAAAGCCGCATCGAACCCGCGACTCATGTCGCCTCCGCCCGCCGCGCCATCAGGTCCGCCTGGACCCGCGCCAGCGCCGCGTCATCCAGCGGATAGGCGCGCATCACCCAGACCGCCAGCAGCGCCACCACGCCGGGGATCACCGTCAGCAGCAGCACGATGCCCAGGCGCGACGCGTCGGACTGGGCCTGGTTGGCGACATACCCCATCGCCGCCAGCGTCCACGCGATCCCCGCCGCGGCCACCGCGCCGCCCAGCTTCTGCGAGAACGCCGCGGCGGCGAACGTCATCGCGGTCGCGCGCCGCCCGGTTTTCCATTCGGTGTAGTCGGCGCAGTCGGCATACATGGAGAACGCCAGCGGCGACTTCGGCCCGAGCAGTAATCCGGCCAACGTGTTGAGCGCGAACATCACCCAGATCTGTTCCTTCGGCACGAAGTACATCGCACAGCTGAGCACGCCGACGCCACCCATCAGCCACATCATCAGCCGGCGCTTGTCCACCAGGCGGGCCAGCAGCGGCGTCAGCGCGGCGCCGATGGCCAGCGCCACTGAATAACTGCCGAGGAACAAGCCGGTCAGCTCCGGCCGCTCCACGTAGTACTTGAGGTAGTACACCAGCGAGCCGCTGCGCATCACGATCGTCACCATGATCACCAGCGCCAGCACGAACAGCACCATCCAGGGCTTGTTGCCCAGCAGGTCGAGCAGGTCCTGGCGTACCGCACTGCGCTGCTGCGGCAGCGGCTGGATCCGTTCGCGGGTGCTGGCGAACAC
The DNA here is from genome assembly GCF_014396975.1 of Thermomonas carbonis. NCBI lineage: Bacteria > Pseudomonadati > Pseudomonadota > Gammaproteobacteria > Lysobacterales > Lysobacteraceae > Thermomonas > Thermomonas carbonis. The sequence continues at coordinate 619,475 of NZ_CP060719.1, forward strand.
GGTCGCGAAGGTGGCGATCGCCACGACCCCATACAGCGCCATCGTCAGTTGCCAGCCGAGCTGTTCGTCGCCACGGCCGAGCCAGCGCACCAGGTCGAGGGTCAGCCAGTTGACCAGCGTGGTGCCGGCGAAGGCGGCGATGAAACGGAAACTGATCAGGGTGGTGCGTTGCCGGCTGTCGGCGGTCATCACGCCCGACAGCGCCGAATACGGCATGGCCAGCACGGTGTAGGCCAGCATCATCAGGCTGAAGGTGGCGTAGGCCCACAGCAGCCTGCCATCGCCATCCAGATCCGGCACGGTCCAGGTCAGCACGCCGGCAACGGCGAGCGGCAACGCACCGTACAGAAGATAGGGCCGGAAACGGCCCCAGCGCGTGCGGGTACGATCCGCGATCGCGCCCATCAGCGGATCGGTCACCGCATCGAACAATCGGGTTACCAGCATCATCGTGCCGACCGCACCAGCGGCCAGCCCCATCACGTCGGTGTAGAAGATCAGCAGGAAGGCCGAGATGTTGGCCCAGTAGAGGTTGAAGCCGAAGTCGCCGATCCCGTAGCCGATCTTCTCGCGCAGCGGCAGACGCGCGTCGACAACGGTCACGGTCGCGTGCTTGGCGCCGACTTGCGCGGCGTGCTGGTCTTGGGTCATGCCTTCGCCCTGGAAAACCGGCATGCCGGCGCACCTCGCGCGCATGCATCGGTTGCTTGACAGCGATTCAAGCTTGCGGCCATCGCGCCGTGCCGGCAAGCCGGCGGGCAGGGTGCCCGAAGGGCGGGAGAGGGGGGCTTTCCCCCACCCGTCAACTACATCTCCGGCGTACTCGCCTCGATGATCCGCGCCGCCTCATCCGGACGACGCCGACTCTCACGAATCTCCTCCGCCGTTGGCTGTCGATAATTCGGCATCCCAGCCGGACGATCCTTGATCGTCGTCCCCGTGTAGTGATCGACCCTCCAGGCAGAGAACCTTGCAACGTCTCGTGCGGTTCAAGCGCGCCCGCCCCTTGCCGGCTCATTCCATCCTGCACGGATCTGCTGCTCTTGCAGGCTGCTTCGACTGCACGTAAACAGATGCTTGGCCACGAGGATGCTTGACGCGTGATCGTCTACCAATCGACCCGACAGCGCTTCCTCGAAGACAACGACCTTCACGCAATCGAAGAACTCATCGCCAACCAATACTTGGCCAAGACGGGCCGCTATGCGCCCGAAGGCGAATATCGCGCCTGGCGGCAGTCGTTGATGCAAATGGCGGAAGTGCTCGCGGACGACGCGATGCCGACATCGATGGGCGTGGGCGTGGAACTCGGGATACCACAGACCGCCAAGCGCATCGATTTCGTACTCTCCGGCACGGCTGACGACGGCACCGCAAGGGTCGTCATTATCGAACTGAAGCAGTGGTCGAGTTCGCGCGTCTCGGATCACGATGGCCTGATCTACGCGAACCGGGGTGGGCGCGCAGAAATCGAAGGAGCACACCCCTGCTATCAAGCGTGGTCGTACGCGACGTTGCTGGAGGGCTTCAACGAAGCGGTGCACGGCGAGGGCATCAAGCTCAGCCCCTGCGCATACCTGCACAATTACCATCGCGATGGCGTCATCGACGCGCCTTGCTACACGCCTTACGTAGAGAAGGCGCCCTTGTTCCTTCGAGGCCCGAGCGAACGGGCCAAGCTTCGGGACTTCATCAAGCGGCACGTCCGCAAGGGCGATCATGCAGCGGCGCTTTACCGCATCGAGAACGGGCGCATCAGGCCTTCGAAGATGCTGGCGGACAGCCTGGTTGGGATGCTCAAGGGGAACCGTGAATTCGTGTTGATCGACGACCAGAAGGTCGTCTATGAAACCTGCCTCGCGAAGTCGCGCATCGCAACGCCTGAAAAGAAGCAGGTGGTGATCGTGCGTGGCGGACCAGGCACCGGAAAATCCGTCGTCGCCATCAACTTGATCGTGGCATTGACGAAGCAGGGCTTGTTGAGCAAATACATCTCGAAGAATGCCGCCCCGCGGGCGGTGTACGCACAGAAACTGCGTGGCCACAGAAGGAATGTCGAGATATCGGGAATGTTCGGCGGGTCCGGTGCGTTCTTGGACGCCGAAGCCAATGTCTTCGATGCACTCGTGGTGGACGAAGCGCACCGCCTGAACGAGAAGAGCGGTTTGTACGGCAATCTCGGCGAGAACCAGATCAAGGAACTGATCGCCTCGGCGAAATGCACGATCCTGTTCGCCGATGACGACCAGATGGTGACCTTGGCGGACATCGGCCATTCGACTGACCTCGAAAAGTGGGCAAGCCGCATGGGTGCCGATGTCACCCACCTCGAGTTGGCGTCCCAGTTCCGTTGTGCTGGCTCGGATGGCTACCTTGCCTGGCTGGACGATGTCCTTGGGGTCCGCGAGACCGCGAACCCGAGTCTTGATCCAGGCGGTTACGACTTCCGTGTCGTGGATAGCCCTGCCGAGTTGGACCGCCTCATCCGCGAGCGTAACGAGGACAACAAGTCCCGCCTGGTCGCGGGTTATTGCTGGGATTGGAAGAGCAAGCGCAATCCGGATGCTTATGACATCGTGCTTTCTGAATCGGGCTTCCGTAGGCAATGGAATCTGGGAAGCGATGGGAGTCTATGGATCACCGCTCCGAATTCGATCGAACAAGTTGGTTGCATCCATACCTGCCAGGGCCTCGAGCTTGACTATGTCGGCGTGATCATTGGGCCTGACTTCGCGATCACGAATGGCGCATTGACGACGAATCCGTCTGGCCGCTCGAAAATGGATCGTTCCATCCGCGGCTGGAAGACCCTGATGAAGCGCGATCCGGTCGGTACCAGCGAACGACTCGACCGCATCATACGCAACACCTATCGCACCCTGATGACGCGAGGAATGAAGGGTTGTTACGTCTATTGCACGGATCCTGCGGTCGCAGATTTCCTCAGGCAACGGATGAGAACCCTCGATCGATGAGCGGCCTCCGCTAGACTCCGCAAAACCTCGGGGGACGCATGTCCGGCCACAGCCAGTTCGACCTGCTCAAGCAGCGCCGCTTCCTGCCGTACTTCACGGTGCAGGCGCTGGGCGCGTTCAACGACAACGTGTTCCGGCAGGCGATCATCGGCCTGCTTGGGGTGATGGCGGCGGCCGGATTGCTGGACGAGACCACGCGCGGCACTTACACGCAGCTGGCGCCGGCGGTGTTCATCCTGCCGTACTTCCTGTTTTCCTCGATCGCCGGGCAGTTCGCGGAGCGCACCGAGAAATCGAAACTGATCCGCATCACCACCGCGATGGAGATCGCGATCATGTCGCTGGCGGCGGTGGGCTTCCTGCTGCAGAACATGGTGGTGCTGCTGGTCGCGCTGTTCGCCACCGGCGTGCAGTCCACGCTGTTCGGGCCGGTGAAATATTCCATCTTGCCCTCGGTGCTGAAGCCGGAGGAACTGACCGGCGGCAATGGCCTGGTGGAGATGGGCACCAGCATCGCGGTGTTGCTGGGCATGCTGTTCGGCGGGCTGATCTTCACCGTGGCGGGGCCAGAGCACGGGCCGATGGCGGCGGCGATCGCGGTGATCCTGCTGGCGATCGCCGGCAACCTGTTGAGCCGGGCGATCCCAGCAGTACCCGCGCCGGCACCTGACCTGAAGATCCAGTGGAACCCGATCCCGGAATCCATCGCGATCCTCAAGCTCGCGCGCAAGCAACTGGCGGTGCGCAATTCGATCCTGGGCGTGAGCTGGTTCTGGTTCACCGGCACCGTGCTGACCGGCAACCTGCCGGTGTATGCGGAGACCCACCTGGGCGGCACGCCGACCTTGTACGTATTCGCGCTGGCGGTGTTCTCGATCGGCGTGGGCGTGGGCTCGCTGCTGTGCGAAAAACTCTCCGCGCGCACGGTGGAGATCGGCCTGGTGCCGCTGGGCGCGATCGGCATGAGCGCCTGCATCGTGCACCTGGCGCTGGCACCGGCGATCGCGGCGAAGGGCCTGGACGTCAGCGGCTTCATCTCGCAGCCCGGCGCGTGGCGCGTCGTGCTGGACCTGGCCGGGATCGGCCTGTTCTCCGGATTCTTCGTGGTGCCGCTGTTCGCGCTGATCCAGAGCCGCAGCCCGCGCGAGGAACTGTCGCGCGTCATCGCCGGCATGAATATCCAGAACGCGGTGTTCATCGTCGCCGCGGCGTTGGGCGGCGTGGCGCTGCAGCAGTTCCTGGGCTGGAGCATCCCGCAGGTGTTCCTGGCGCTCGGCATCGCCAGCATCCTGGTAGCCGCGTGGATCTTCAGCATCGTCCCCGAGTTCCTGATGCGCTTCCTCAGCTGGCTGCTGGTGCGCGGCCTGTACCGTCTCAAGCTGCATGGCATCGAGAAGAACGTGCCCGACGAAGGCGCAGCGCTGCTGGTCTGCAACCACGTGAGTTTCATGGACGCGCTGGTGCTGGCGGCGAGCATCCCGCGGCCGGTGCGCTTCGTCATGTACTACAAGATCTTCAACATTCCGGTGATGCGCTGGATCTTCAAGACCGCGAAGGCGATCCCGATCGCCGGTGCGCGCGAGAACCCGGAGCTGATGCAGCGCGCGTTCGACGAGGTCGATGCCGTGCTGGCCGAGGGCGAACTGGTCTGCATCTTTCCCGAGGGCGCGCTGACCAAGGACGGCAACATCGCGCCGTTCAAGTCCGGTGTGGAACGTATCCTCCAGCGCGCCGCCGCACGCGGCCAGGTCGTCCAGGTGGTGCCGATGGCCCTGCGCAACATGTGGGGCAGCATGTGGAGCCGCCGCGCCAACGCGAAGAAAGGCAGCGCGCTGGATCGCATGCGGGTGCCGCGGCGCTTGCGTGCGCATGTCGATGTCGTGGCCGGCGAGCCGGTGGATGGCGGCATCGCCACGGCGGAATTGCTGGAGGCGAAGGTGCGCGAATTGCGCGGGGATGCGGCCTAGCTCACCCAGCCCGCCACCACGAACAGCGCGATCACCGCCAGCCACAGCACCAGCACGCGCCAGGCGAGGTTCATTGCGTCGCGCAGTTCCGGCAGTTCGCCGAAGACTTCGGCGAGTGCGGTTGAAGGCGAGATGCCGGACTCGGCGTAGTCGGCGACTTCATCGGCGATCTCGCTGCGCACGCTGGCGCGGGCCGCATTCGGCAGCAGGCGGCTGTCCAGGCCGAAGGCGTTTTCCTCGCGCCATGCCGAGAGCACGCTGTCGAAATTGCCGACCAGCGCCAGCGCCAGGGCGATCAACTGGGTGACCGGCCACTCCAGCAGCGACAACCACAGGCGTGCGCCTTGCAGCGTGTCCTGCGGTAGTGCGTCCGCGTCCTGTTCGGCGGCGAGCACGCTCAGGCGATACAGCAGCGCGCCGAACGGACCCAGCACGCAGAACCAGAACAGCACGCCGAACCAGCGACGCTGCGCATTGCGGAACACGGCCTCGACCAACGATGCACCATCGAGCGATGCGTCGACGCCGGGCGGATACAGGCGTGCCGCGGCAGCGCGGCGCGATGCGGCATCGGGTGCGTCGAGAATCGCGGCGACATCGAGATCGAGATCGCGCGGCCCCCAGCACCAGAACAACACCACGATATCGAACAACAGGCCGACGAAGCCCCATAGCGGCTGGTCCAGCGCAACCTGCAGCAGGCCGGCAACCAGCAACGGCACCACCAGCGCCAGCGCGATGCCCCAGCGACTGCGCCACACGCTGTCTTCAGGGAATTGCGCGTTGAGCCATTGCAGCCAGCTGCGATACCAGCCGAACTGACGCAGGCCATTGGCGATGCCGGGTGCGAGGTGGCCGATGGCCAGCGCGATGATGACGGCGAGCAGCGTGGCGGACATCGCCCGATTCTACTGCGCGTCTATTGCGCGCCGCGCGCATCGTGCTCCGCCAGCCACGCACGGATCACATGACGCGCGATCGAGATCGGCGACGACAAGACGATGCCCTCGCCTTCCGCATCGGCGGTCGCCCAGTCGTTGGCCAGACCGGCGCGGATCTCGTCGGCATCGAACCAGCGTGCGGCTTCGAGTTCCTCGGTGGCGATCGGCGCATCGGGCTCGGCATCGGCGATGAAGCCCAGCATCAGCGAACTCGGGAACGGCCACGGTTGCGATGCGACGTAGCGCGCGGTATGTGCATGCACGCGCACGCCGGTTTCCTCGCGCACTTCACGCACCACGGTCTGCTCCAGGGTCTCGCCCGGCTCGACGAAGCCGGCGACCACCGACCAGCGCCGTGGCGGCCAGCTCGCCTGGCGACCCAGCAGCAAGCGCTCGCCATCGGTGACAGCAACGATCACCGCCTGGTCGGTGCGCGGGTAGTGCTCGCTCTTGCAGGCATCGCACACACCGAGCCAGCCCGCGCGCACGAACCGCAGGGTGCCGCCGCAGGCACTGCAGTGGCAATGCCGCTGGTGCCAGTGCTGCAGCGCCCGTGCTTGCGCGAACAACGTGGCCTGCCAGGCCGGCCAATGCGCGGCGGCGCGGCGCAGGTCGATGCGTTCCGGCGCGGATGCATCGAGTGTTGCCGCGCCGGCGAAGAACCAGGCTTGGCCTTCGCGCAAGCCGAGGAAGGTCATCGTGCCGGGGCCATTGCCGACCGTGGCGGCATCCAGCGCCAACAAGCGACGCTCGGCATCGGCGAAGGCGCGACCATCGGCATCAAGGGCGATGATCCGCGCGTTCGGCCACAACGCATGCAGCGCGTCGGGATCGCCGCGCAGGTGGTCGGCGCGATCAAGCGCGCCATCGACGAAGGAAAATGAAGAAAAGGCAGTCAGAGTCACTTTTCCTGCCCACGGGACCGGCACGCGGAGATCGCGTGGGAAAAATGACTCTGGCCCCCCTTTCTTCTCACACCGTGAAGCTGCTGCCGCAGCCGCAGGTCGTCTTCGCGTTCGGGTTGCGGATCACGAACTGCGCACCGGTCAGCGACTCGGTGTAATCGACGGTGGCGTCCATCAGGTATTGCAGGCTGAGCGGATCGACCAGCAGGGTCACGCCGTCGGTGACGATCGGCAGGTCGTCCTCGTTCTGGCCTTCGTCGAACTCGAAACCGTACTGGAAGCCGGAACAACCGCCGCCCTGGATGTAGACCCGCAGCTTGAGCGCGGCGTTGCCCTCTTCGGCAATCAGTTCGCGCACCTTGGCCGCAGCGGCTGCGGTGAACTGCAACGGCACGGGTGGCGGGGCCAGGTCGGCGATCGTGGGCAAGGCGTGGGTCTGTTCCATCCGCTCAGGATGGGGCGCGATGACGCGCGATTCAACCGTGGGGTTCAGTCGCCGACCGGCTTGGTGGCAGCGGCCGGTGCGGTCGCATCGCTCCAGGTCAGGCTCTGCTCCACCGGCGGCCCCGACGCCGGCACCAGCCGCACGATCAGGCGCACCGGCTTGACCCCGACCGGCAGCACGATGTCGCCCTCGACCTGCTGGAAATACTTGAACGAATAGGCCACGCCCGGCGCGTCCTGCTGCTGGCGCAGTTCGCTCCATGGCAGCTTGCGCATGCGCCCGTCTTCGCTGGCTTCCACCGACAGCTGCAGGCGACCGGTGTTGACCGCGCCGCGGTTCAGGTTCTGGGTCAGGGTGGCGACGAAATGCCAGAGTTGGGGATCGCGCTGCGGCTCGAGCACCAGTTCGTGCAGGCTCAACCCGTGGCGCTGGGCGGTGGCGCCGACGAAGCGTTCGTAGAAGGCGATATCCGCACGCAGGCTGGCGATCTCTTCATCGCGCTCGGCCAGGGTGCCCTGCAGGTCGGCATTGGCCTGCCGGCTGATCTGGTCGGATCGCCCCAAGGTGGCGACCTGCTGTTCGAGCGCCTCGATGCGGTCGCCTTGGTCGCGCAGGCGCTCGCCGGCATTGGCGGGCTGCGGACCGAAGCTGCGCCATGCGCCCCAACCACCGAACGCCACAGCGGCCAGCACCAGCAACAGCAGGGCCATGCGCGGATGGCCGTTATCGCGCTGGTGATGCGGGGCGTGAGGGGTCGACATCCACTCGGTATCGCACCGCCACGGAGCCTGCGTCAAGCCGCAGCGCCGTATAGACTGCGGAGGAAGGCGCCACCGGGCGTCGCATGGATCGCGGGATGGAGCTGGAACAATCGCACCTGTTCGCCATCGGCGTGCTGCTGGCCTGGCTGGCGGGCGTGCGCGTGTACCTGACCGTGTTCGGCGTGGGCCTGGCCGGCATGCTCGGCTGGCTGCAATTGCCGGATGCGCTGCAGGCCACGCAGTCGGCATGGGTGCTGGGGACGGCGGGCTCGTTGGCCGTCGCAGAATTCTTTGCCGACAAGATCCCCGGCGTGGATTCGATCTGGGACCTGCTGCATACCGTGCTGCGGGTGCCGGTGGGGGCGTTCCTGGCGGCCGCGGCGATGTCGCCCGATGGCGAACTCGGGGCCGGCATGCTGGCCACCGGTGCCGGCGTGGCGCTGACCAGCCACGTCATCAAGGCCGGCTCGCGCGCACTGCTCAACACATCGCCCGAACCGGTCAGCAACTGGACTGCGTCGGTGACCGAGGACGCAGCGGTCGTTGGCGGCCTCGCCTTGGCCTTCACGCATCCGTGGCTGGCCTTGGCGCTCGTGGTCGCCATCAGCCTGCTGTTCGCGTTCTCCGTGTGGTGGTTGTGGCGCCGGCTGTTCCGCCGCGCACCGCGCCCGCAGGCCGCTTGAGCACTCGCATGATGGCCTGCAACCACTGTCTTTCACGTCAGAATCGTTCGATGGACGCCGCTTGCAACGGTGTCTCCAGGGGGAATCCATGACCATGTCCGCCGAACCGGCGACCACCGATACCGACAAGACCGATCCCTACCGGGTCGTGATCGTCGAGGATGACCGCAGCCAGGCGCTGTTCGCGGAAGCGATCCTGCGCGGTGCCGGCATGCTGGCCGAGGTCGTCTCGGCTCCCGAACGGCTGATGGCCACGATGGAGCAGTTCGCGCCCGACCTGGTACTGATGGACCTGCACATGCCGGGCACCAGCGGCACCACTCTGACCGTGCAGATCCGCGAACATCCACGCTTCGAACAGATCCCGGTGGTCTTCCTGACCGGCGACCAGGATCCGGAGCGCCAGTTGGAAGTGCTTGAGCTCGGTGCCGACGATTTCATCCTCAAGCCGGTGCGGCCGCGCCATCTCATCGCCGCGGTGCAGAGCCGCGTGCGCCGCTCGCGCGCCGCGCAGACCCGGCAGGTCCCGTCCGAGCCCGAACACCATCCGGTCACCGGCCTGTTCACCCGTCCGGTGTTGATGCAGAAACTCGGCGCCAGCATCCCGTCCACCACCGGCGGTGCGCTGCTGGTCGAGATGGGCAATGCCATTGCCTTGCGCAACCGCTACGGCTACGCCGGCTTCGAATCGCTGATGAACGATGCCGGCCGCCTGCTGGGCACCATCGCCAAGGGCCAGTCCGCCGCGCGCCTGAGCGACAACGCCTTCCTGGTGCTGGCACCCGGCCTGCAAGCCAGCCAGCTCGATGCCTACGCGCGCACCCTGCGCGACGGCATCGGTTACCACGATTTCCATGTCGAGCAGGAACCGCTGCGGCTGCGTTGCGCGATCGGCCACGCCGCGTTGTCGCATGGTTTTGCCGATGCCGGCGCGGTCCTGGCCGCGGCCGAGGACGCGGTGCGCAATGCACGCGAGCAGGTGATCGGCATCGCTGCCTACGTGCCACCGCCGGACCTCGCTCCGCCCACTGGCGGGATCGCCGATGCCCTGCGCGCCTCGCTGTCCGGCGAGGCCGAACTGATCCACCTGGCTTTCCAGCCGGTCGTCGCAGTCGCCGGCGGCGAAGACGCGCAGTTCCAGGTACTGGTGCGGATGCGCGATGCCCAGGGCGTGGAACAGATGGCACGCGATTTCCTGCCAGTGGCGGAAGCGTCCGGGCTGCTGCCCGCGCTGGATCGCTGGGTGATGGAGCGCTCGCTGGTGCTGCTGCAGAAGCGTCGCGCCGAGAGCAAGCCGATGCGCCTGTTCGTCTCGCAGTCGCCGCGCACGCTGGCGCAGGACGCCTACTCCGGCTGGCTGGTGCATGCGCTGGAGCAGGCGAGCGTGGAGGGTACGTCGCTGGTGTTGGATATCCGCCTGGACGACGCGCTGGTGCATTCGATGCTGCTGCGCCAGTTCTGCGAACGGATGGTGCCCGCCGGCGTGCAGTTCTGCCTGAGCCAGTACCGCCACAGTGCCGACGCCGACATGCTCCTGCAGCAATTGCCGCTGGGTTACCTGCGCCTGGCCGCCGATTTCGCCCGTCAGCCACTGCCGCCGGAACTGCGCGACGAGATGCGCGAAGTCATCGACCGCGCCCACCGATTGGGCCTGCAGGTGATCGGCCAGGCGGTGGAAGATCCGCAAGCGGCCGCCGCGCTATGGATGGGCGGCATCGATTTCATCCAGGGCAATCTGGTACAACGGGCTGAGCAGGCCCTCGACTTCGACTTCCAGCACGCAACCTTGTGACTTCCGGCGACGAACGCGGCTTCAACCTCCTCACCGCCCGCTGGCTGGCCTTGGGCGCGGCTGCAGGTGCCACCCTGTCGTTGCTGGCTGCCCAGTTGGGCGTGCAGGGTCCGTGGCAGGGCACCGGCCTGGTGCTGGCGTTCCTGGCCCTGTTCGGCAGCACCGCGATGGCGTTCGCCGAACATCGCCGCGAGCGCCAACTCAACGACCAGACCGATCTCAACCGCCGCGGTGCGGCCGAGATCAGCGCGCTGCAGCTGGAAATCGACCGCCACACCCTGCTCGAGGACGAGCTGACCAAGGCCAAGCAGGCGGCGGAGTCGGCGGTGATGGCCAAGGGCGAATTCCTCGCCACCATGAGCCACGAGATCCGCACGCCGCTCAACGGCATCGTGCCGATGCTGGACCTGTTGTCGCATTCGCGGCTGGCCCCGGACCAGCACGAGCTGCTGCGCACCGCCACCGCCTCAGCGCAGCAACTGCTGCGGATCGTCGACGACATCCTCGATTACTCCAAGCTGGAAGCCGACCGTCTGGATCTGGAAACCACCGGCTTCAACCTGCGCGAACTGATGCAGAGCGTGCTGACCCTGATGGAGCGTACCGCCGAGGCCAAGGGCCTGCGGCTGGTGCTCAACATCGATCCCTCGGTGCGCCTGCCGGTCCGCGGCGACCCGGTCCGGCTACGGCAGATCCTCAGCAACCTGATCAGCAATGCGGTCAAGTTCACCGAGCGCGGCAGCATCACCCTGCATGTCAAGCGCCTGCGCGAAACCGCCGCCCAGCACCAGTTGCGCTTCGAAGTGCAGGACACCGGCATCGGCATCGAGCCCGCCGCCCAGGAGAAGCTGTTCCGCGCCTTCACCCAGGCGGATGCCTCCACCACCCGCCTGTACGGCGGTACCGGCCTGGGCCTGGCGATCTGCCGGCGCATCGTGACCCTGATGGGTGGCCGCATCGGCCTGGAATCCGAAGTCGGTCATGGCTCGACCTTCTGGTTCGAGATCCCGCTGCTCAAGGTGCAGGGCGACATGCCCTCGCAGCCGGAGGAACTGCACGGCGGCCGCGTGTTGCTGATCACCACCGACCAGCGCGTGCGCATGCGCCTGACCCTGCTGCTGCCCAACTGGGGACTGCGGGTGACGGCGGTGGAGAACACCCACGACGCGCTGGAGCGCTTGCGCCAGGCGTCCTCGCAGGGCGAGCCGTGGTCGTATTCGGTGGTGTTGGCCGACCTCGGCAGTATCCGCAGCACCGCTGTGTCGCTGTCACGCAACATGGAGCGCAAGAACCAGTACGGCGACGCGCGCCTGGTCTATCTTCGTGGCGATGACGCCACCTCGCTTGACCTGCCGGTCTCGGCGATCGTGATCCCACGCAATGCCGAAGATGCCGACCTGCGTTCGGTGCTGTCGGCCTCCGGCGTGTCCTGGGCGCGCCACGACCAGCACCCGGCCCCCGCGGTCAAGGTGCCCGCACCAGATCCGGAACGCAAGGCGCGAATCCTGCTGGTCGAGGACAACCCGGTGAACCTGATGGTCGCGCAGCGCCTGCTGCAGGTTCTTGGTGCCGAATGCGACACCGCAGGCAACGGTCAGGTGGCGCTGGAAAAACTGGAAATCGGCGGTTTCGACATGGTGCTCATGGACTGCCAGATGCCGGTGCTGGATGGCTACAGCGCGACCCGTCGCTGGCGCGAGCTGGAACAGCAGCGCAACGCCGACCACCGGGTGCCGATCGTGGCGATGACCGCCAATGCGATGGCCGGCGACCGCCAGAAGTGCCTCGACGCCGGCATGGACGACTACCTGGCCAAGCCGGTCACCCGCAACGACCTGGAGCGCTGCATCGAACGCTGGCGCGGCGTCAGCCTGGCGGTGCCTGCCACCTTGCCGCCGATCGAACAGATCTCCGCCCGCTCTCCGTCGGTGATCAATGCCTCCGTGCTCGACGAATTGCGCGAAGTCCTCGGCGGCGAAGTCGACAAGATCGTTGCGGTCTACCTGGAAGACGCGCCACGCCTGATCGCCCAGCTGGAACGGGCTGCGGTCGGCAACGATCCGATCGCGCTGCGGGTGGCGGCGCACACGCTCAAGTCGTCCAGCGCGAATGTCGGCGCAACCACCCTGTCCGATGCCGCGCGCGATCTGGAACACGGCGCGCGCGACGGCACCCTGAGCCAGCCAGCCACCGCGGTGGCACGCATCGTCGGCGAATTCGCCCAGGTCCGCGCCGCGCTGCAATCGCAGCTCGACAAGGCCTGACGCGCCGCGCAATCAGCTCTTGTCGAGTTGCTGCGCCAGATAGTTGGCTTCGCCAATGCGCTCGATCAGCGACAACTGGGTCTCGATCCAGTCGACGTGCTCTTCCTCGGACACCAGGATGTCGGCGAACAGCTTGCGGCTGCCGTAGTCGTTGACGGTTTCGCAATGCGCAATCGCCTCGCGCAGCAACGGGATCGCCTCGAGTTCCAGGGCCAGATCGGCGCGCAGGACTTCCAGCGGGTTCTCGCCGATGCGCAGGCGGCCCAGCGCCTGGAAGTTCGGCAGGCCGTCGAGGAACAGAATGCGCTCGGACAGCGTGTCCGCGTGCTTCATCTCGTCGATCGACTCGTGGTACTCGTGTTCGGCCAGTTCCTTCAGCCCCCAGTTCTTCAGCATCTTGGCGTGCAGGAAGTACTGGTTGATGGCGGTCAGCTCGTTGTAGAGCGCCTTGTTGAGGAATTCGATGACCTTGGCGTCGCCCTTCATGGCTGCAATCCGTCTGCGTGGAGTGCGCGCAATTTAGCGCTTGCAGGCAGTCGATGACGGAACGCGAATCGTCCGCATCATGCCTCCCGTTGTTGCGGATCGGGTTGCCGCGGATACGGTCTTCTTGGATCCGTTGCTGCCGCACAACGCGCGGCGCAAGATTCGATCAGGCGGCCTGCGCCAGCATCGGCAGCGGCAAGGCGCGACGCGTGCGGTGTTCGTCGAGCAGATCGGTCGCCAGGCCGATGCAGGAGCCGCAGTTGGCACCGGCACCGGTGCGCATGGTCAATTCGGCGACCGAGGCACAGCCGGCATCCGCGGCATCGCGGACCTGCTGTTCGGTGACACCGTTGCAGATGCAGACGTACATCGCACCACTCGCAAGATCGATGACGCGATTTGATCTCAAACGCGAATGATTGTCAATCGTCGGAGCGGCGGGTATTCAGGCCGGGCCGCGGTAACGACAACCGGACGTGCAGGTCTCGTGCACCACGACCTCCGACAGCAAGGGCACCACCGGCTTCAGCCGCTCCCAGATCCACGTGGCCAGGCGCTCGCTGGTGGGTTGGACAGGCCATCGATATCGTTGAGGTAATGATGGTCCAGCTGGTCGTAGAACGGCTGGAACGCGGTCTTCAGCTCGGAAAAATCCATGATCCAGCCGAAGTGCGGGTCCGGCTCGCCGGAAACATGCAGCTCGATGCGGAACGAATGCCCGTGCACGCGCGCGCATTTGTGGCCTTCGGGCACATTGGGCAGCCGGTGCGCGGCCTCGATGGTAAAGACCTTGAAGATGTCCATGCCGGCATCCCACGTGGAAACGAAAAACCCCGCCAGGAGCGGGGTTGCGTGCTGCGCCGATGGTATGGGTGCTCCCGAATACCACCCGGAACATCCTGATTCAAAAGGATTTTTCCGAATTAGAACTTCGAGTTACCGCCAGACCTACCGTCAGCGCAACGAACCTTGACCGCTTGGCGGACGAGTGATTGTCGCATTTCAAACTCTTCGACGCGACGGGCTCGCATTGCCCTCCACACGAGCCGAGCGGCTCACTACTCATCTTGGTCAGCGATCCACTAACGATTCTTTCCGGCGACCGCTCCCCAAAAGCACGCCGAACGTTTCCCGCACGTATGTCTGGATACCAGGATTCCGGCCCTCGCTTGACCCGGCGACGTTGAGCACTTGGATGTGACGCTGTTGTAAGGTCCCCTCGAGGACCTCTGCAGCGCGCGTCGGCGTGTACTGGCTCGTGTCGATCACAAGGCACGGCTTACCCAACCGCTCGCACTGGGCGAAAGTCAGAGCGCTGCCTCCGACAGGCTCCCCAGGACTGAAGATCACCGTCCCATCGCTGTCTTGGATGTTCCGAATGGTTCGCTTGCGATACCCGGCACCAGGCAACGCCTCCACGGGGTACCGCGGGTCGATGGGCCCGTCCTCCGCCTTCCGACCATCCGGACACCAGCCGCCACAAGGAAAGCCTGCTTCGAGCGCAGCATCCAAAGCGCCGCGATCTGCCCCCGTTTGCCCGCCGCTGATGATCCTTTGGAGCGTCATAAGTCCCGAACTGCTTCGTATCCGTGCCGCCCGCGTGTCCGAGCGCGCATCGTGCGGCGTTGACGATCACCAAGCGTCCGCTTTCGGCCGCGGACTCAACGAAAGCGCTGTTCACAGCCAGCGGAGAGAGGCTCGACTGGTCCAATGTACCTTGGCCTGGCTCTGATCAACTGCGCACAAGATGAGCAACGCCAATTAATTCATTCATCCAAGGCTGGTGTAGTCAGCACAGCCGCGAATCCTCCGTACTGGGTACGCATGTTGGTTGTCTGGCCCTGGTAAAGCCTGGCAGCGAACAACAGCGCCCCCGATTCCGCTGCAAAGCAGCGTACGTCTGCCTTGAGCGATGAACCCCCATGCACGATTCGCACCCCGGGTGGTGCGAAGGCCTGAGCTACGTATGGCGTCGAAACCATCGTGTCCCAGACTCTTCGGGTCAGCTTGGAGCCACGGTAGCTTCCGCGGCTGCCAAACCCGGCTGCCGGTTTGAAGAAATATCCATCGCGGTCATCCCACAGCACGTCCCGGTTTTCGGAGGTGACCTCGACAGTGGTCGGAATCACTTGTGCGAGCCGCTGCGCCAACGCGGGGTCAACTCCCCAACTACCCAGCATATGAGCGTCGCCAAGCAGGATCAGGTTGCGCTTGTCTGCGAGTAGGGCGTGCGCCCTGGGGTGCGGAGTGAGCGCGATCGCGCGTGCCAGATAAGCGTGACGCAGTGGCTCAACCACTGGCTCGGCGAGCGCAAAGTCGGTCAGTCGGTTGTAGACGGCGTCGATCCGTCCATCCGCGTCTTCCAGTCCATTCGGCCCGAACATGAGGGCGTTGGGTGCGCGAATAACGCTGTCGACGCCCCGATCCTTGAATGCCGCGGCATAGAGCTCGAACTCCGGATACAGGAATTGTTCCTTGGGGCGATATCCACGATAGCCACGCGTGTCGGCATCCGCCCCAACTGCGTACGGGCATCGTCCAGCCACGCCGCCACCGAGGCGTCACGCGCCCGTGCTCCGCTTGTCCAAGGCGCCCAGGCCGTCGGCGCGCAGGACTGAACGGCATCAACCAAGAGCGTATTGAGCAAGAGCCCGCCCGGATTGGTGTTGATTTCGATCAGCCGCGGGCCGGCAACGGTGAGATGGAAGTCCAGCCCCAGCACCCCACCACTTGAGCCGGGGTCATGCAGGGCAATGCTGGGTGCCCAGCGCAGGACGTGTTCGGCGTACTTCCGATTGCGCGCGATCTCGAACACGGCTTGCGCAACTGCACCCATGAGGTCCAGTGAAGTCCGATGCACAAACAGCGCATAGGGCGAGAACAGGTGCGCATGCAACCCCGGGTCCTGGGTTGTGGCCCCGGGAGCACTGATGCCTAATGATTCACGGACGTGGCCAACGTCCACCAAGGCACACGCGCAAAGCCGGTTCAGTTCCTCGGGATCCTTGGTATTGCAGATGACATCACAGGAGTCCGCTCCTTCCACCATTGGAGTCCCCCGTTGCATTCAAGGGCGAGCCGAGGCCCTGGGTGCTAGAAATGTTAGCGGCGGCGGGCGCGCCGGCAAGACCTTTCGAGCCTGTCCCACTCTAACGCTTCATTCACCAAGCAGGACGGCGCCGTGTCGTACCCTGTCACCATGCCGCGCACTGCCCTACGCCTGCTTTTGGCCTTTTGTCTGATCCTCAATGGGATCGGCAACGCCATGGCCGCAGTGGCAATGCCAGCCATGCTGGATGCGCCCGCGCATGTTGCCATGTCGATGGCTGAAGCTTCTCCGCAGCTCGCCAGCGCGTGCGACCACGCCACAGACAACGGAGCAAGTCGCTCGGCACCGGTAGAGCTCCCCCCATCGGCAACCCAGCACCCTGCCGACTGTGACAGAGACTGCTGCGCGCAAGGCTCATGCACTTGCCCGTGCATGCAGATAGGGCAAGCGGCCCTTCTCGACTTGTCAGTGTTAACCGCAGTGCCGGGCCGCGCCGCAATGGCTACTACCTTGCCCGTCGGCCATGCCACACCTGCGCTGCTCAACTTCATTCGACCTCCCATCGGCTAAGTGACCTCAGGCGCTGCGGCGCCGTTTGCCTTGCATGAGCCTTTTTGCCATGCCGGAGCTGCCTTGTACTCAAGGCCGTCACTGAACCATGTGGAGTAGTCATGTCATTCAAATATCCCGGCGTGTCGCCGGGCATCGCCATGCCGTCGCGGCGGCGCTTCGTCCAGGGCTTGGCCGCGGGAGGTGCTGTCGCCGGCTTGGGCCTATGGCCACAGACGGGCTGGGCACAGCAGTCGCGGAAGATGCCGGTGCTGCGAGGAACCGAGCTCGACCTCAGCGTCGGCGAGACCCTGGTCAACTACACCGGGCAAACCCGCCCTGCCGTGACCATCAACGGCACGCTGCCCGGTCCGCTGCTGCGCTGGAAGGAAGGCACCACGGTTACCTTGCGCGTGCGCAACGACCTGCCGCGCGGATCCATCCATGGCCCGGACACGTCGATCCACTGGCATGGCCTCGTGCTGCCCGCGAACATGGACGGCGTGCCGGGGATGAGCTTCGATGGCATCCGCCCGGACGAGAGCTACCTCTACCGCTTTGACGTCAAACAGGCCGGCACCTACTGGTACCACAGCCACTCCGGTTTCCAGGAACAGGGCGGCATGTACGGGCCGCTCGTGATCGACCCGGCCGGGCCGGACCCCATCGCCAGCGACCGAGATTTCGTGGTGATGCTGTCCGACTGGACCGACATGGATCCGGCGAAGTTGTTCGCGCGGCTCAAGAAGATGGCCAGCCACGACAACGTCTACCAGCGCACCGTCGGCGATTTCATGCGCGATGCCGAGCGCAAGGGCCTTCCTGCCACCGTGGCCGACCGCAAGATGTGGGGGCAGATGCGCATGACCCCCACGGACCTGTCCGACGTCAACGGGCAGACCTACACATACCTGCTCAACGGGACCACATCGCTAGGCAATTGGACCGGCGTGTTCGTCCCCGGTGACAAGGTGCGCCTGCGCTTGATCAATGGCTCGGCGATGACCTATTTCGATGTGCGCATCCCCGGACTGAAACTGACCGTGGTCGCCGCCGACGGCCAGCCGGTGCATCCGGTCACGGTGGATGAGCTTCGGATTGGTGCCGCAGAAACGTACGACGTCATCGTGCAGCCCGGCGGACAGGACGCCTACACCGTCTTCGCCCAGGACAGCGCGCGCACGGGATATGTCAGCGGCACCCTCGCTGTGCGCGAGGGTCTGCGCGCACCGATCCCCCCTCTGGATCCCCGCCCGATCATGAGCATGGCCGACATGGGCCATGGCGACATGCATGCGGGCCACGACATGGATGCGATGGCGTCCTCGCAACCCGCTGCCGCCGCGGCTCCGCATGCGGGTCACGCGATGCCGGGCACTCCGCCGCCGTCATCCCCCTCCGCAGATCCCCACGCAGGCCACGCCATGGCCACAGGCGCAGGCGCAGGCGCGATGGTCGGCATGGACCATGGCGCCGGTGGCATGCAAACGCACCCGGCAAGCGAGACCAACAACCCGCTGGTGGACATGCAGACCATGTCGCCCACGCCGAAGCTGGATGATCCCGGGATCGGCCTGCGCGACAACGGCCGTCGCGTGCTGACCTACGCAGACCTCAGGAGCACCTTCGCAGACCCGGACGGCCGCGAGCCGGGCCGCACGGTTGAGCTGCACCTGACCGGGCACATGGAGAAGTTCGCGTGGTCGTTCGACGGGCTCAAGTTCGCCCAGGCAGAACCACTGCGCATGACCTATGGCGAGCGCCTGCGCATCGTGCTGGTCAACGACACCATGATGAGCCACCCCATCCACCTGCACGGGATGTGGAGCGACGTGGAAGACGCCGACGGCAATTTCCAGGTGCGCAAGCACACCGTGGACATGCCGCCGGGAAGCAAGCGAAGTTATCGCGTGCGCGCCGATGCGCTGGGGCGCTGGGCCTACCACTGCCATCTGTTCTTCCACATGGAATCCGGCATGTTCCGGGAAGTGCGGGTGGAGGAATGAACGCCATGCGCCTGATTCTTCCGATTGGGATTGTCTTCGCGATCGCTGCGCCGTCACCGGCTCGCGCCCAGCACGAGGGGCATGCGATGACGCCCACGAAGCCAGCTGCCACGACCACCGAACAGAAGCCGCCTCCCGCGAAGCCTGCTGAAACACCGAGGCCACCTGCGGCCAAGGCCCCTGCCAAAGCAACGCAACCCGTTCGCAAGACCGCGACGCCGGAGGCAGCGCCTGCCGCAGTGGATCATTCCACGATGGACCATTCGAAAATGGAAGGAATGGATCACTCGAAGATGGAGTCCCCCGTGATGACGGGCATGGACCATTCCAAGATGGAGGACATGGATCACTCGAAGATGGAGGACATGGATCACTCGAAGATGGAGGGCATGGACCACTCGAACATGGAAGGCATGGACCATTCGAAGATAGATCACGCGCCTTCCACGTCCGTCACGCCAATTCCGCTCGTAACCCAAGCCGACCGCGAGGCCGCTTTCCCCGCGGTGCACACGCACCACGAACACGGCACCAGCACCAACAGCTACTGGCTGCTGGACCGTCTGGAGGTTTCCGACGCCGATGACGGCACCGCGCTGGGATGGGAAGCATTGGGCTGGATCGGTGGCGACATCCAGCGTGTCTGGCTGCGCAGCGAGGGCGAGTCCGTCGATGGCCGCATCGAACACGGCGATGTTGAAGTGCTGTATGGCCGCAGCGTGCGGGCGTGGTGGGACGTGTTGGCCGGGGTGCGTCAGGAAGTGGGCGAAGGCCCTTCGCGCACCTGGGCAGCGTTCGGTGTGCAGGGGCTGGCGCCTTACAAGTTCGAGGTGGCGGCCACCGCCTACATCGGCCAGGGCGGTCGCACGGCGCTGCGTGCGGAAGCCGAGTACGACACCTTGCTGACCAACCGCCTGATCCTGCAGTGGCGGGCGGAGGCAAATGCTCATGGCAAGGCAGATCCACTGGCGGGTATTGGCGCCGGTCTCTCGACAGTCGAGTTTGGTGCCCGACTGCGGTTCGAGGTCACACGTCAGTTCGCGCCCTACATCGGCCTCGAGCACGACCGCGCCTTTGGCGACACCGCCGACTTTCGTCGCAACGCGGGGCACGGCGCAGCGGACACCCGCGTGGTGGCCGGCGTGCGCGTGTGGTTCTGACCCGCTCCCACGCTGCCTGCACCTCACACAACTTCATCAAACCCGAGGAACGTCACATGCGCTTCGAGTCCCGATCAATTCCGTTCAACGTGCTGTTGGCTGTCGGCTGCACACTGATGGCGACGTCCTGCCAAGCCGACCCTGGGGGCATCGCTTCGGCGCCCGACCAGAACAAGCCCATCTCCACGCATGCGCCGACGACAAAGAAATTGTCCGCAACGCCCGCGACATCCACGCCCACGGCAGCCTTGGCCGCTGCCGACGTGCTCCCCCCCGTGCTGGTGCACAAGAGTGCGAGCTGTGGTTGCTGCGGCGCCTGGGTCGATCACCTGCGCGGGGCCGGCTTTACCGTTCGCGTCAACGAGACCGAAGACCTGAACCCCATCAAGGAGCGGCTCGGCGTGCCCGATGGAAAGGGCTCGTGCCATACCGCGGAGGTCGGGGGCTACATGGTGGAAGGCCACGTGCCTGCGGACGACATCAAGCGCCTGCTCGTCGAACGTCCGAAGGGGAAGGGCTTGGTGCTGCCAGGGATGCCGATCGGGTCGCCTGGCATGGAGGTTCCGGATGGCACGGTGCAGCCCTACACGGTGGAGCTGGTGGCACCGGACGGCCGAAGCCATCCATTTGCTCGGCACGGTCGCTGACGCTTGACTCTGGACCTTGGTGAAGGGTGCACAGTCCCACTCACCGGCACATTTCACAGGTGAACCCATGAAGATCGGCGAACTGGCAAAGCGGGCCGATGTCCCCATCGACACGGTGCGCTACTACGAGCGCGAGGGCTTGATTCCACCGCCGATCCGGCGGGCTTCCGGCTACCGGGACTACGTGGACGCGGACGTGGATCGGCTGCGTTTCATGCGTCGCGCCAAGGGCCTCGGGTTCACCTTGCACGAGATCCGCGACCTGCTGAGCCTGACTGCCATGTCCGGGGACGATATGGCCGCACTGAATGCACAGACCCAGGCGAAGCTGCGAGACGTGGAGGAAAGAATCCACTCACTCACCCGCATCCGTGAGGCCCTGAAAAGCCTGGTCACTGCCTGTCCCGGGCACGGCGCACTGGACCGCTGCCCGATCCTTGCAGCCCTGTCGGAGGACCGCACATGAGCACTCATGACCACGCTGCTGGCAATCCGACGCGCGATCCCGTCTGCGGCATGACCGTAGACCCGGTGACTGCAAAGGGTGGTTCCGCAATCCATGCTGGCAACTCATACCACTTCTGCAGCACCGGCTGCCGCGAGAAATTCATCGCCAACCCGCTGCACTACCTCGACCGGACAGCCGCGACGAATGGCGAGGCCTCGGCTCCTGTCGCGCACGTGGCTGCCCCGGCAATCGATGCCACCTACACCTGCCCGATGCATCCCGAGATCCGCCAGCAGGGGCCGGGCACCTGCCCGATCTGCGGAATGGCACTTGAGCCGGAGATGCCCAGCCTGGACGAGGAGGAGAACCCGGAACTGCGCGATTTCAGTCGTCGCTTCTGGTGGACCCTTCCGCTGAGCGTGGTGGTCCTGCTTCTCGCAATGTTCGGCCATTCCCTGCCCGCATTGCCCACCGCCACACGCACGTGGATCGAGTTAGCCCTGACCACGCCCGTGGTGCTGTGGGCGGGCTGGCCGTTCTTCGTTCGCTGCCTGCAATCCATCCGCAACCGCAGCCCGAACATGTGGACGCTGATCGGCATCGGCGTGGCGGCGGCGTTCGGCTATAGCGTGGTCGCCACTTTGGCGCCAGGTCTGTTTCCCGATTCCTTCCGTGACCACGGACGCGTGGGCGTGTACTTCGAGGCCGCCGCGGTGATCGTCTCGCTGACCTTGCTCGGCCAGTTGCTTGAATTGCGTGCCCGCTCGAAGACCAGTGCCGCGATCAAGGCGCTGCTGGGACTGGCACCCAAGACTGCGCGACGGGTCAACGATGACGGAACGGAGGAGGACATCCCACTGGACCACGTGCACGTGGGCCACTTGCTGCGAGTGCGGCCCGGCGAAAAAGTGCCGGTCGATGGCAGCGTGGTCGAGGGCCGTTCGAGCGTCGACGAATCCATGCTGACCGGTGAAGCAATGCCGGTCGGCAAGGGCGTGGGCGATACCGTCATTGGCGCCACCCAGAACGGCACCGGCGCCCTGCTGATCCGTGCCGACCAGGTGGGTTCGTCCACCGTGCTCTCGCGCATCGTGCAACTGGTGGCGCAAGCGCAGCGCTCGCGCGCGCCAATGCAGCGCATGGCCGACAAGGTCGCCTATTGGTTCGTGCTGGCAGTGCTCGCCTCCGCGGTCGCGACCTTCTTCGCCTGGGGCCTGTGGGGGCCGCAACCCTCCTGGACCTGGGCGGTGCTCAATGCAGTGTCGGTGTTGATCATCGCCTGCCCGTGCGCACTGGGGCTGGCTACGCCGATGTCGATCATGGTCGCCACTGGTCGCGCCGCGCAGGCTGGCGTGCTGTTCCGCGATGCCGAAGCAATCGAACGCTTCCGCACGCTGGATACGCTGGTGGTGGACAAGACCGGGACCCTGACCGAGGGCAAACCGAGCTTCCGCACGGTGATCGGCGCGGCCGGAAACGATCCCGCTGAAGTCCTGCGTTTGGGCGCGAGCCTGGACCAGGGCAGCGAACATCCGCTAGCCGAAACCATCGTCGCCGAAGCCCGCCAACGCGCAATTGGTCTGTCGACGGTGCAGGACTTCGATTCGGTCACCGGGTCGGGCGTCCGCGGCACGGTCGACGGGCGTGCGCTGTTGCTCGGCAACCGTGCATTGATGGACGTCAACAACATCGACGTGGCCTCGCTCACCGCAGAAGCCGAAGGCCTGCGCGCCGATGGCGCCAGCGTGATGTTCCTCGCCGGCGATGGCCAGTTGTTGGGGCTGCTGGCGGTGGCCGATCCGATCAAGGTTTCGGCAAAACCCACAATCGCCGCGCTGCAGGCCAGCGGACTGCGCGTGGTGATGGCGACCGGCGACGGCGCGACCACCGCGCAAGCCGTGGCGCGCGCGCTTGGCATCGAAGAAGTCCACGGTGAGGTGAAGCCGGAAGACAAGGCCGCGCTGGTCAAGCGCTTGCAGTCGGAGGGCCACAAGGTCGCGATGGCCGGGGATGGCATCAACGATGCGCCTGCGCTGGCGAGCGCCGATGTCGGTATCGCCATGGGAACCGGCACCGACGTGGCCATGTCCAGCGCCCAGGTAACGCTGGTGAAGGGCGACCTGCGCGGCATCCTGCGTGCCCGCGCACTGTCCGAGGCCACTGTGCGCAACATGCGCCAGAACCTCGTCTTCGCCTTCCTCTACAACGCCATTGGCGTCCCCATCGCAGCCGGCCTGCTATACCCGGTGTTCGGCCTGCTGCTCAGCCCGATGATCGCCGCCCTGGCGATGAGCCTGAGTTCGGTATCAGTCGTCGGCAATGCCCTGCGACTGGCCAAGACACGCCTTCCAGAAGACGCCTCCCCCGAGAGCCCGGGCCCAGCGCCAACCCCCCACAGGCTCGCTCCACAGGAGTTCCAACATGAACGTTAAAACTTCGATCGCCCTCGCCGCGACCCTGCTGCTGGCATCCAACGCCCACGCCGGTCCTCAAACCGCGTCTAAGCCGATGGACCACAGCAAGATGAAAATGGACCACGCGTCCATGCAGATGCCGGCGACGCCCGAGGCGCGGGCCAAGATGGCAAACACGATGTTCGACAAGATCGACACCAACAAGAACGGCAGCCTCAGCCGCGCCGAGTTTGTCGAGCACCACCGAACAATGTCGATGGAGCATGGCGGCATGCACATGGATCACGGCAAAAACGCCATGAAGCACGATGGCAAAGAGCATCACGCCATGGATCACGCCGGGCACGCGCCGTCCGCAGCGAGCACTACCTACCAGAAACTGGATAGCAACAAGGACGGCAAGCTGTCCAAGGCGGAGATGGCCAAGCATCCGATGGCGGCGCACTTCGCCATGCTCGATGCCGACAAGAATGGCTATCTAAGCTCCAAGGAAGCGGCGGCCCACGGTCTGTAACGCCTGAACTCAGCGGGCGGTGCCAAACACCGTCCGCCCCATGCAAAGTGGGCCTATGGAATAGCACACCTCGAAGGGACATAAGCCCCCTAGGACGGTGTGGAAGACTTGCCCTCATAAGCGGCTAAGGGTGCCATTAGTTTGGGCGAGGATGATCGCCCTCCGCGGCTTACCCTTTCGAAGCGCCTCTATGTCCGCTTTGGGTCGAAAGCGGACACCCCGGTTGACGCGCGTCGGACGTCGCAGCAGTTTTGTAGGATTCCCGCAACACAACTGCTGACTACGCAGAGGCGGAAGGTAGCTACACCTGCCCAGCCCGTTCCAATAGCGACTCGATCGTCCACATGCCATAGCCGCTGAAGATCACGTATTCGAACTCCGCATCGCCTGAAACATGTTCATGCTGCCCACGCGCAGCATCGTGCTGTCGAAGTCGAAGCCGTGGAACGTATCATGGTTGAAACGTTTCGCCGATTTCTTGTCAGCGTAGATTTCCTGCTGGTGGTGCGTATTGAGGTATTCGCTGGCGGCGACCAGGAAGCCCGCCGTGCCACAGGCTGGATCGCAGATGGTGTCTGACGGCTTTGGCGCCATCATGTCGACCATCAGCTTGATGATGTGGCGAGGAGTCCGGAACTGGCCATTGCGTCCGGCTGAGGCGATCTTGCCCAGCATGTACTCGTACAGGTCGCCCTTGGTGTCGCGGTCCTCCATCTGGATCGCGTCGAGCATGTCCACCACTTTGGCCAGCAGCGCCGGATTCGGAATGGTGAAGCGCGCATCTTTCATGTGGGTTGCGTAGGTCGAATCTTCCGCACCGAGGTTCTTGATGAAGGGGAACACCTTATTGGCCACAACGTCGTACATGGTGGCCGCGTCACCCATCTGCTTGAACACCGACCAGCGCAGCTTCTGCTGCTTGCTGTTAAAGATCGGATCCTCGACCTCGCGCTTCAAGCGGTTGGCTTTCTTTTCCTTGACGGTTTCGAGTTCGTCCAGCCGCTTGATGAAGAGTACGTAGGTCATCTGTTCGATGACTTCTAGGGGATTCGAGATGCCGCCTGCCGCGAAGGCGTTCCAGATGGCGTCGACTTGGCTCTTTATGGTGCCGGTGATCACGTGATTTCGGTCTCTTGGTTCATTGGGTTACTGGCCACCAGCAACCCGGGCTTAAACAAGGCTGGCAAACTCGCTGGCGGTGACTTCTTGAGTACCGGCAAGCATGTCCGAAGATAATTGGCGCTTGGTAGTCAGCAGGGTAGCGAGCCGTTGCTCGAATGACTCGAATCCGCTGCCGACCACGGTGGGGCAGTCGACATACACATCCCGGACTTGGCCAATTCGGTAGGCCCGGTCGGTGGCTTGGTCTTCCTTGGCCGGATTCCATGGACGGGTGAAGTGGATGACATGGTTAGCCGCCTGGATGTTCACCCCGAAGCCAACCGCTGTCGTCGACAGAATGATCACCCCAAAACCCGGTGCCTGCTGGAAGCGGTCGATCAGACGTTGCCTCGAGGTGTCACTGCCCGCGCGGACCTCGGTACTTCCGTTGATGACCTGCGCGTGGTAACCAAACCGCTGCGCGATCGACTTTTGCACAATCCGCTGGATATCGCGGAACTCCGTAAACACGATGGCCTTTTCACCAGCCGACTGGATGTGAGCAAGCCGCTCGAGCAGCCATCGTAGCTTGGGCGACGCTTGCAGGTGCTCGGTGATCGGCCGGCTTTCATGGTCCGCGTGCGCGACTGCCATTGGATTGGCACAGATCATCCGGAGGCGATGCAACAGTTGAAGAATGGCGTTGCCAGCGGAACGAGGGTCCGCCTCCTTGACCCGGTGGTACTCCTGGACCGCGCTTGCGTACAGGCGCGATTGCAAAGGGGACATGGCCAGCGCATTGCCGGAGGGCTCCGCTCCCTGCTCAATCTTCCGTGGCAGGTCTCTGCTGACATCCGCCTTCATTCGGCGGAGAACCCATGGCTGGATTGCCTGCCGCAACGTAGCGACTAGCGCCTGCCTGTCGGCCTCCTCACCTTCAATGCCCGTACGGAAGGTTTTTGTGAAGTCGTTGAGGGAACGCAGGTAGCCTGGTTGGAAGAAGTCGAATAGGCACCACAGATCCGCCAGCGAGTTCTCCACTGGCGTGCCGGTGCAGGCAATCCGGAAGTCCGCCCGAAGCGCCTTCGCAGCCTGGGTGACGAATGCAGCGGGATTCTTGATTTTTTGTGCTTCGTCGCAGACCACGATGCCCCAGCCAACGCGCGCCAGCGAGAACTCGTAGTCACGCAGGGTTTCGTAGGTCGTCAGCACAACCTTTCGGCCACGCTCAAAGCCCGGGCGCAACAACTTTCGTACGCCGAGCTCGACGAGCTCGGGGTCCAGTGAAGACGCGGTCAAGCGGCACGCGGATAGCTCAGGCCCGTAGAGACTGAGAACGTCTCCATCTGTCCAATCGAGGAACTTGCGGATCTCCTCCTTCCAGTTTTCCAGGAGCGACACCGGCGCGACGACAAGGCACGGTGCGGCATCCTCAGATCGCTCGACGTGCCATGCAATGAGGCAAAGGGATTGCAGCGTCTTGCCCAGACCCATGTCGTCAGCCAGAAGGCAGCCTGAAACACCTGAAGCGCGCGCACCATACCGATTCTGCAGCCAGGCAACGCCTTCATCCTGGTGCGGTAGCAGCGACACGCCAGGGCGGACGGCATTCGCTCGCACCAAGTCGCCCACGGCATCACCGCTCCACTCGACTGCCCCCTTCTCATAGTCGAGCTGTTCGATGTTGTGGAATATCTCAAGCGTCGCGTGCTTGTTCCGAGTCTGCGCATCACTCGTCTGGCCTGGGTGCCTACCGGCGCCAATGGCGATATCAGCCCGCGTGAAGGCGTCGATCACACTGCGGGCTTGCTCGATCGGGAGCGGCAGCCCAAGGCCGGGGACAACGACTTCCTCGTTGCCTTCACGCTCCGCGGCAGCAACGGCCTCTTCTAATCCCCGAAGATTTTCGGGAGAGAGATCCTGCGTGCTAACCGCCCCCGTATGGGGATCCACCGTCACAAGTCCGTGAGTGACGTTGTCAGGTAGCCAACCGCCGCTCTGATCTCTCCTTCTAACTGTGGGGACGACCTGCACTTTCGCTTCGGCGATCCCAATCACGCGACGGCTGTACGCACTCAAGTCCAGTAATTCAGCCAGGGTAATCGTGCCCGCAGGGACGGCAGCGGTTGCAAGCCACTTGGCAATTTCGGCCAGTGCAACATCGGTCGTCGGGCTTAGTTCGATTTCGAAACCGTCCCAATTGAAGAGCGGCAGCGCCTTGGCACGCGACAGACCAGAGGCCTGCAGCAGCGACTGTGCTGTCTCAATGTCCAAAGGCTCGGTAACTGTGGCTTCGTCCGGGTGCAGCGAGATGAGTTCGATGTGCGGAGGAGAGCCGGGATGCAAGACGCAGCGTAGGCGATACGGCAGCAACCCTGTGTCCTGCCTTGCCTGCGTCAACGCCTCTTCATCCAAGGCCGCATGGGCGTCCTCGCCAAGGACTGCATAGGGATTGTGGACAAACATGCGCGCATCGGCCGACGCCAATCGTCTGCCAGGCCACTTCTTGACCGCGGACAAGACTGCGGTGACCGCAGGGGTAGGAACGACCTGGACAAGGCTGCCGTCGGGTTCGGTGATGTCATACCGTGGTCTGACCGAGTCATAGCGGTCGAAAGCCGCCAGAAAACCCTCGGGTGCACCGCGAGGAGTGGGGATGGCCTCGATCACCGGGATATCACCAACATCCACTCGCATGAGTTCGATACCGACCTTTTCACTCGTGACAACGCGCGTTCTCTCAAGGAAATCATCGAGCCTTCCATCGGCGCGGCGGGCCATCTTCTGGATACGCCCCAACACAGCAAGACGGCCGCTCGGGCCGAGCGTTGAGCCTTCGCGCCGCAGCGTATCGATTTCTTGAATAAGCGCCCAAGTTGGCGCGGAGACGAGCCAGACCTCATCAGGCGTCTGAATGGCTGCACCGACTCTCTGCAATGTTCGTTGCCCAGACATCGCGGTCCACCAAGCGGTGATGAAGACCGCGAAATCCTCTTCTGAGGGCGTGCCCAAGCTCTCAAGACACGGCACCCACTTGCCGACGGCAGGCAACTGCAGCAGGGCCACACTTGATGCGTGACTCTCTTCTTCCAAGAGCTGGTAGACCGCGTCCCACGAAACGGCAATGACTTCGCCCGTCTCGCTTGCGAAACCTTCACTTATAAGCTGCTCGAGGTAAGCCGCCCTTGCCTGATCGATGGCGGAAAGGTTGCCCGGCTCTGTCCACCAATTCGGCTGGTCGCCTGAAGACCGATACTGGACACCTGAAGAGGTAAGCAAGGGCTGGATGCCAGTCTCAGGCTTGGACCAAGTTAGCTTCATGGCAAGTAGTACCCGTTCTTGATGGCTTTGTAGCGAAGCCCTAGCGCCAAGAGTTCTGTGTGTAGCAATGCGCGAACCCTGGGATAAACCCAAAGCGCGCCCCCTTTATCCCGATGGTCAACAATCTCCACATTCATATCGCGAAGTGAGCGCATCAAAAATTCCTCGCGGGCATTCCGAAGAATCTCGTCTGGCGACCCAACTGCTGCTTGTGGTGTCCTCGCGTCAAAATTGGTTTGCGACGCAACTCGTGTGACTGACCCTGTCTGCGTTGGGGATGGCAGCGGCGGCGCGACAGGCTGTGCAGGCGCGCCAGATTGCGTAGCCGTTGCTTGTTGTCGGCTCGCTGGGCGGCTCGCCTGACTATCAGGAAAGACGCCCTTAGCTCGAAGCTCAGCTAGGAACTTTTCTTCCCATGACAAGTGTCCGTCCATGTGCGTCAACCAGCTCGAAGCCGTCACCCTTTGCTTCAAGTCAAGAATCGAATAGTCACGGCGGCCCAAATTGATGTTGGCCCCTGACACTGGATAGCCATAGCAGGCGTTGCCTGTCTCTGAGAACTCTACGAATACCCAGCCACCGATCTGCATCAGAATTGCATTGTTCGATGCGGGGCCCGACGTAAGGTTTCCAATACGGTCCTTCTTCTTTGCAATGAAGTCCCTTACATCCGTATTACGGCTGTAGCGAATCTCCCCTCCCAGCAAAATCTGGGTGTAGTCCATCTGTCCCGTGAAGCGGAGCCAGAATTTCAGTCGTCGTTGATCGACCTGGGCGTGCCCCCGGCAGACCTGATAGAAATCTTCCAGATCCTCCTGTGCAAGCCAGCCGCACACCATTTGCTTGGCAGCAGTGCCAGCCAACTCCCAGAGATTGTTTGTACGGAGTTGCGGGCTCCGCCATGACTCCAAGGCGAACTGGAGGAGCTCAGGATGTCGTGAATGGTTCTCGCACTGTGCGTAGCGGGCAAGCACGGCGGCGAGGATGTCGTTCAGTGACCCTGGAATACGGCCAGGCAAACGCAAGAGGTAAGGGATCTTGGAACGAAAGGCCGTGTCGGTCAGGCCTTCCAGACCCGCTCTCATTGTTTTGACCAGCTCCGTCCAGAACCAACTTCCTGGAGGCACATCGGTGTTGGCACGAAGGTCATCTAGTAGCTCTGTCCCCTCGTCGATCATTTCTTCCATGTAGGCACGGCAGGGCGAGGTTCCCAATAGGGATTCGTGCCTGCCTAACGCTTCCCACCAAAGGGGTGGCCTTAGCCAAGACTCTGCAAGCGACTTAGCGGCTTGGGACAAGAGGCGACGCAGTCGTTCTGCGCCCGGACCTGGCGCAGCTTGCAGGAACGAGCGGAACAAGCCCCTCCAGTGCATGGGAGACATACGCCCATCTTGGGCTTGAGCCTCCCACCGCCCTAACAAGGCCGCTCCTGGAACAGAGTCGAGAACCGAGAGCCCCCCCAATGCGCGAGTAGGGCGAGAAAATCCATGGGCAAGGAAAAGGAGCTGTCGTTTGGATGGTGTCCGGCCACGACTGAGGGCAACCACTGCTGCCTCTAGCCGGTCTGGAGTCGCAATTCCTGCCTTGCCACCGCCATATCGCTCCCGAACAGCTTGGACCACTCGGCGCAGCTCACGGGGCTCCGCAATTTGGCACGTACCCGTTGCAAGCTCCTGCAATTGTCGGGACAGCGCACTTTCGATGCCTTGTGCAAAACTCATTGCAGCATGCACCGATCTTCAGTCGGTGAACGGAATTTTGGTCGGTCATTACCCAGACCACCAGGTTCATCCAAGCCGTAGAACTGAAGTCTCAGTTCGACCCGTCGACTTTCATCCTTGTTTTCCTTGGCGTTGTTGAAGGAAACACCTCCCGCCAGGAAAAGGTCTCGCACGCGCTGCAGTTGTTGAGGCGAAAGATCAAGTTGCATGTTCTTCGTTGGGTCGAGCAGCATGCACATGACCCACTCCGATCGACGGAGGCTCAGGTCGAGGTTGTAAAGATAGGAGCCATCGGTATCGGTGAAGCCCTCGATGATGATCTGCTTGAGCCACTTTCGGCCCAACTCGCCGTCGGCCGACTTCAGCACCACTGGCACCAGATCAGCCAATGACGCGCCAACCTCCGGGGGCAGGTGGTAGTCGTTGTGTGCGAAACGCCCTGCTTCGCCGAAGCTGATTCGGTTGTCGGCACAGTCCACGCGGATATGCGGATGTGTGTTGAAGGCCTCTCCAAGCTCTTTGCACATCTCCCGAATCTCTTCGGCGCGAACCACTTCTTTCGCCTTCTCCTGCTGCACGTCGCGCGTTATCGCCACCATGGTGACAGCCATTGCCGCCAGGAACAGCGTCATCATTGCGGTCATGAGGTCGGCATAGGAGATCCAGAATGGCTTTTCGCCATCCGATTTCCCTCGCGATCGCTTCCGGTTGATGGTCCCGAGCATAATCAGTCGTCGTCCGTATCGAGAACCGATTCAGCTAGCTGCTCTATCGCATCTTTCAGCATTCCGACGGCGTCGGCCAGTTGCTTCTGATAGTCCGACAAATGCTGTGACAGCACCTTTGCCACGCTTCCGCCGAACACCTCAACATTCTTGACAAGGTGCTCTCCCACATCCTCGCTGAGTGAGGCCAACTGGAGACCCACATTGCGGGACTGCTCAGCCATGGCATTCAGGTCGAGCAGAAGCTTTCCTCGTGCGTCAGCCTCGACCATCGCGGAGTGCGCAACTGCTTCCAACCTTGTGGCCGCGGTGCCCATTGCCGTGGTGGTTGTATTCAATGCCTGACTGGCAGAACCCAGGACATTGACACTGGTGGTCATTTGCTCAGAAGACGAAATAAACGCCGACTGCATCTCGCCGAAGCGCTGGGCAAGCTGACCTAATTGCTGCGTTGCCTGCTGCACAGATGCAACTGCAGTTGCAACAGTCGCCGCGCCGGCCGTTAGCTTTTCAATCGTCTGATCAGAAGCTGTCCCCAGAGCTGCAATCGTCTGAGCAGCGCTTGCGTGCGTTTGCTCGTTGGCAGCGGCCAAGGCATTGACCCGCTCGCTCATCGCCGACACCACCGACGAGACGCTTGCTTCGGTACGTTGTCCCATCTCTTCTTGGCGACTTGCCAACTTCTGGACGGTATTCTCCACGCGCTGCAGCAGGTCGTCCGTGCTCCCTTGTATCGCCACTGACTGCTCACGCTGGTGCTCCGCCATGGCAGCAATCAAGCCTTGAACAGTGGTCTGCATCCCCGACGTTGACTCACTGCTGGTACGGCGCATGTCCTCGATCAGGGAGCGCATCGAAGCTTCGACCGCACTCATTGATGTCGCGGTTTGCTGCATGAGCGTACTGAGGTCCCCCATCTGACCGCCAACCGACTCTTTCATTTGCGCCATGAAAGCCGCCATCAGGTTCTCGAGAACGTGGCTTGCTGCTGTAGCTTGCTGACCACTTGCCTGCCGCACGGTTTCAGCCAGACTGGACAATGGCTCTTTCAGGCCTCCAACGATGTGCTGGCCAATTTCCTGCGACATTCTCTGAGAAGCATCGATCTGCCGCTCAGTCAAATTGGTCAAAAGGACCTTGAGGTCCTCAATCATGCTTTCTTTGAGCTGCCTGGTTTGGGTTGCATTGTCTTGCGAAGCTCGGAGCAGATCCGAAAGGTACTCCTCCCCCACGCCAGACTTGAACAAACTATCGAGCCCAACCGTAATCTCTCCGACCCACTTGGCACAGGACGAGTAGAGCCATTTTTCTACCAGGGTCACGAGCATCGCCAAGCTGATCGCGGCCGCGGAGAAATAGAACGCTCCCTCGACGTGCTTGAACAAATCGCCCAAGCCGACTTTCAGGGCATCTACTTCCACATTTGGCTTGAATCCGACCAGACCAGCGATTAGCCCACTGAACGTCCCAATGATCCCCAAACCGGTGAAAAGCCCTGGCAGGTGTTTGAAGTATTCGGCGCCAATACGGGGATCAACTGTCGACTCGAGGTTGATGAATGCATCGGCCGAAACCGTGGCCCGAATGGCATTCAATCGGCGTTCGCCGTTCACGACGTCAAACTGTTCGTGCAACGTGTCGTTGTATTCAATCCACGCATGCGCAACCTGGCTTCCCTTGAAGAGGGAGCTGAGCTTGGATCGGAGTTGATCGTGTGATTGCCCCGAAAGGGAGCTGACCTGCTGCGCGAGACCTTTGAGCTCTCTGCGCAGGCGAACGCCACGTATGACGTATTGCCACAGGAAGTGAACGATCAGAAGAACTGAAATGGAACTGAGTGCCGCAATAAATGCGGTTCCCGTCAAGTGAGACCAAAACCCCAGCATGTAAGACTCCCCCTAGAATCCTTGGTGCCGTTTTCCCCATCTACCGCCTTAGCGGTAGATGGGGACAAACTTCGATTCTAGGGGGTTGCGGGTCGGTCCGGGACATCGGCCATGAGATCGCTCGCTTGGATCCATTGGACGTGATAGACCCCATCGAGGACTTTGCATACTAAGTTCGATGCAGCTCGTCGTGAAAAGAGCAAATGCAATATTTCAGCAGCGACTTCTGCTCTTCGTATGCCTGTTTGAAGCAATTGGTAATGTAGCGACAGCCGTTAGCTAGTGTTTCCATCCCCCCTCAAGGTATCTAGATAGTCGGCCCACGCTTGCATCATTTCTCGGCGCTTGGGTAAATACTCGGCCATGTTGTAAACGCCTTCCGTGCCGCCAACCTTATGCGACAACTGCGCTTCAACTGCTTCACGTGGCCAACCCAACTCTCGCAACCGCGTCGACGCCATGTGGCGGAAGCCATGCCCGACCATTTCGTCCTTGAATCCGATGCGCGCCAACGCAGCATTGATGGCGCCGTCGCTCATATGCCGCTTCTGATCTCGGGCCCCGGGAAAAAGGAATCGGTCTCGCCCAGTCAATACGTGTAGCTCTCTCAGAATAGCGATGGCTTGGCTGGACAGAGGAATCACGTGCGGCGCCGTGTCTGGATGCTCCTTCTCTCTCTTGCGTAACTTCCGGATTGCTGGGGGCACCCTGTAAGCCGGGTTCTCGCCGTCAAGGTCGAATTGCGCCCACTCAGCCATACGGATCTCGCCAGGTCGGCAGAACCACAGAGGGGCTAGTTTCAGGGCACAGGCAACCGGAAAGGTGCCACCGAATCCGTCGATCGCCCGCAGCAGGTCACCGACCCGCTTTGGATCCGTGATCGTGGGATACCTCTGCTTCACCATATCGCGGCGAGACGGCAGCGCCTCGCTTAGGTCCGCAGCCGGGTCACGCTCTGCTCTGGCAGTCGCAACCGCGAACTT
The DNA here is from genome assembly GCF_014396975.1 of Thermomonas carbonis. Lineage (NCBI taxonomy): Bacteria > Pseudomonadati > Pseudomonadota > Gammaproteobacteria > Lysobacterales > Lysobacteraceae > Thermomonas > Thermomonas carbonis. The sequence goes on from NZ_CP060719.1 coordinate 653,218, forward strand.
AAACACACGACTCAATTGAAACCGGAGTCGATGTGCCTGCTCCAGATGACCGGCCTTGGACAGACGCTCGATGAGGGGCGGATGTCGGCGACCCCCAATGCCGCCACCGGCCTCCCTCCGATGAATGGGAAGGCGTGATTTTCCAGCCTGCCCTGCTCTTTCTCGAAGTTCTTGTCTGTCCAGCCCGGCTTGCGCACCGCGAGCCATTCTCTGGCGAGCACTTCGAAGCTGTTGGCCGCCCGCTCCAGACCTGCGGCCTTCTCAGCCTTGCGGTTCTCGCCCGGATCAATGCCGGTTGCGATCTGCTTGCGGGCTGCGTCACGCCTTGCCCGAGCGTCTGCCAAGCCGGTGTCGGGGTAGGTCCCCAAGCTCAGCGTGTTCCGCTTGCCGGTGACAGGCCGCCGGTAGTCGAACCGCCACCATTTGCCCCCGTCAGGCCTCAGGAGCAGGTAGAGACCGCCCCCGTCCGCCAGCTTGGCTGGCTTTGCGCAAGGCTTTGCCTTGCGGATGGCAACATCGCTAAGCGCCATGCCGAACCCCTCTGACGGTAACTGGAATCGAGCGACTCCCCTTACCGTCAACGTTACCGTCAAAGCTGACGGTATTCCAGTGGGCGGCCTTGGTCTCCATCGGACGTCGGGCAAAGAAAAACCCCTGATTTCTCAGGGGTTTTTGGACTTTCTTGGCTCTGCGCGGACTGGTTTATGGTGGCTATGGGTGGACTCGAACCACCGACCCCAGCATTATGAGTGCTGTGCTCTAACCGGCTGAGCTACATAGCCGGCGCAGAACCCGGAATTATTCATGCCCCGGGGCAGCACGTCAATCCGCACCGCATTGCTTGCCCACTGCCTGCCGCGCTGGCAGAGTCGAAACATCAGGGCATTGCCCCGGCTTCTCGGAGTCCGATCGTGATCGATCCGGACGGGTTTCGCCCCAACGTGGGCATCGTGCTGATGCACGAGGATGGACGGCTGTTCTGGGCACGCCGCGTGCACCGGGATGGCTGGCAATTCCCGCAGGGCGGGATGAATACCGACGAGACCCCGCTGGAGGCGATGTATCGCGAACTGCGCGAGGAAACCGGCCTGCTCCCCGAGCACGTCGACGTGCTCGGGGTGACGCCTGGCTGGTTGCGTTATCGCTTGCCGGCACGGGCGGTGCGCCGCCAGGACCGGCTGGTCTGCATCGGCCAGAAACAGGTGTGGTTCCTGCTGCGGTTCCGCGGCGGCGACGGCGACCTCAGGCTCGACCTCACCGACAAGCCCGAATTCGACAGCTGGCGCTGGGTCGATTTCTGGTACCCGATGGCGCACGTGGTGACGTTCAAGCGCAGCGTGTATGCGCGCGCGCTCAGCCACCTGGCACCGTTCGCGCGCGCGGTGGCCGGTCTGGATGCGGTGCCGCATCCGGCCGCGGATCTCGCACCGACGACGATGCCCGGCCGACCCGTCCTGCTGGGCAACAGGCGCGGCAGTACCGGCTGAGCCGCGCCGCACGCCACTGCTGCCGCGAAGATGAACCGCAGATTGCCGTCTGTCGGCTCGATGTTGCACCGCAACATCATCAGCGATATGGTGCACCGCACAAACCGGCAATCCCTGCCGGCGTGACCAAGCAGGAATCCGCCATGTATCAGTTCAACGACCAGTTCTCCAAGGCGACCAGCCAGTTCGCCGACGTTGCCGCCAATGCCAACCGTCTCGCGTTCGCCAATGCCGAAAAGGCGTTCGGCCTGCAGATGGCGTCGTTCGAAGAGAACGCCAGCGCCGCGTTCGCTTTCTGGAACGAGCTCATCGAAGTCCGTGACGTCGAAGGCTTCAAGTCGGTGATGCCGAAGGGCGTGCAGATCGCCCGCGCCGCGACCGAGCGCAGCTTGGGCACCGCGCAGGAAGTGTTCGCGAACACCGTGAAGACCAACGAAGCCATCGGCGCGCTGGCCAAGGGCCAGTTCGAGAAGGCCACGGCGCAGGCCACGGCCGAAGTCGAGAAGGTCACCAAGGCCGCCTCGAAGAAGTAATCGCGTCACCGCGTTAGATCGCAGGGCACGCTCCCTCCCTCGGGCCCTGCGACCCCCCACCCGGCAGCTCGTCTGCCGGGTTTTTTATTGCCTCGGAGAATATCCGCCGCGGGCGATCATTTCGGCTCCTGCCGCAGCAGCGAGCCGAAGCTGAGGTACCAGGAATCGGCACCGGTCTGGTTGCGGCCATAGCCCAGGAAGATCGGGCCCAGCGGGGTGTCGAAGCCGGTGAACAGGCTGCCGCCAGCGATCAGCGAACCGAAATCCACCGCATCGCGGCGATCCCAGACGTTGCCGGCCTCCAGGCTGCCGCCGACGAACATCGGCATGGCGAAGATGCGGGTGGTGTCGCCGACCCGCCGGTACAGCACCGCGCGCGCCAGCGCCGCCTGGTTGCCGACCAGCGAACGTTCGCCGAAGCCGGACAGATTGAGGAAGCCGCCCAGGAACGTCTGCGCCTGGAAAAAACCGTCGTCCTGCAACGCGCTGGCCAGCCGCGTGCCCAGCAGCAGGTGGTAGCGATCCCAGGAGTGCGCCCAGTCCAGCGACATCCTCGCGACCTCGCCATCCAGCGTGGTGCCGCCCCACGGATGCAGGGACACCAGCTCGGCCGTGGCGCGCAGTCCCTTGGCCGGGAAGCTGACGCTGTCCAGCGAATCCCACGTTGCATTGATTCGCGCGCCAGCGAAACTCTCGGAACCGCCCGCGAAGGTGGTTGAGTCGCCGACGATCCGTCGTGCGCGATCCCTGCCGCCGATCGCCGCCACGCCGACCCGCCAGTGCGGCGACGGCGAATAGCCCGCCTCGAGATCCAGTTGCCGGCGCACCAGCCGGTACTCGGCGACTTGTTCGCCGTCCACCGACAACGGCAGCGAATCCGCGCGGATTTCCAGCGCCGGCTTGAGGTAGAACGCGCCGGCCTCGCCGAATGGCTGCACGAATTCCGAGCGCAGCCCGGTCACCCGCCCGAGTTGCAGCAGGTTGCGCCACTTGCCGCCGATGCGGTTGGCGTCGTTGAAGGTGAGTTCCGCCGACAGCAAGTAGTTGTTGCGGCCGTTGAAGTTGTCGTCCAGTTGCAGGCCGATGCGACCGAAGGCAGTCCATGGCTTCTGCGTGGGGATCACTTCCAGCCCGGCCTGTCCGTCGCGTTCGACCAGGCGATAGCCGATCTGTTCGAAGCGCCCATCGCCGTACGCGCGGCTGACCGCATGTTCGACCTTGTCCACGTCGAATGGCTTGCCGACCAGCCCCTCGGTGGCCCAGGCCACGTGGCGCGTGGCCGATGGCGTGTGCCCCGGCTCTACATCTAGGAAGGCGAGCAGGCCAGGGTCGAAACCGCGCCGGTGCTGGCCCGCGCGCAACGCCGCGTAGCGCTCCGCCGACACCGCAAAGCGGCGCAGTTGCGGCAGCAGTGCCTCGGCGGCGCGCTCACCGACCGCGACCGCTTCGGTGGTGCGGTTGAATTGCCCGGAGGTGATGTCGCCCAGGTCGGGGCGGATCAGCACGTCATCGGCATCCAGCGTGGCCAGGCTGCGTTCGGTCTTCTCGGTCATCAGCGCGGTGATCATCTGGTCGAGGATCACCGCCGGGTTGGTCAGTGCTTCCTGCCCGAGCAGCTTCGAGCCGACATCGACCACGACCATCCGCTGCACGCCCATCGCGCGCATCTCGTCGATCGGCACGTTCTCGGCCATGCCGCCATCGACCAGCAACTGGTCGCCGACCTTGACCGGTGCGAACGCGCCCGGCACCGACATGCTAGCGCGGATCGCCAGCGCCAGGTCGCCGTCGTCGAAGACCACCTTCCTGCCGGTGACGATGTCGGCGGAGACCGCGCGGAACGGGATCGGCAGCGCGTCGAAATCCTCGGCGCGCCAGGTCGACAGGGTCAGCCTGCGCAGCAGCAGCATGAGCTTCTGCCCGCGCACCAGGCCCACCGGGAAACCCAGGCGTCCGTCGCGATAGCCGATCTCGAGGTCGAGCAGATGGCGGAATTCCTCGTCCTTGCGATCCATCGGCAGTTCCGGGCGCGGCGGGTCGTCGACGAACATGCCGGCCCAATCGATGCTGCCGACGATCTTCTCCAGTTCCGCGGCGTCGTAGCCGGTGGCGTACAGGCCGCCGACGATCGCGCCCATGCTGGTGCCGCTGAGCGCGCAGACCGGGATGCGTTCGCGCTCCAGCACTTTCAGCACGCCGATATGGGCGATGCCGCGCGCGCCGCCGCCGCCCAACACAACACCCACGCAGTCCGGTTGCAGTTGCACGGGTGGAGCCGCGTTGACGCCATTGGACATCGCGCCCATGCCGGCCATCGCAATCGCCAGCGCCAGCCGATTGCCTGCGTCTCGCCATGTGCGACGCCGCTGTGTCCCCATTCCGCCTGCTCCCATGCTGCCCCTGCTTCGCACTCTATCCATCGCCCGGTGGATGTCGAAAACGGCGATCGCCATGCGTCACTACCACGCATGCAAACGCAACCATGCCGTCGGTCACGATTGCGCCCTACTCATCTCCCGGGCACAATATTGCACTGAACAGTTCAATATCGCCACGATCAAGGCCTCCCCCATGTCCAAGACACCCGCCAAGCGCAAACCCAACCCCACCCTTCGCTGGGTCCTGATGCTGGTCGGTGTGGCCGTGGTGTTCGGCGGCGTGTTCGCGATCAAGGCGATCTTCGCCAAGCAGACGAACGATTTCTTCGACAACATGCCGCAGCCGGCCGTCGCGGTGAGTTCCTACATCGCCAAGACCCAGCGCTGGACCGATAACGGCGAGGCGGTGGGTACCTTCGTCGCGATCAACGGCACCGACATCACCACCGAGGCCGGGGGCGTGATCCGCGCGATCGAGTTCGAACCGGGACAGCGTGTCTCCGCCGGCACCGTGCTGTTCCGCCTGAACACCGCCAACGAGGAAGCCACGCTCAACGCACTGGAAACCTCCGCCAAGCTCGCCAGCGTGCAGGCGCAGCGCTGGCAGCAGCTGGGCAAGGACAAGCTGGTCTCGCTGGATGACGTGCAGCAGCGCGTTGCCGCCGCCGCCAGCGCGCGTGCGCAGGTCGAGGCACAGCGCGCGCTGATCGCGCAGAAGACCATCCGCGCACCGTTCTCCGGCGTGCTGGGCCTGCGCAAGGTCAACCTGGGCCAGTACGTCGCCCCGGGCGCGGCGATGGTCAGCCTGCAGCAGCTGGATCCGATCTTCCTGGACTTCAGCCTGCCGGAGCAGCAGATCGGCAAGATGATCGAAGGCACCGCGGTGCGCGCCAGCGTGGATGCCCTGCCCGGACAGGCGTTCGAGGGCCGGGTGACCGCGGTTGAGCCGCTGGTCGATGCGAGCACGCGCAACTTCAAGGCGCAGGCGACCTTTGCGAACCCGGACGGCGCGCTGCGCCCGGGCAGCTTCGCCAAGATCACGTTTGCGATGGGTGGCGAGCGCGACGTACTGGTGATCCCGCAGACCGCGGTCAGCTTCAACCCGTACGGCAATGCGGTGTTCGTGATCAGCAAGACCGCGCGCAAACCGGGCGAGAAGGACATGCAGGGCAAGGACCTGACCGGCGACAAGCTGATCGTCACCCAGCGCTTCATCAAGACCGGCGCGACCCAGGGCGACCTGATCGTGGTCACCGAGGGCCTGAAGGCCGGCGAGCAGATCGTCACCAGCGGCCTGCTGAAGCTGCGCAACGATGCCGAAGTCACCATCAACGACACCATCCAGCCGTCGGCCGATGCCAGTCCGACGCCTGAAAACCGTTGATGCGCCAGCGCTGATCGCACCGCCTGAATCGTCGAACGCCCGGTGGATCACCGGGCGTCCCACCGACCCTCGCCGCACGCGGCCGAGCGGGAGAACAAAAGCATGAAATTCACCGATCTCTTCATCCGGAAACCGGTGCTGGCGCTGGTCGTCAGCCTGTTCATCCTGCTGTTCGGCCTGCGCGCCTTCAGCGAATTGAACGTGCGCCAGTACCCGGAGATGCGCAACGCGGTGGTCAACATCAGCACCACGTACTTCGGTGCCGACGCCGACCTGATCCAGGGCTTCATCACCACCCCGCTGGAGCGCGAGATCGCCAGCGCGGAGGGCATCGACTACCTGACCTCGACCAGTTCCGCCGGCATCAGCAGCATCCAGGCCTACATCCAGCTGGATCGCGATCCGAACGAGGCGCTCACCCAGATCTCGGCCAAGGTCAACAAGATGCGCGGCCAGTTGCCGGCCGAATCCGAAGCACCGGTGATCGACTTGCAGCAGGGCCAGCAGATCGCGGCGATGTATGTGTCGTTCGCCAGCGAGACGCTGGACAACAACCAGATCACCGACTACCTCAATCGCGTCATCCAGCCGAAGCTGGTGACCATCGACGGCGTGCAGCGCGCGGACATCCTGGGCGCCGGCACCTTCGCCATGCGCATCTGGCTGAAGCCGGATCGGATGACCGCGTACAAGGTCACCGCCAGCGATGTGTCGACCGCGCTGTCGTCGAACAACGTGCTGGCGGCGGTCGGTTCGACCAAGGGCCAGATGGTCGCGATCGACATGACCGCGCGCACCGACCTGCGCAACGCCGAGGAATTCCGCAAGCTGGTGGTGCGCGAACAGGACGGCGCGATCGTCCGCCTGGGCGACATCGCCGACGTGGTATTGGGATCCGAGAGCTACGGCACCTCGGTGCGCATCAACGGCGAGTCGGCGACCTTCATGGGCATCTTCGTCGCCCCCGATGCCAACTCGCTGGACGTGATCAAGGAAGTCCGCAAGGCCTGGGACAACGAGATCGTCCCGCAGTTGCCGCAGGGCATCAAGGCGACCATCCCGTACGACAGCACCGAGGCGATCCAGGACGCGATCAACGAGGTCATCAGCACGATCGTGGAAGCCATGATCATCGTGATCGTGGTGATCTTCCTGTTCTTGGGGTCGCTGCGCAGTGTGCTGATTCCGGCGGTGACCATCCCGCTGTCGCTGATCGGCGCGCTGTTCCTGATGCTGCTGATGGGCTTCACCATCAACCTGCTCACATTGCTGGCGATGGTGCTGGCGATCGGGATCGTCGTGGATGACGCGATCATCGTGCTGGAGAACATCCACCGACATATCGAGGAGGGAATGACGCCGCTCGACGCCTCGATCCGCGGCGCGCGCGAACTGGCTTGGCCGGTGGTGGCGATGACGACAACGCTGATCGCGGTGTACCTGCCGATCGGCTTCCAGGGCGGCCTGACCGGCGTGCTGTTCACCGAGTTCGCGTTCACCCTGGCCGGCGCGGTGCTGCTGTCCGGCGTGATCGCGCTGACCCTGACCCCGATGTTGAGCTCGCGCATTTTGAAGGCGCACGATCCCGAGCACCCCAAGGGCAAGCTGGAAGCGTGGCTCGACGAGAAGTTCGAGAAACTGCGCCTGGGCTACCAGCGCAAGCTGCACACCGCGCTGGACACCAGGGCGGTGATCGCGGCGTTCGGTGCCATCGTGCTGGTGAGCTGCGGCTTCCTGTACACGAGCGCGCCCAAGGAACAAGCGCCGCTGGAGGACGAGGGCTTCATCTTCTCGATCGCCAGCGCCGACCCCACCGCCACGCTCGACTACGTGGAGCGCTACACCGATGAGATCGCCAGGATGCTGAAGACCGTCCCCGAAGTGCAGGACTACTTCCTGTTCAACGGCGGCTTCGGCGGCAGCGGCGGTGGTGCCAGTCCCAGCGCGATGGCCGGCTTCGTGCTGAAGCCCTGGAGCGAGCGCACGCGTTCGACCAACCAGGTGCTGCAGCAGGACCTGCAACCGAAGTTGTCGCAGGTCACCGGCCTCAACGTGTTCGCGCTGGTGCCACCTTCGCTGCCCAGCGCGGGCGGGGGTGCCGGCGGCGGCGAGTTCATCATCGGCGGCGTCGGCGACCTGAGCCAGCTGGCCGATGTCGCCGACCAGATCCTGGCGAAGGCGATGGCGAGCAAGCGCTTCATCTTCCTGGACAAGGATCTGAAGATCGACAAGCCGCAGATCCAGGTCAACGTGGATCGCGACAAGGCGGCCACGCTCGGCATCGACATGCGCACGCTGGCCGCGGACATGGCGGCGATGCTGTCGGGCGGCTATTCCAACCGCTTCGCGATGCAGAACCGTTCGTACCTGGTGATCCCGCAGGTGCAGCGCAGCGACCGCCTCAACGCCAGCGCGCTGGACAATTACTACACGCGCACCCGCAGCGGCGAGCTGATTCCGTTGTCGACCATCGTCACCCTGACCGAAAGCACGCAGCCGCAATCGCTGAAGCGCTTCCAGCAGCTCAACGCGGTGTCGCTCACCTTTGCCCCGCGTCCGGGCGTCAGCAAGGGCGAGGCACTAGCGATCCTCGACCAGGCCGCCAAGGAAGTCCTGCCGCAGGGCTACTCGGTGGACTACGCCGGCGAGTCGCGGCAGTTCAAGCAGGAGGGCTCGGCGATGCTGATGACCCTGGCGCTTGCATTGATCGTGATCTTCCTGGTGCTGTCCGCGCAGTTCGAGAGCTTCCGCGATGCGCTGATCATGCTGCTCACCGTGCCGATGGCGATCTGCGGTGCGCTGCTCGCACTCAATGTGCTGGCCCTGCTGGCCAACGTGTTGCAGATCGCCGGCATCGAAGCCTTCCCGGGGATGAGCATCAACATCTACACCCAGGTCGGCCTGGTGACCCTGGTCGGCGTGATCTCCAAGCACGGCATCCTGATCGTGGAGTTCGCCAACAAGCTGCAGGAACAGGGCATGTCCAAGCGCGAGGCGATCGAGGAAGCCACCGGCATCCGCCTGCGCCCGGTGCTGATGACCACCGCGGCACTGGTGTTCGCGATGGTGCCGCTGTTGATCGCCAAGGGCCCGGGTGCGGCCTCGCGCTTCTCGATGGGCGTGGTGATCGTGTCCGGCATGACCATCGGCACGCTGTTCACCCTGTTCGTGCTGCCTGCGTTCTATCTGTACCTGGCACGCGACCATGCGCACGACCGCGACCACGAGAAGGTGATCGATGGCGAAACCGGAACCTTGCCGCCGCCGGAACCGCAGCAGGGTTGATCGCGCCGCAACGTCTCGACGAAAACGCCCGGGAAACCGGGCGTTTTTCATTTTCAGCCTCACCGATGCGTGGGCATTCTTGCCTTGGCGGGTAGCGTTCGAGCGCGCCATGGATGGCGCGCGGCCGCGCATCGGAGCCGGATGCGGAGCCTAAGCGGCGAACGCTACCCCGCCAAGGCAAGACTGCTGCGCGTCATTCCGCCAGCATCGGAATCCGCAACTGCGACGCAAGCTGCGCCGGATCCGCATCGGGCACATGCGGCAACACGCCCCAGCAGGGCGCGGGCATCCGCGCGCGCAGCATGCCGATGTTGTCGTCCACGCGATCCATGTCCGGATCCACGTGCGAGGCGATCCAACCGGCAAGATGTGCGCCATCCGCGGCAATCGCCTGCGCGCTCAAAAGCGCATGGTTGAGGCAGCCCAGCCGCAAGCCGACCACCAGCAGCACCGGCACGCGCAACGCACGCACCAGGTCCGCCTGCATCAGCGATGCCGACAGCGGTGCGGCCCAGCCGCCCACGCCTTCGACGATCAAGGCATCCGCGTGTTCCGCCAGGCGCGCATGCGCAGCGAGAATCGGCGGCAATGCGACTTCGATGCCAGCGTCGCGTGCGGCCAACTCCGGTGCAAGGGGGTGTTCCAGCGCGAACGGATTGATGTCCGCGTAGGCGATGCCTGATTCACCCGCATGCTGAAGCGCCAACGCATCCTCGTTTTTCCATTCGCCATCGATGCGCGCGCAACCGCTGGCGACCGGTTTCATTCCGGCCACGCGCAGGCCATGACCACGCAATGCATGCAGCAAGGTGCAACTGGCGAGTGTCTTGCCGATGCCGGTATCGGTGCCGCTGACGTAGACCGAGAACATCAGCCTGCGTCGCGCTGGTCGGCCAGCGCCTGGATACGCCGGCCATGGCGGATGGCGAGCACCGGCATCGCGATGCCCAGAAGGCCATACATCGCGCCCGGCAGGGCCTGCATCCAGCCGATGTGCGGCGGGATCAGCAGCGCCACCGCGACCGAGGCCGTCGCACAGGCGATCAGCACCACGTTCAATATCACCTCGGATGTCGCCGCAAGGCGCTCGGCGGCATCCAGTTGCAACACATCCGCCTTGCGCAAGGCATGCAGGTTCATCCACGCGATGATTGCCGCGAGGATCGCAAAACCCACACCGTAGATCACGAAGATCAGGCGGAATTCCAGGAAGCTCTGTACCTTGAACTCACTCGGCGCCCAGCCACCGGTGAAGAAGCCCATCGCCGCCGACATCACCATCCGCAGCGGGTACACGTAGAACAGCGTGGCCGCCACCAGCAGCATGCTGGCGAAGACGATCGTGCTGTCTTCCAGCCCGAAGCGGCGGCTGAAGCGATGGTGCGCCTGCCAGAACATGCCGAGGATCGCGAACCCGGCGAGGAATGCGGGCAGCCGCCGCAAGGCGTCGTAGAGCTCGGCGAAGCTGTCCGGCATCGCATCGAACGACACCACCAGCAAGGTCATCGCGAACGCGAACGCGGCGTCGACGAAGGTTTCCAGCCGGGTGACCTGCTCGCCACGCTGGCGCACGCCGCCTTCGACAGGAAGTTTGGACAGATCCATCGTGTGTTCCCGTGGTTTCGGGGTCGATGTTAATCCGCCACGACGCGGTTGCTACACTGCGGCCATGAGTTTCTCGACGATCACCCTCACCGGCAGCACGCCGGAGCAGTACGCCCAGTTGCTGGAGCAGGCACGCGCGCTCCTGCATGGCGAACGCGACCGCATCGCCAATGCTGCCAACCTGTCGGCGCTGGTCTACCACGCGCTGCCCGGGCTGAACTGGGTCGGCTTCTATTTCTACGACGGCAATGAACTCGTCGTCGGTCCGTTCCAGGGCCTGCCGGCCTGCGTGCGCATCCCGCTGGACAAGGGCGTGTGCGGCGCGGCCGCGAGCACCCGCGAAACCCAGCGGATCGAGGACGTGCATGCGTTCCCGGGCCACATCGCCTGCGATTCGGCAAGCAATTCTGAGCTGGTGGTGCCGTTGGTCAGCGCGGAGGGTGAGTTGATCGGCGTGTTCGATCTGGACAGTCCGTTGCACGCGCGTTTTTCCGTTGAAGACCAGCAAGGCCTGGAGGCAATCGCCAAGGCGTTCCTGGAGTCGTTGCAGTGAGTACATCCGCGCCCAAGCTGCGCAATATCGGCCCGAAATCCGCTGCCTGGCTGCGCCAGGTCGGCCTGCGTTCGCTGGAAGACGTGGCCGCGATCGGTGCCGTCGATGCCTTCATGAAAGTGCGCCGCGCCGGCTTCAAGCCCAGCCTCAACCTGCTGTATTCGCTGGAAGGCGCGTTGCAGGACTGCCACTGGCAGGAAGTACCCGAATCGCGCCGCACCGAGCTGGTGCAGGCAGCCGAAGCGGCCATCGCCCTGCTGCCGCCGCCCCGCGGGCGCCCCGCGGCCGGACCGGTGACCACCACCCAGCACGAAGACACCAGCATGCCCGCGTTCGGTCTGTTCGATGACGACCGTGGTGGGCCGAACGTTTCCGAGTAAAGCCCGCGGGCGCTGGTTGCTTCCCAGATTTCCTTTGCGCATCCGGCACCGCGCTGCGTACACTGCGCGCGCTTCAAGGTGATCCAACGGCTTTCGCCCGCGGATTGAAACGGGAAGCCGGTGACGACGCGCTCTGCGCATCCAGTCCGGCGCTGCCCCCGCAACGGTAAGCGAGACAACCCTGGCATCGGCCACTGTGCGTGCATCGTCCTGATGCGGCATGGGAAGGCGTCAGGCGGGAACGACGGCCACGCTGGTCATCGTTCCGCTCGCCAGCCCGGAGACCGGCCTTGAAGTCTGTTGGTTGCGATGCGGCGGGCATTGCGCGACGTCGCGCATGTCGTTTTCCTGCATCGCCCGTCTCCGTTCCCGTGTGTGTCGCAGCCGCCCTTCCTGTTGGGCGCGCGGGCGTGCGCGCCGGAGAACCGTCATGAAATCCTGCAACACCTCGCTTCGTTTCAGCGCACTCGCGCTGGCCTTGTCCCTGCCGTCGCTCGCCTTTGCGCAGCGCGATGACGCGAAGGACCTCGACAACCTGGTGGTCACCGCCACCCGCACCGCGACCACCGCCGATGCCGCGCTGGCCGCGGTCGAAGTGATCGATCGCGAACAACTCGATGCCAGCAGCGCGCGGTCGCTGCCGGAACTGCTGCGCGGTCGCGCCGGCATCACCATCGTCAACCAGGGCGGCATGGGCAAGCTCAGCACGCTGTTCCTGCGCGGCACCGAATCCGACCACACCCTGTTCCTGGTCGACGGCATCCGCGTGGGTTCGTCCACCTCGGGCCTGACCTCGCTGCAGGACATCCCGCTCTCGCAGATCGAGCGCATCGAGATCGTGCGCGGGCCGCGTTCGTCGCTGTATGGCGCGGATGCGATCGGCGGCGTGATCCAGGTGTTCACCCGTCGCGGTGCGGGCGGCGAAGGCGTGCACGGGCGCGGGCGCATCGCGGCCGGCAGCCATGGCCTGCGCGAGGCCTCGGCCGGCGTCGACCTGCGCAGCGCACGCGGCGGCGTGGGCGTGGACGTGGCGCATCAATCCACCGACGGCATCAATGCCTGCACCGGGACCTACGACCCGGATACTTGGCAAGGTGCCGGTTGCTTCATCGTCCCGGGCACGCATCTGGACCGCGACGGCTATCGCAACAACAGCGCCACCGTGCGTGCGGACTTCGCACCGAACGAGTCATGGCAGTTCGATGCCCGCGCATTCCGCACCGAAGGCCACAACGACTACGACGGCGACTATCAGGACAACTCCGACATCGTCCAGCAAGTGGTCGGCGGCAGCGTGCGCTGGTCGCCGTCCGATGCGCTGGCGCTCAAGCTCACCGCCGGCCGCAACACCGACGACTCCGAGAACTACAGCGGCAGCACGTTCGCCAATCGCTACAACACCACGCGCGACAGCGCGAACCTGCAGGGCGATTTCACCGTCGCGGCCGGGCACGTGGTGACCGCCGGCTTCGACTGGTTGCGCGACCGTGCGAACGTGGTCGATCCGTGGTCGCCGTTCGCGGAATCGCGTGGCAATCGCGCATTGTTCGCGCAGTATCAGGGCACGTTCGGCGTGCACGAGTTGCAACTCAGCGCGCGCCGCGACGACAACGACCAGTTCGGCGGTCACAGCACCGGCGGCATCGCCTGGGGCATGGGCTTCGGCGACGGCTGGCGCGTGACCGCGAGCCATGCCACCGCGTTCAAGGCCCCGAGTTTCAACGAGCTGTACTACCCCGGTTCCAGCAACCCGAACCTGGATCCGGAATCCTCGCGCAGCAGCGAACTGTCGCTGGCGCGCAGCGGCGATGGCTGGCATGTGCAGGCCAACGCCTACCAGACCAACGTGGACGACCTGATCGCCTGGAGCTCCACGGACTTCATGCCCGTCAACATCGAGGAAGCACGCATCCGCGGCGTCGAACTGGTCGCGACCACGCAACTGGCCGGCTGGGACGTGCGTGGCCAGATCGGCACGCTCGACGCACGCAACCTCAGCCCCGGTACCAACCACGGCAAGCGGCTGGCACGACGTCCACAACGCAGTGCGCGCCTCGACCTGGATCGCGACATCGGCGACTGGGGCTTCGGCCTCAGCGGCATCGCCGAAGCCGCGCGCTGGGACGACGTGGCGAACGGCTTGCGCGTCGGTGGCTACGGCACCGTGGATGCGCGCGTGTCCTGGCGCTTCGCGTCCGACTGGACGTTGCAGGCCAATCTGGTCAATGCCTTCGACCGCGACTACCAGACCAGCGCGTGGTACGCGCAGCCCGGCCGCGAGTTCGCCCTCAGCCTGCGCTGGCAGCCGGACTGAGCCATTCGCTTGCGGAGCGGTTGCGCAAGGACGCAGGGGGCCGGCATGGATGTCGGGCCCTGCTTGTTTGCATCGCGAAACGAACCGCTCAACCCGGGCCGGAAGCATCGGCCTTGCGGATGCCGCGCTGCGCCTCCTGGTTCGCTTCCAGGCGAAGCGCGCGATCGCGCGCGCGTTGTGCTGCCGCGTTGTCGCCCAGGGCCTGGTAGGCCTCGGCCAGGCTGCGATGGAACCGCGGTTCGTCCGGCAGCATGCGGATGGCACGGCGATAGTGGGCAACGGCGTCGGCCGGCACGCCCGCCTGCGCGCGCGATTGCCCGATCAGGAATTGCGAGAACGGATCGAAGGCCTGCGCGCGCGCCAGGCGCTTTTCGTACATGGCGACCTGCGCAGCGTCGCCTTGCGCGCGATGGAAACCGACCAGGTTGGTCAGCGCACCCACGTGGTTGCGCTGCAGGGTGAGCGCACGCAGGTAGGCGCGCTTCGCCTCCTGGCGACGGCCGGCGCGCGCATGCACCACGCCGGCATTGCTCCAGATCGTCGCGCTGGATGCGTCGAGCGCCAATCCCGCGGCAATCGCCTCGCTGGCGGCGGCGGACTCGCCCTGCAGCAGTCGCTCGACCGCGTGGTTGTTGTGCAACAGGGCGATCATGCGTGCATCGGAGATGCGCAGCGGCTTGCGCCCGACCGCAACCCCACGCCAGCCGACATCGACCGAATGGCGCGCGCCATCGATCAGCACGCCGACATTGACATGGGTGGCGCGGAACAGCGTGCCATCCTGCATGCGCATCGACAGCGCGTCGTCCGAGGCCTGCGCGAACGCCTTGATGCCCGATGCGCGCGCCATCGCGATGAACATCATGGTGAACGACAGGCAGTTGACCCGGCGCAGCGCGAAGCTCTCGGCGATGCCATGGGTCGGCTGCTCCTGGTAACGCAAGGCCAGGCCGTCGTCGGCGATCATGAAATCGACCAGTGCCTGCACGCGGATCGCGTCGTCGATCCGGTGATCGACCACGTCGGCCGGCAACATGCGGTGCAGCTCGTCCGGCAAGGCCATCGCCGCTTCGACGGGGTTCGCGCGCCCAGTGGTTGCAAGGGCATCGGGGCCGCTCACGCAGCCAAGCAAGAACAGCAACAAGCAGAAGGCCCGCAGCATCGTTCCTCCTCCCGGCACGCGCGCGATCCAGCAACGGGGAGCGGGCCCAGTATGCGCCCGCCAGACGGCCGATTTAGAGGAACGACCCTAATGATCTGTGCGAGGTTTCAGGCGCGGGCCACGCGGCCTGCGACAGGGGCGACACATCCAGACAAGCAGGGGCCACAGGGTGCCCTCGCCTTCAACGCATACCGGGGAACAGACCAATGACGATGGTGATCTGCAAGGAATGCAAGGCCCAAATCAGCACGCTGGCGGTTGCCTGCCTCCACTGCGGCGCGACCAGGCGCAAGACGCCGAGCTACACGTTCATCGCGGCCGCGTTCGTCGGCCTCACCCTGCTCGCGAACACGTGGATGCTGTGGCGGCTGTACGAGGTCGAATCGCGCGCCAACGCCCGCGATATCGTGCAGGGCGTGCACGGCAGCCAGTGACGTCACGCATCGCGAGACGCTGAGCGGGTGGTCGATCGCGCGGGCGCGCGGCCCGCGCAAGACTTATTCCACCGTGACCGACTTCGCCAGGTTGCGCGGCTTGTCGACGTCGGTACCGCGGGCCAATGCGGTGTGATACGCCAGCAACTGCACGGGAATGGTGTGCACGATCGGCGACAGCACGCCGACGTGGCGCGGGGTGCGGATCACGTGCACGGCCTCCGATTCGCCGAAATGGCTGTCGGCGTCGGCGAACACGAACATCTCGCCGCCGCGCGCGCGCACTTCCTGGATGTTGGATTTCACTTTTTCCAGCAACGCATCGTTCGGGGCGATCACCACCACCGGCATGTCTTCATCGACCAATGCCAGCGGACCATGCTTGAGCTCGCCTGCCGGATAGGCCTCGGCGTGGATGTAGGAGATTTCCTTGAGCTTCAAGGCACCTTCCAGCGCGATCGGATAATGCCGGCCGCGGCCGAGGAACAAGGCGTGCTGCTTCGGACTGAACTTGTCCGCCCAGACCGCGACCTGCGGCTCCAGGTTCAGCGCGTGCTGCACGCTGCCGGGCAGGTGGCGCAGGTCATCGACATATGCCGCTTCCTGCGCGTCATCGATGCTGCCGCGCAGTTTCGCCAGCACGCCGGTCAGCGCGAACAGCGCCACCAGTTGAGTGGTGAACGCCTTGGTCGAGGCCACGCCGATCTCCGCGCCGGCGCGGGTGTAGAACACCAGTTTGCTGGCGCGCGGGATCGCGCTTTCCGGCACGTTGCAGATCGACAGGGTGCGGTCCTGGCCCAATGACTTGGCGTATTTCAGCGCTTCCATCGTGTCCAGGGTTTCCCCGGATTGGGAGATGGTGACGATCAGCTGCTTCGGATTGGCCACCACCTTGCGATAGCGATACTCGCTGGCGATGTCGACCGCGCATGGAATGCGGGCGATGTCTTCCAGCCAGTAACGCGCGGTCAGGCCGGCGTAATAGCTGGTGCCGCAGGCGAGGATCTGCACGGATTCGATATCGCCCAGCACCTCGGCGGCGTTGGTGCCGAACAGCGTGGGATCGAAGCCGCCGGCATCCACGATGCCCTCCAGGGTGTCGCTGATCGCGCGCGGCTGTTCGTGGATTTCCTTCTGCATGAAGTGGCGGTACGGGCCCAGTTCCAGCGAGGCCAGTGATACGTCGGAGAGATGCACGTCGCGTGCGGTCTCGACGTCGTCGGCGTCGAACACGCGCACGCCGCCGAGGGTGAGTTCGGCGGTGTCGCCTTCTTCCAGGAAGATCACCTTGCGCGTCGCCGAGAGGATCGCGGACACATCGGATGCGACGAAGTTCTCGCCCTCGCCCAGACCGACCAGCAAGGGGCAACCCATCCGCGCGGCGACCAGCGTGGACGGGTCGCGGCGATCGATCACCGCGAGTGCGTACGCGCCCTCGAGTTCCTTGACGGCCTTCTGCAGCGCCTGCAACAGGCCCAGGCCCTGCGCGCGGTAATGGTGGATCAGGTGGGCGACCACTTCGGTGTCGGTCTGCGAAGTGAACTCGTAGCCGAGCGCGCGCAGGCGTTCGCGCTGCGCCTCGTGGTTCTCGATGATGCCGTTGTGGACCAGCGCGAGGTCGCCGTGGCTGATGTGGGGATGCGCATTGCCTTCGGTGACCCCGCCATGCGTGGCCCAGCGGGTATGGCCGATGCCGAGCGTCGCGTCGAAGCCTTCGGCGAGCGCGGCGGCTTCCATCTCGGTCACGCGGCCGGTGCGGCGCACGCGGCGCACCGCATCGCCGTCGATGACCGCGATGCCGGCGGAGTCGTAGCCGCGGTATTCCAGGCGCTTGAGGCCATCGACCAGCAAGGGCACCACGTCACGGTGGGCGATGGCACCAACGATTCCACACATGCAGGGCAACTCCGTTATCGATGCCGAAGTGTAACGGGGCCGGTGTCCGCGCGGACGCGGCCGGCGTCCGGACGGACACCGTGGACGCACTTCAAGTCCTTTGGAATCAACAGCTTGCAGTTGGCACGCTTGTTGCGCTGTACACGGCATGGACAACAAATTTCCTTCCGACCGCAGCCCCGACCGCAATCGCATCCGCGACACTGCCGGCCAGGACCAGGTGCGCGCCGCGCCTGCCAACCCGAACCGCCGCCGCTGGCTGGTGGGCGCCATCGCCGGCGTGGTGTTGATCGCCCTGTTCGGCTGGATCGCCTCGGGCTGGCTGGGTGGCGGGCGTTCGTACGACGCCGCGCGCCTGCGCATCGCCGAGGTGAAACGCGGCGACCTGGTCCGCGACCTCAGCGCCGACGGCCGTGTCATCGCCGCCAACAGCCCGACCCTGTATGCGATCGCCGCCGGCACGGTGACCTTGCAGATCGTCGCCGGCGACAAAGTCACCAAGGACCAGGCGCTGGCGGTGATCGACAGCCCGGAACTGCGCAGCAAGCTGGTGCAGGAAGAGTCGTCGTTGGCGAGCATGGAGGCCGAGGCCAGCCGCGCCCTCCTCGATGCGCAGATCATGCGTGCCAATGCGCGCAAGTCGCTGGACCAGGCCACGGTGGAACGCACAGCGGCGATGCGCGATCTCGAACGCTACCAGCGTGCCTTTGATGGCGGCGCGGTGCCGCAGAACGACCTGGCGCGCGCGCAGGACGACATGAAGAAAGCCGAGATCGGCCTGGCCGCGGCCGGCAAGGATTTCGAATTGCAGAGCCGTGGCGCCGGCCTGGACGCACGCAACAAGCAGTTGCTGGCCGACCGCCAGCGCGCGGTAGTCGCCGAACAACGCCGGCAGGTCGAAGCGCTGACCCTGCGTGCGCCGTTCGATGGCCAGGTCGGCCAGGTGCAGGTGCCGCAGGGTACCAGCGTGATCGCCAACGGGCCGGTGCTCAGCGTGGTCGACCTGAGCCGCTTCGAGATCGAAATGAAGGTGCCGGAGAGCTTCGCCCGCGACCTCGCGATCGGCATGCCGGCGCAGATCACCAGCAACGGCGCGCAATTCGCCGGCGAGATCGCCGCGGTCTCGCCGGAAGTGGTGAACGGCGAAGTCACCGCACGCGTGCGCTTCGCCGACGGCAAGCAGCCGCCGGGCCTGCGGCAGAACCAGCGCCTGTCGGTGCGCATCGTGATGGACACCCGCAAGGACGTGCTGATGGTCGAGCGCGGCCCGTTCCTGGAGCAGGAAGGCGGCAGCACCGCGTACGTGGTGGACGGCGACACCGCCGTGCGTCGACCGATCCGGGCCGGCGCGTCCAGCCTCGACGCCGTGGAAATCGTTTCGGGACTCAGGGCCGGCGACCGCATCGTCGTCTCGGGCACCGACCAGTTCGACAACGCGGACCGCGTCCGCATCTCGGGAAATTGAACCCATGAACGCATTCGTCGCCCTCCCCAACGCCTTCAACTGGACCCCGGAGCAACTCGCCGAGGCGGTGCCGTTGCGCCTGCACGAAGCGATCGCCTTCGATGCCGCCGGCCTGCAAGGCGACCTGGTCGCCGCCAACGCGTCGCGCGAGCAGTTGCGCATCGCGCACCACTACCGTGCGAACGCCGCAATGCCGCCGCGCTTCCGCATTTCCTGATCACGCCCTCCACGCAAGGAACCTCGCCATGCTCGACATGCGCCAAGTCACCAAGGTTTACCGCACCGAACTCGTCGAGACGCATGCGCTGCGCTCGCTCGACCTGCATGTCGGCGAAGGCGAGTTCGTCGCCGTCACCGGCCCGTCGGGTTCCGGCAAGACCACCTTCCTCAACATCGCCGGCCTCTTGGAAACCTTCACCGACGGCCACTTCAGCCTGGACGGACAGGATGTGCGCGGGCTCAACGACGATGCACGCAGCAAGCTGCGCAACCAGAAGATCGGCTTCATCTTCCAGGGCTTCAACCTGATCCCCGACTTGAACCTGTTCGACAACTGCGATGTGCCGCTGCGCTACCGCGGCATGCCGGCGAGCGAACGCAAGCTGCGCATCGAGGACGCGCTGGGCATGGTCGGGCTGGGATCGCGGATCAAGCATTACCCGGCGGAACTCTCCGGCGGCCAGCAACAGCGCGCGGCGATCGCGCGTGCACTGGCGGGCAGCCCGCGACTGCTGCTGGCGGACGAGCCCACCGGCAACCTGGATTCGCAGATGGCACGCAGCGTGATGGAGCTGCTGGAGGACATCAACCAGCAGGGCACCACGATCATCATGGTCACCCACGACCCGGAACTCGCCGCGCGCGCGCAACGCAACGTGCACATCGTCGACGGCATGGCCACCGACCTGTCGCTGGAACCCGGGCTGGCGCGCACGCCGGCATCGAGTGCCGACGCCACCACTTCCCACCTCGCCTGAGCAGGCCACGCCCATGTTCGGCTATTACCTCAACCTCGCCGTGCGCAGCTTCAAGCGCAACAAGGCGCTCACCGTGCTGATGGTGCTGGCGATCGCGCTGGGCATCGGCGCATCGATGACTACGCTGACCGTGTTCCATGTGCTGTCCGGCGATCCGATCCCCGACAAGAGCGACCGCCTGTTCTACGTGCAGCTCGATCCGGAAACCATGCAGGGCTACCGGCCCGGCGAAGAGCCGCAGAACCAGATGACCCGCTTCGATTCGGAAGCGCTGCTGGCGCAGAAACGCGGACTGCGCCAGGTCATCACCAACGGCGGCAACGTGGTGATCACTCCGGAAAAGCCAGGCGCGGCACCGGAGTTCACCGACGCCCGCTACGCCAGCAGCGATTTCTTCGCCATGTTCGACGTGCCGCTGAAATACGGTCGCGGCTGGACCGCTGCGGAGGACGAGGGCAAGGCGCGCGTCGCGGTGCTCAGCAAGGAAACCAACGACAAGCAGTTCGGCGGCGCGGACAGCACCGGCAAGACCCTGCGCATCGATGGCAACGACTTCCGCATCATCGGCGTGCTCGATGCCTGGCGACTGGTGCCGCGCTTCTACGATCTCTACAACGACCAGTACGACACCACCGAGGGCCTGTTCCTGCCCTTCAGCACCTCGCGCGACCTGAAGATGGGCACCCAGGGCAGCACCAACTGCTGGGGCGATTCCGGCGGCGACAGCCGTTCGCTCACCGCGCCCTGCGCCTGGCTGCAGTACTGGGTGGAACTGGAATCCCCGGCGAAGGCCGCGGACTACAGGAACTACCTGGTCAACTACTCCGACCAGCAGCGCAAGGCCGGGCGGTACGAGCGTCCGACCAATGTGCGCCTGCGCAACGTGATGGAACTGATGGAGTTCAACGAAGTCGTGCCCGGCGACGTGCGCCTGCAGCTGTGGCTGGCGTTCGGCTTCCTGCTGGTCTGCCTGGTCAACACCGTGGGCCTGCTGCTGGCCAAGTTCCTGCGCCGCAGCGGCGAGATCGGCGTACGTCGCGCACTGGGTGCATCCCGCAGCGAGATCTTCAAGCAATGCCTGGTCGAAGCCGGCACGGTCGGCGTGGCCGGCGGTCTGTTGGGGCTGGTGCTCGCCCTGCTCGGGCTATGGGCGGTGCGCCAGCAACCGGCCAGTTACGCCTCGCTCGCCCACCTCGACGGCTCGATGCTGTTGTCGACCTTCGCGCTGGCCGTGCTCGCCAGCCTGCTCGCCGGCGTGTTGCCCGCGTGGCGGGCGATGCAGGTGGCACCTGCGATCCAACTCAAGTCGCAATGAACTCAGAACTGTCATTCCCGCGAAGGCGGGGATCCAGCTCTTCAGGCCTTGCCCCTCAAGACATTCAAAAGCTGGATTCCCGCCTTCGCGGGAATGACGAGCAAAAGATACGGAGCACCATCATGGAATTCCGCCCCATCCTCTCCACCCTGATGCGCCACAAGATCGCGGCGACGCTGATCGTGCTGGAGATCGCGCTGTCCTGCGCGATCATCTGCAACGCGCTGTTCCTGATCGGCGAACGCATGGATCGCATGAACATGCCGAGCGGCATCGCCGAAACCGAGCTGGTCCGCATCCAGGCCGCCAGCATGCGCCAGCTGTCCGGCGACGATGCGCTGAACACGTCGATCACCCGCGAGTACCTCGACGCATTGCGCAAGGTGCCGGGGGTGAAGAGCGCCGGCATCGCCAACCAGATCCCGTTCGGCGGCTCCAGCAACAACAGCGGCGTGCGCCTGAGCGACGAGCAGCAACACAGCACGCTCAACGCCACCGTCTACCTGGACGAAGGCAATTTGCTGGAAAACATGGGCCTGCGGCTGGTGTCGGGCCGCGATTTCACCGCCGACGAATACCAGGACATGGCGGTGCTCGAGAAGTCCGGCGACCAGGCACGCATTCCCGGCGCGATCATCAATCGCTCGATGGCCGAAAAGATGTTCCCGGGCCAGAACCCGCTGGGCAAGGTCTTCTACAGCTGGGGTGAATCGCCGACCGCGGTGATCGGCGTGATCGAGGACCTGGCGCGGCCCAACAGTGTCGGCCAAGGACCGTACGCGATGATCTTCGCACTGCGCGAGTACGGCCCGGGCCTGCACTACATCCTGCGCACCGAACCCGGGCGTCGCGCGGAAGTGCTCAAGGCGGCTGTCGTCGCACTCAAGAAGACGGATCCCAACACGCTGGTGGTCAACAACGACACCTTCGACGAAATCCGTGCGGGCTTCTTCGAGCAGGATCGTTCGATGGCGTGGATGCTGGTGGTGGTGATCGCCGCGCTGATGCTGGTGACCGCGCTCGGCATCGTCGGCCTGGCCAGCTTCTGGGTGCAGCAACGCACCAAGCAGATCGGCGTGCGGCGCGCGCTGGGCGCCACCCGCGGGCAGATCCTGCGCTACTTCCAGGTGGAGAACTTCCTGCTGGCCAGCGCCGGCATCGTCCTCGGCATGCTGATGGCCTACGGGATCAACCAGTTGCTGATGGCGAAGTACGAACTGCCACGGCTGCCGCTGTTCTACCTGCCGATCGGTGCGGTCGCGCTGTGGTTGCTGGGGCAGGTCGCGGTGTTCTGGCCGGCACGCAAGGCAGCATCGGTGCCGCCCGCCATCGCCACGCGTTCGGTCTGATCCTTCGCCGCCCGCCTACAATCACCGCATGCAATTCCCGGGATCCCCATGAACCACGTCGTTCGCCGATGCGGCATCGCCCTGTTCGCCACGATGGCGTTCGCGGCGTCGGCCGCCAACCCGCAGCCGGCGTCCTTGCACGACACCATCGCCGCGCTGGACAGCGCGGTGTTCGATGCCTTCAACCGCTGCAGCGAGCCCGCGCAATTGCAGGCGCATGCCGACCATTTCGCGCCGGACGTCGAGTTTTACCACGACACCGGCGGCGTCACCTGGACCCGCGAGGCGATGATCGAAAACACCGCAAAACATGCCTGCGGCCATTACACGCGCGAGCTGGTCGCCGGCAGCATGCAGGTGTATCCGGTCAGCGGGTTCGGCGCCATCTCGCGCGGCGTGCATCGCTTCTGCCGGGTCGACAGCGGACGCTGCGAAGGCGAAGCCGATTTCACAATCGTGTGGCGCCAACAGGACGGCGGCTGGAAGATCACGCGCGTGCTGAGTTACGGTCATCGGCCCAACCCGGCCGCGCCCTGAGCAGCGAGCCACCGGATCCCATGTCCACCATCCTGGTCATCGACGACAACCGTGCGGTCAGCACCGCGCTCGAGGTGCTGTTCTCGCTGCACGACATCGACACGCTGCATGCGGAGTCGCCGCACGAAGGACTCGACCTGCTGCAGCGCGAGCAGGTCGACCTGGTGATCCAGGACATGAATTTCGAAGCCGACACGACCTCCGGTGACGAAGGCACTGCGCTGTTCCATGAACTGCGCACGCGCCATCCCGACCTTCCGGTGATCCTGCTGACGGCGTGGACGCATCTGGAATCGGCGATCGATCTGGTCAAGGCTGGTGCCGCCGATTACCTGGCCAAGCCCTGGGACGACCGCAAGCTGCTGGTGACGGTGAACAACCTGCTCGAACTCGCCGAGGCACGTCGCGAACTCACCCAGACGCAACTCGGCGAACGCCGCCGCCGCGATGCTTTGCTGCGCGACTACGACTTGCGCGGCATCGTCTACGCGGATCCGGCCAGCGAGAACGCGCTGGCGCTGGCCTGCCAGGTGGCGAAATCGGACATCCCGGTGCTGGTGACCGGCCCGAACGGTGCCGGCAAGGAACGCTACGCCGAGATCATCCACGCCAATTCGCTGGTGCGGAATGGTCCCTTCATCGCGCTCAACTGTGGTGCGTTGCCGAGTGAACTGATCGAAGCCGAATTGTTCGGTGCCGAGGCCGGCGCCTACACCGGTGCGACCAAGCCGCGTGAAGGCAAGTTCGAAGCGGCCGATGGCGGCACCTTGTTCCTCGACGAGATCGGCACGCTGCCGCTGGCCGGCCAGGTCAAATTGCTGCGCGTGCTGGAGACCGGCCGCTTCCAGCGGCTGGGCAGCAACCGCGAGCGCAGCGTCAAGGTGCGCATCGTCAGCGCGACCAATGCGAATCTGCAGGCACTGATCGCCGACGGCCGCTTCCGCGAAGACCTGTTCTACCGGCTCAACGGCATCGAACTGCGGCTGCCACCACTCGCCCAACGCCCACGCGACATCCTGCCGCTCGCCCGCCACTTCCTGCCCGCCGGCAAGCGCCTCGGCGACGATGCCGAACGCGCGCTGCAACGCCATGGGTGGCCGGGCAATGTGCGCGAGTTGCGCAATGCGGTGCAGCGCGCTGCCTTGCTTTCGCGCAGCGATGTCATCGCCGCCGCGGACCTCGCCTTGCCGCCGGGCACGCAGGATGCGGGAACGACTGGCGGCGAAGAACCCGACCGCGCCAGCATCGAAGCCGCACTCGAACGCAATGGCGGCGTGCTCGCACAGGCCGCCGCGGATCTGGGCCTGTCGCGGCAGGCGCTGTATCGCCGGCTCGACCGGCTCGGCATCGCGCGCAGCTGATGCGCGTCCTGCGCGTGCTGCCGATCGCGGTGCGGATGATCGCGATCACGATCGGCGGAATCGCGGCCGCCACTGCGTCGACCGTGCTACTCGCGCGCTGGATGCCGCTGTGGGCCGCGGCGCTGGTTGCCGCGGTGCTCATCGGCAGCGTGGTCGCGGCGATCATCTGGCGCGCGCTGGTGCCGATGCGCGCGCTGTTCCGCGCACTCGCCGGTACCGTCGCCAGTTATCGCGACGGCGATTTCAGTTTCGGCATCACCTGGGACAAGGCCAGCGACCTGATCGAACTGGTCGACGCGCACAACGCGCTGGGCAACGCCTTGCGCGAGCAACGCCTTGCGCTGGTGCAACGCGAACTGCTGCTCGACACGATGGTGCAGAACACCCCGGTGGCGATGGTGCTGGTCGATGCCTCGCGGCGCATCGTGCTGGGCAACCTGGCCGCGCGACGCATGCTCGGCGAAGGCCGGCGGCTGGAAGGACGCGCGTTCGAGGACGTACTCGCGAAAGCGGACACTGCCCTGCAGGAAGCTTTCGAGCGCGGCGGCGACGGCATGTTCACCGTCGGCAGCGACGACGACGAGGATATTTATCATCTGTCGCGGCGCGGCTTTCGGCTCAACGGCCGGCCGCATGAACTGGTATTGCTGCGCCAGCTCACCGCGGAACTGCGCCGACAGGAAGTGCAGACCTGGAAAAAAGTGATCCGGGTGATCAGCCACGAGCTCAACAACTCGCTGGCACCGATTGCATCACTGGCGCATTCCGGTGCCGAGCTGCTGCGCCGCGGCCAGCACGAACGCCTGCCCGCTGCTCTGGCAACGATCGAGGATCGCGCGCGGCATCTGGAAGGCTTCATCCGCGACTACGCACGCTTCGCCAAGCTGCCGGCACCGCGCAGTACGCCGGTGGAATGGTCGCAATTCCTCGCCCAGCTGCGCTCGCAAGTGGAGTTCGTGCCCGACGTGCAGCCGGAGGATGGCATCGGCCGTTTCGATGTCGCGCAGATGGAACAGGCGCTGCTCAATCTGCTGAAGAACGCGCATGAATCCGGCACCGCAGCCGACGAAGTTCGCGCCTCCGTGCGACGCACGCCGGAAGGCTGGCGCATCGACGTCCTCGACCGCGGCAGCGGCATGAACGACGCGGTGCTGGCGAACGCGCTGCTGCCGTTCTATTCGACCAAGCGCCACGGCACCGGACTTGGCCTCGCCCTGGCCCGCGAGATCGCCGAAGCGCACGGCGGCCGCATCGCCCTGCTCAATCGTGAAGGCGGCGGGTTGTGCGTGTCGATGGTGTTGCCGGTGTGACAAGCTCTCGTGGGAGGGGCTTCAGCCCCGAGCTTTTCATGCGACTGCATCGCCAGCGATCGAAGAACTCGGGGCTGAAGCCCCTCCCACAAAAGCAGTTTGCTACTTCGGCTGCTTCACCGGCCGCAACCAGCCCTCCAGCGTCACCTGGCGTGCACGCGCCACCGTCAATGCGCCCGCCGGTGCATCCCTGCCGATCACCGAACCGGCGCCGATGGTCGCGCCCGCGCCGATCGTCACCGGCGCGACGAGTGCGCTGTTGGAACCGACGAAAGCGTTGTCGTGAATCGTGGTCGTGAACTTGTTGGCGCCGTCGTAGTTGCAGGTGATGGTGCCGGCACCGATGTTCACGCCCGCACCGATCACCGCATCGCCCAGGTAACTCAGGTGATTCGCCTTGCTGCCCACGCCGACGGTCGCGTTCTTGGTCTCGACGAAGTTGCCGATGTGCGCGCCATCGGCGAGCACGGTGCCGGGACGCAGCCGCGCGTAGGGACCGACCTGCACCGCGCCTTCGCTGCGCGCGCCTTCGAGGTCGCAATGCGCGCGCACCTCGGTGCCGGCGGCGAGCATGCTGTCCTTGATCCGGCAGAACGGGCCGATGCGCACGCCATCGCCCAGTTCGACCTCACCCTCGAACACCACATCGATATCGATCTCGACATCGCGACCCACCCGCACCGTGCCGCGGATATCGATGCGCGCCGGGTCCGCGACGCGCGCGCCATCGATGCACAAGGCCTGCACCTGGCGCAGCTGGAACGCGCGCTCGAGGCGCGCGAGTTGCCAGGAATCGTTCGCCCCTTCGGTTTCCAGTGGATCGGCGACCACCACGATTTCCGCAGCAGCATATTCGTCGGCCGCCGCCGCGAACACGTCGGTGAGGTAGTACTCGCCCTGCGCGTTGTCGTTGCCCAGGTGTTCCAGCCAGCGCTTGAGTGCGGTGGAATCGGCGGCGATCACGCCGGTGTTGACCAGACGGATCCGCCGCTGTTCCTCGTCGGCGTCCTTCTGCTCGACGATGGCGGCCACGCGGCCCTCGGGATCACGGAGGATGCGGCCGTAACCGGTCGGATCGGGCAGGTCCGCAGCAAGCACGGCCAGCCGCCCCGGCGCATCCAGCAAACGCTGCAGCGACTGCGCGGTGATCAGCGGCACGTCGCCGTACAGCACCAGCACGCGCGCATCATCCGGCACGCCGGGCATCGCCTGCTGCACGGCGTGGCCGGTACCCAGTTGTTGCGCCTGCTCCGACCACTGCAGGTCGGGCTGGTCGACGAACGCGGCGCGGACCTGCTCGCCGCCGTGCCCGTAAACCACGTGGATGCCCTGTGGCGACAGCGCGCGGGCGGCATCGATGGCATGCGCCAGCATCGGTCGACCCGCGACCTTCTGCAGCACCTTCGGCAGCGCGGACTTCATCCGCTTGCCTTCGCCAGCGGCCAGGACAACGACATGCAGGGGTGCGCTCATGGACGGGCTCGCGTTGGAAGGCCCCGATTCTAACGGTTGCCCCGCGGGCGACGCCCACGCGGCATTGACGCTTTCCCGCCAGCCCCTAGCATGTGGCCGATGCCCGACCACCCACGCTCATCGCCACTGCCTGCCGTCCTGCTCTGGGCAGGCATTGCGCTGTGCGTGGTCGGATTGGCCGTGCATCGCATGTGGGAAGAACTGCCGTTCCCGCGCGCCTTCGAACACGGCCTGCTGGCCTTGCTCGCGCTTGCGGCGGCCTGGCCACTGCAACGCTGGCTGCGGTGGTCACGCGCGGCATCGCTTTGCACGGTCTGGCTACTGGCGCTGGCGGTGTTTTCCGGGCCGATGCCGGTACTCGCCGCCGCCCTGCTGGCGGTAGCCGCGGTCGGCCTGGGCAGCCTGTTACTGCGCGGTGCCATCGCACTCCCCATCGGCTTGGCGATGATCGCCGGCACGCTGGTTTGGCTGCTGTCGTTGCCGATTCATCATCGCGCCGTCTACGTCGTCGCCTGCATCGCGGTGGTCGCGTGGCGACGCCGGGCGATCCTCGAAATCGCGCGGGCCACATGGCAGCAGTTCGATGCCGGCGTGCGTGCGTCGCCCGCGGCCGCTACCGGCGCGATGCTGCTTCTCGGCTTGGCCAGCACCGGTGCGTGGCTGCCGACGATGCAGTCCGACGACGTCGCTTACCACCTCGGCTTGCCTTCGCAACTGCAGACCACGGCGCGCTATGCGATGGACGCGCATCTTCAGGTCTGGGCGCTGGCGCCATGGAACGGCGACGTGCTGCAGGGCGTGGCGCAGGTGCTGGCGGGCGGCGAAGCGCGCGGCGCATTGAATGCGTTGTGGCTGCTGATCGCCGCCGGCGCGATGCACGGACTCGCGGGTGCGCTCGGCGGCGATGCGACGCGGCGTTGGTGGGCAGTGGCGCTGATGGCCAGCCTGCCGCTGAGCATGCACCTGGCCAGCGGCATGCAGACCGAACTGGTCGCGATGGCCTGGCTGCCGGCGCTGGCGTGGCTGGTGTTGCGCGACGCCGACGCATCATCGCCACGCAACATGCTCGCGGGCGCGCTGCTGTTCGGTGCGTTATGCGGGCTGAAGCTCATGCACGGCGTTGTAACGCTGCCGCTGCTGGCGTGGGCTGCGTGGCGACATCGTGCGCACCTGCCATGGCGCGCATTGCCCGTCGGTGCGTTGCTGGCAGCCATTACTGGCGGCTCGAGTTATGTCCACGCCTGGTGGCTCACCGGCAATCCGTTGCTGCCGCTTTTCAACGATTTTTTTCGCTCGCCGTTCTTCGCGCTGCGCGATTTCAGCGACCCGCGCTGGAGCGGTGGTTTCGATGCCGACGTCCTATGGGACATCACGTTCGATACCGGCGGCTATTTCGAGGCGTACCCAGGCGGGTTCGGGTTCGTGCTGATGGCGACTCTGGGTGTGTGGCTGCTCGCGTTGCGCGATCCCCGCACGCGCGGTCTGGCAGTGGTCGCCAGCATCGGCCTGCTGCTCACCTTGTTGCCGCTGCAGTACGCACGCTACCTGCAGCCGGCGCTGGTCTTGCTGCTCCCGGGATTGGTCGTTGCGTGGCCGAGCCTGCGCCACGGCGCAATCGCGTTCTGGGGCGTGTGCGTGTTGAACCTCGCCTTCGCCACCAATGCCAACTGGATGCTGCGCACTGGTGCGCTGAAGCGCGACATTGCCAGTCCCGGCAACAACGCGCCGTTGTTCGAGCGCTATGCGCCAGAGCGCCTGCTCGCTGCACGCTTGCCGGACGACAATTCCCTCGTGCTGGTGCTGCCGGGCAACTACGGGGCGCTCGCGGAACTGGGCCAGCGCGGGCGCAACGTCAGCTGGTATTCGCCGAAATGGGAAACGGAATTCGCGCGCGTGGATGCCGATGCGAGCGGCAAGGCATGGGCCGAGCTGCTGCATCGCAACCGCATCGGCCACATGATTGTCGATGATCGCAAGGCCAGCGCCGCGCTGCGTGCCGGACTCGATATCGCAGGGGCACGCAAGGCCGACGAAGCCGCCGACAGCCAACGCTGGTCGCTGCCAGTGGGAACCGCGCGATGACCCTGCGCCGGCACCTCGGCGGTTATGCGGCGATCGGCCTGCTGCAATGGCTGGTCGAATACGGGCTGATGCTCGCGCTGAGCGAATGGGTGATGCCGGTGGAACCGGCCAACGTGATCGGCCGGCTGGCAGGCGCGACGCTGGGCTTCTGGCTCAACGGCAAATGGACCTTCGCCGCAGACGACACCCACCTTGGCCGACATGCGGCGATGCGTTTCTTCGTCATGTGGATCGCACTCACTGTGCTCAACACCTGGATCGTCGCCCACCTGGACGACGTCTTCGGCCTGCGCACCGCGCAGTTGCTCAAGCCGGGGGCTGACCTGCTGTCCGGTGGCATCGGCTTCCTGCTGTCGCGGCACTGGGTCTACCGCAAGGCCTGACGCGCGTGGTTGCCCGATGCGTCGATCGCGGCGGGCATTCGCTTCGCGGCTCGAAATGCCGCTGCGCGAACACCCACCACACTCGCCGCTCTGGCAGTCCCGTTCCCGGAAACGAAAAACGCCGGCACAAGGCCGGCGTTCCGTGAAGCGAATGGCATCGACCTCAGTGCTTGAGGTTCTTGCGCAAGCGCTCCAGCGCCTGCAGCTGCGCGGAGACTTCGGCCAGTTTCTGCTGCGCCTCGGCGATGTCCATCTTCTCGCCGCGGTGGGCGATGATGCGCTCGGCTTCTTCCTTGGCCGCACGCACCGCGGCCTCGTCGATTTCGTCGGCGCGCACCGCGGTGTCGGCCAGCACGGTGACCACCGTCGGCTGCACTTCGAGGATGCCGCCGGAGATCGCGAAGTCGAGCTTCTCGCCACCCGGCAGGGTCACCACGACCTTGCCCGGCTTCAAACGGGTGATCAGCGGCGCGTGCTTGGGCGCGATGCCCAGCTCGCCGAGTTCGCCCGTGGCCACGACCAGCTCGGCCTCGCCATGGAAGATCTCGGCCTCGGCGCTGACGATGTCGCAACGAATGGTGGATGCCATGGTGATTCCTTAGGCCGCCAGCTTCTTGGCCTTCTCGACCACTTCGTCGATCGAGCCGACCATGTAGAACGCCTGCTCCGGCAGGTGGTCGTACTCGCCGTCCACGATGCCCTTGAAGCCGCGGATGGTGTCCTTCAGCGACACGTACTTGCCCTTCGAACCGGTGAACACTTCGGCCACGGTGAACGGCTGGCTGAAGAAGCGCTCGATCTTGCGCGCGCGGGCCACGGCCTGCTTGTCTTCTTCCGACAGCTCGTCCATGCCCAGGATCGCGATGATGTCCTTCAGTTCCTTGTACTTCTGCAGGGTGCCCTGCACGCGACGCGCGGTCTCGTAGTGCTCGTTGCCGATCACGTTCGGATCCATCATGCGGCTGGTCGAATCCAGCGGATCCACCGCCGGGTAGATGCCGAGCGACGCGATGCTGCGCGACAGCGCCACGGTCGAGTCCAGGTGGGCGAAAGTGGTGGCCGGCGACGGATCGGTGTAATCGTCGGCGGGCACGTACACGGCCTGGATCGAGGTGATCGAACCGGTCTTGGTCGAGGTGATGCGTTCCTGCAGCACGCCCATTTCCTCGGCGAGGGTCGGCTGGTAACCCACCGCCGACGGCATGCGGCCGAGCAGCGCCGACACTTCGGTACCGGCCAGGGTGTAGCGGTAGATGTTGTCGACGAACAGCAGCACGTCGCGGCCTTCGTCGCGGAAGTACTCGGCCATGGTCAGGCCGGTCAGCGCCACGCGCAGGCGGTTGCCCGGCGGCTCATTCATCTGGCCGTACACCATCGCCACCTTGGACTTGGCGTGCTCCTCGATGTTGACGACGCCCGACTCCTGCATCTCGTGGTAGAAGTCGTTGCCCTCGCGGGTACGCTCACCCACGCCGGCGAACACCGACAGGCCGCTGTGCTCGGTCGCGATGTTGTTGATGAGTTCCATCATGTTGACGGTCTTGCCCACGCCGGCGCCGCCGAACAGGCCGACCTTGCCGCCCTTGGCGAACGGGCACATCAGGTCGATCACCTTGATGCCGGTTTCCAGCAGCTCCGTGGTCGCCGCCTGGTCTTCATACGACGGCGCCGCGCGGTGGATTTCCCACGTGGTGTCGGCGACGACCGGACCGGCCTCGTCGATCGGGCGACCGAGCACGTCCATGATGCGGCCCAGCGTGCCGATGCCG
The DNA here is from genome assembly GCF_014396975.1 of Thermomonas carbonis. NCBI lineage: Bacteria > Pseudomonadati > Pseudomonadota > Gammaproteobacteria > Lysobacterales > Lysobacteraceae > Thermomonas > Thermomonas carbonis. The sequence goes on from NZ_CP060719.1 coordinate 684,650, forward strand.
ACCGGCACCGAGATCGCGCGGCCGGTGTTGTCGGCCAGCAGGTTGCGCTTCAGGCCGTCGGTGGAGCCCAGCGCGATGCAGCGCACCACGCCATCGCCGAGCTGCTGCTGCACTTCCAGCGTGATTTCGGTGTTCTGCACCTTCAGCGCGTCGTAAATCTTCGGCACGCTCTCGCGCGCGAATTCGACGTCGACGACTGCGCCGATGATCTGGACGATCTTGCCCTGGTTGCTCATCACTATGTCCTCTGAATCGCTTGATGCTGCTTTGTAGGAGCGGCGTGAGCCGCGATCTTTTCCCGGTCGCGGCTGACGCCGCTCCTACAGGAATGTGTTTTGGATCAAACCGCCGCGGCGCCGCCGACGATTTCGGAAATCTCTTGCGTGATCGCCGCCTGCCGCGCCTTGTTGTAGATCAGGTTGAGCGTACCGATCAGCTTGTTGGCGTTGTCGCTCGCGGCCTTCATCGCGACCATGCGCGCAGCATGCTCGGAGGCCACGTTCTCCATCACCGCCTGGTACACCAGCGACTCGATGTAGCGGGTCAGCACGTGCTCAAGCACGCTTTCGGCATCGGGCTCGTACAGGTAATCCCAGTCGTGCCTGGCGACCTGCGTCTCCGACGCCGCCAACGGCAGCAACTGGTCGAAGCTGGCCTTCTGGGTCATCGTGTTGACGAAGCCGTTATACGACAGGAACACCTTGTCGACGGTGCCGGCGGTGTAGGCATCCAGCATGACCGTGATCACGCCGACCAGTTGCTCGACGCGCGGCACGTCGCCCAGGTGGGTCACCGAGCCGAGCATGCCGACCTTGAGCCGGCGGAAGAACACCGAGGCCTTCTGGCCGATGGTGACGACATCGATCTCGACGCCCTTCTCCTGCCAGCCGCGGAACTCGACCAGCAGCTTGCGGAACATGTTGTTGTTCAGGCCGCCGGCCAGGCCGCGATCCGACGACACGATGATGTAGCCGACGCGCTTGATCTCCGCGCGTTGCACCAGGTACGGGTGGCGGTACTCGGAGTTCGCCTGCGCCAGGTGGCCGATCAGCTGCTTCATCGCCCGCGCATACGGCCGCGAGGACTTCATCCGATCCTGCGCCTTGCGGATCTTGGAGGCCGAGACCATTTCGAGCGCGCGCGTCACCTTGCGGGTGTTCTGCACGCTCTTGATCTTGGTTTTGATTTCTCTGCCGCCGGCCATCTTGTCTTCCTGCGTAGGGCGGGTCGTGACCCGCCTTGGGCTTGATTTGCGTGTGCGGGATTGAACCCGCCTTCGCCTTTGCTGCGTTGTCGCGCTGGCGGGTCGAGACCCGCCTCAAATCACCAGGAACCGGTCGCCTTGAAGTCTTCGATGCCCTTCTTGAACGCGGCTTCGATGTCGTCGTTCCAGTCGCCGGTGTCGGCCACGGACTTCATCAGGTCACCGGCGGTGTTGGTGAAGTGCGCGTGCAGCGCGTCTTCGAACGCACCGATCTTGTTCACCGGCACGTCGTCCATGTAGCCCTTGTCCACGGCGTAGATCGACAGCGACTGCTCGGCGACCGACATCGGCGCGTACTGGCGCTGCTTCATCAGCTCGGTGACGCGCTGGCCACGCTCCAGCTGCTTGCGGGTGGCGTCGTCGAGGTCCGAGGCGAACTGCGCGAACGCGGCGAGCTCGCGGTACTGTGCCAGCGCGATGCGGATGCCGCCGGACAGCTTCTTCATGATCTTGGTCTGGGCTGCGCCACCCACGCGCGACACCGAGATACCGGCGTTCACGGCCGGGCGGATGCCGGCGTTGAACAGGTCGGTCTCGAGGAAGATCTGGCCGTCGGTGATCGAGATCACGTTGGTCGGCACGAACGCCGAGACGTCGCCGGCCTGCGTTTCGATGATCGGCAGCGCGGTCAGCGAGCCGGTCTTGCCCTTGACGGCGCCGTTGGTGAACTTCTCCACGTACTCCTCGGACACGCGCGCGGCGCGCTCCAGCAGGCGGGAGTGGAGATAGAACACGTCGCCCGGATACGCCTCGCGGCCCGGCGGACGGCGCAGCAGCAGCGAGATCTGGCGGTACGCCACGGCCTGCTTGGACAGGTCGTCGTAGATGATCAGCGCGTCTTCGCCGCGGTCGCGGAAGTATTCGCCCATGGTGCAACCGGCGTACGGCGCGATGTACTGCATCGCCGGCGACTCGGACGCCGACGCGGCGACCACCGTGGTGTAGGCCATCGCACCGTTCGCCTCGAGCTTGCGCACGATGTTGGCGATGGTGGAGTTCTTCTGGCCGATCGCCACGTAGATGCACTTAATGCCGCTGTGCTTCTGGTTGATGATCGCGTCGATCGCCAGCGCGGTCTTGCCGGTCTGGCGGTCGCCGATGACCAGCTCGCGCTGGCCGCGGCCGATCGGGATCATGCTGTCGACCGACTTGTAGCCGGTCTGCACCGGCTGGCTCACCGACTTGCGCCAGATCACGCCCGGGGCGATGGTTTCCACCGGCGCGCTGACCTTGGCCTCGATCGGACCCTTGCCGTCGATCGCCTCGCCGAGCGCGTTGACCACGCGGCCCAGCATTTCCGGACCGGTCGGCACCGACAGGATCTGGCCGGTGGTCTTGGCGGTGTCGCCTTCGCGCAGCTGCTTGTAGTCGCCCAGCACCACCGCACCCACCGAGTCGCGCTCCAGGTTCAGCGCCAGCGCGAAGGTGCTGTTCGGCAGCTCGATCATTTCGCCCTGCATCACGTCGGCCAGGCCGTGGATGCGCACGATGCCGTCGGACACCGAGGTCACGGTGCCTTCGTTGCGCGCTTCCGCGGAAAGCTTGACCTTCTCGATGCGGGTCTTGATCAGTTCGCTGATTTCGGACGGGTTGAGCGTGGTGGTGGCCATCTTGGTTTCCTTGGTGCCGCGTTGCCGCCGGCAAGATTCAAATAAGTTGTTGCAACAATCGGATCAGTGCGCCAACGCCGCCTGCAGGCGGCCCAGCTTGCCCTTCAGCGAACCGTCGATGACGACGTCGCCGGCATCGATCACGGCGCCGCCGATCAGGCTTTCGTCCACCGCGGTCTCGACCTCGACGTCGCGGCCGAAGCGCTTCGCCAGCGCCGCCTTGATGGTGGCGAGTTCGGCAGCAGGCAGTGCGGCCGCAGAGGTCACCTTCGCTTTCACCACGCGCTCGGACTCGAAGCGCAGCTCGTCGAACATGCCGGCGATTTCCGGCAGCAGCGACAGGCGACGGTTCTCGAACAACAGGCCGAGGAAGTTGCCGAACAGGGCATCGGCCCCTTCGGGCGCGAGCAGGGTGTTGGCATCGGCCTGGGTCAGCCCCGGGTTGCCGAGCAACACGGCGACCGAAGGATCGGCAGCCACGCGGGCGGCGAACGCCAGCGCGTCCGACCATGCGGGCAGCGCGTTCGCGTCGCGCGCGATTGAAAACGCGGCGCGGGCGTAGGGACGGGCAAGGGTCAGGGCCTGGCTCATCGGTCCGTCCTTACAGCTGCGCGGCCAGATCGTCGATCAGCGCCTTGTGGGCGTTGGCGTCGATCTCGCGCTTCAGCAGCTTCTCGGCGCCGGACACGGCCAGCACGGAGACCTGCTTGCGCAGTTCTTCCTTGGCGCGGTTGGCGGCGGACTCGATCTCGGCCTCGGCCAGCGCCTTCTGGCGGTTGCCCTCGCTGATCGCATCGGCCTTGGCCGCGTCGATCAGCTGGTTGGCGCGCTGGTGGGCCTGGTCGATGATCTCGTTGGCCTTGCTGCGCGCGGCCTTGAGTTCCTCGTTGACCTTGTCCTGCGCCTGCGCCAGGTTCTTCTGCGCGTTGTCGGCGGCAGCGAGGCCTTCGGCGATCTTCTGCTGGCGTTCCTCGATCGCCGACATCAGCGGCGGCCAGATGAACTTGACGGTGAACCAGATGAGGATCGCGAACGTGATCATCTGGCCCAGCAATGTCATGAAGGTCGGATTCATGTCGTACCTTGCGTGTCGAACGGGCGGCGCGATGCGCGCCCGTCAGGGGCAACGCCACGGCGGCATGCCGCGGCGCTTGAATCGCCGATGCGCGCGACGGACGCCGCGCGCATCGTGACGCGTCAGCGCTTAGGCGCCGGCGGCGGTCTGCACGGCGGCCAGCAGCGGGTTCGCGAACGCGAACATCATCGCCACGCCGACGCCGATCAGGAACGCCGCGTCGATCAGGCCGGCGAGCAGGAACATGCGGCCCTGCAGCATCGGGACCAGTTCCGGCTGGCGGGCAGCGGATTCGAGGAACTTCGAGCCCATGATGCCGATGCCGAGGGCGGCGCCGAGCGCACCCAGGCCGACGATGATGCCGATGGCGATGGCGGTGAAGGCCTGGACGTTGGCAAGTGCTTCCATGGTGGATCTCCGGTTTTCAGTGCTGAGCTGTGAAAGTGAAAGTGGTTGGAACGAGGTGAAGCGGAACGCGTTGATCCGGAACGGCGGATCAGTGGTGCTCGTGGGCCATCGCCAGGTAGACGACGGTCAGCACCATGAAGATGAAGGCCTGCAGCAGGATGATCAGGATGTGGAAGATCGCCCAGACCGAGTTGGCGACGAGGCCGAACGGGAAGGTGATCCACGACATGAACAGGCCGGCGATGAGCATGAAGACCAGCTCGCCCGCGTACATGTTGCCGAACAACCGCATGCCCAGGCTGACCGGCTTGGACAGGTATTCGACCAGATTGAGGAACAGGTTCGGGCCCGCCAGCACGATCTTGGCGAAGGTGCCGTGCGCATGGAACGGCGCGGTGAACAACTCCTTGGTGAAGCCCCAGCCGCCCTTGGCCTTGATCGAATAGAAGATGATCAGGAAGAACACGGTGATCGACATCGCGAACGTGGTGTTCACGTCGGCGGTGGGCACCCAGCGCAGGTAGGTGTGGTGCGCGGCTTCCTCGCCGGCCACCGCGGTGACGATGCCGGCCGGCAGGTCCAGCGGCAGCAGGTCCATGGCGTTCATGAAGAACACCCAGACGAAGATGGTCAGGGCCAGCGGCGCGATGAAGCGGCGATCCCCGTGGAAGGTGTCCTTGACCTGCGAGTCGACGAACTCGACCACCAGCTCGACGAAGGCCTGCGGCTTGGACGGCACGCCGGCAGTCGCCTTGCGCGCCTGCGTCCACAGCAGGAAGCAGCCCAGCAGGCCCAGCAACAGCGCGACCATCCACGAGTCGAAGTGGAATTTCTGGCCCGCCACGTAGACCACGTTGTGGGTCAGGTGATGGACGATGTACGCGGTGAGCCCACCGCCGCCGGATTCGCCGCTCGGCTCCAGGGCCATGCTGTTCAGGATCGTGCCTTCCAGAATCACGTACTCGCCCTCGTCGTGCTTGGTCTTGCCACTGCGAATTTCATCGAAACCACGAATGCCGCCGCGGCCATCGCCGCGCCGGCCAGTGCCGGCACCGCCGGCAACCGCCATACCGCCATCGCCAGGTACAAGCCGCCGGCGACCACCAACCATTTGAGCGCGGTGCCAAGCAGCAAGCGCCCGAGCGCCGTGCCAGCTCCTGCCACCCCGCCCCCGAACGCACCCCAGGCCGCCAGCAGGTTGCCCAATGCCATCGCCCCGCCTCCGACCAGCGCCGCCAATGCGGCAGGCGGCCCGAGAGGCAAGCAGGCTGCGGCGGCCAGCAGCGCGGCGACGGCCTGGAAGGCCACCACCCGCAGCGCCTGCCGCCAGCCCTCGGCAGCGGAATTCAGCACGCGGACATTTCCCGAAAAATCCGGTTCGGTACCGCAGGTTGACCGGTCAAAGCGCACCAAATCGGTCCTGCGGAGCCGCAAAAGTATAGCAGGCGCGAAAATCCCGGGGCAACCGCCAAAGGCCCTTGCACAAACGCGGGAACCTTCCCGCGGAGGACGGGTCACAGACTTGCGCCACCCTTCCTCGTCAGCTCCGGGCGTGGCGCCCTGAAGCCCCGGCCGCACGCCGGGGCTTCTTTTTGCGCGATGCAGCGCTACTTCTTCTTGGGGATATAGAGATCGGTAATCGTGCCGTCGAAAACCTCGGCGGCCATGCCGACCGACTCGCTCAGGGTCGGGTGCGGATGGATGGTGTGGCCGATGTCCTCGACCTCGCAGCCCATCTCGATCGCCAGCCCGATCTCGGCGATCAGTTCGCCCGCATGCACGCCGACGATGCCGCCGCCGATGATGCGATGGGTTGCCTCGTCGAACACCAGCTTGGTGAAACCCTCGGTGCGCGAGAGGCCGATGGCGCGACCGGAGGCCGCCCACGGGAACTTGCCGACGCCGACCTTCAGGCCCTTGGCCTTCGCCTCGGTCTCGGTGACGCCGACCCAGGCGATTTCCGGATCGGTATAGGCCACGCTCGGGATCACCCGGGCGACCCATTCTTTCTTTTCGCCGGCAGCAACTTCGGCGGCGAGCTTGCCCTCGTGCGTCGCCTTGTGCGCCAGCATCGGCTGCCCGACCAGGTCGCCGATCGCAAAGATGTGCGGCACGTTGGTGCGCATCTGCCGGTCGACGTCGATGAAGCCGCGCTCGGTGACCGCCACGCCGGCCTTGCCCGCGTCGAGCTTGCCACCGTTCGGCGCACGCCCGACCGAGACCAGCACGCGGTCGTACAACGCGCCCTCGGGAATGCTCTCGCCCTCGAAGGTGCAGGCGATGCCGGTCTTCTGCGCCTCGGCCTCGACCACCTTGGTCTTGAGATGCACGGCGACGCCCTGCTTCTTCAGGCGATCCGCCAGCGGCTTGACCAGGTCGAGGTCGGCGCCCGGCATCAGCTGCGGCATGAACTCGACGACGGTCACCGCGCTGCCCAGCGCGCGGTACACCGTGGCCATTTCCAGGCCGATGATGCCGCCACCGACGACGAGCAACTTCTTCGGAACGTCGGCCAGGTTCAACGCGTCGGTGGAATCCATCACCCGCGGGTCGTCCCACGGAAACGACGGCAGCTTCACCGGCTGCGAACCGGCGGCGATGATGCAGTTCGCGAAGCGCAGCACTAGTGCCTTGCCGTCATCGCCGACGATTTCGAGTTCGTTCGCGGACAGGAATTTCGCGGTGCCCTGCACGACCCGCACCTTGCGCTGCCTGGCCATGCCGGTCAGGCCCTTGGTGAGTTGGCCGACGACCTTTTCCTTGTAGCTGCGCAACGTGTCGATGTTGATTTTCGGCGCACCGAATTCGACGCCGTAGTCGCTGGCGTGAGCGGCCTGGTCGATCACGTCGGCCGCGTGCAGCAGCGCCTTCGACGGGATGCAACCGACGTTGAGGCAGACGCCGCCAAGGTTGGCGTAGCGCTCGATCAACACCGTGTCGACGCCGAGGTCGGCGCTGCGGAACGCGGCGGTGTAGCCGCCCGGACCGGCGCCCAGCACCACCGTCGCACATTCGATGTCGGCCGCACGGCCGGACGATGAGGCCGCCTGCGGTGCAGGGGCTTTCGCCGCGTCTGCGTTCACCGGGGCGGGCGTCGCAGACGGCGCAGTTGCGGCCGCCGGTGCTGCAGCCCCTGCCTTGGCGGGTGCCGGCGCAGAAGGTGCCGCAGCGCTCTCGATTACCGCGATCACCGCGCCTTCCGACACCGCATCGCCCAGCTTCACCTTCAGCGCCTTGATCACGCCATCGGCGACCGCCGGCACTTCCATGGTGGCCTTGTCGGATTCCAGCGTGACCAGGCCCTGATCCTTCTTCACCGTGTCGCCGACCGCGACCAGGATTTCGATGACCGGGACGTCGCCGTGGCTGCCGATGTCCGGAACCTTGCTTTCGATGTCTGCCATGGCCAGCCCCTTACAGCACGGCCCGACGGAGGTCGGCCAGCAGTTGTGCGAGATAGGCGGTGAAGCGCGCGGCGGCTGCGCCGTCGATCACCCGGTGGTCGTAGCTCAGCGACAGCGGCACGATCAGGCGCGGCTGGAAGGCCTTGCCGTCCCAGACCGGTTTCGTCTCCGACTTGGACACGCCCAGGATCGCGACTTCCGGTGCGTTGATGATCGGCGTGAACGACGTACCGCCGATCCCGCCCAGCGAACTGATGGTGAAACAGCCGCCCTGCATCTGCTCGGACTTGAGCTTGCCGTCGCGCGCGGCGGCGGCCAGCTCGCCCATCTCGACGGCGATCTGCATCACGCCCTTCTTGTCGGCGTCGCGCAGCACCGGCACCACCAGGCCGTTCGGCGTGTCCGCCGCGAAGCCGATGTTGTAGTACTGCTTGAGCACCAGGTTGTCGCCATCCAGCGACGCATTGAAGTTGGGGTACTTCTTGAGCGCGGCCACGCTGGCCTTGATCATGAAGGCGAGCATGGTGAGCTTGCCGGCCTTGCCCGCGGCAATCGCCTTGGCGTTCTCGTTGTTGAGGGCGACGCGCAGGCCTTCCAGGTCGGTGATGTCGGCATCGTCGAACTGGGTGACGTGCGGGATCATCGCCCAGTTGCGCGCGAGGTTGGCACCGGAAATCTTCTGGATGCGCGACAGCGGCTTGCTTTCGATCTCGCCGAACTTGGCGAAGTCGACCTTCGGCCACGGGATCAGGTTGAGGCCGCCGCCAGATGCACTCGTCGGAGCTGAAGCTCCTGCCACAGGGCCACCTGCCAATGCGGATTTCACGAAATTCTGTACGTCGAGCTTGCCGATGCGGCCGCCGCGCTCGCTGCCGGTCACCTGCATCAGGTCGACGCCGAGTTCGCGGGCGAACAACCGCACTGCCGGGCTGGCATAGGGCACCTTGTCCGGCAGCACGGCATCGGCTTCGAAGCGCACCGGCGGCAGGCCGGCGCCCATCGGTGCGGCAGCGGGCACCGGCGCGGGCGCAGGAGGCGCAACCACGACCGGTTCGATCTTGGCACCGGTTTCGGATGCGGTGGTCGTTGCCACGGCGGCGATCGGCTGGGCGGGGGAGGCGTCGGCGCGGATGCCGGAGCAGGCGCTTCGGCGGCAGCCCCACCCGCGACTTCGATGATCGCGACCAGCGCACCCTCGGAGAGGTTGTCGCCCAGCTTGACCTTCAGCTCCTTGATCACGCCGGCGAACGGCGACGGCACTTCCATCGTCGCCTTGTCGGACTCCAGGGTGACCAGGCCCTGGTCGACGGCGACGGTGTCGCCCACCTTGACCAGCAGTTCGATGATCGGGACGTCGCTATCACCGCCGATGTCGGGGACGCGCGCTTCCTTGAGGTCGGCCATGCCGGTCTCCGGTTTTCGGGTTGGGACCCTATTGTTGGCACATCCCGCCGGCATCGACAAACCGCACCGCGGCAAATTTCCTGATTTACCCGGCTAATTCATTTCGATGTCTCGAAATGTCTCGGATATCGGGTTTTCAGGCCAATTCCGGGGGTATTGACCGGGGTGCAATCAGGGATGCTCGGCCTCCGCATGCACTTTCTCGCGCCGGATCAGGTACAGCCCGCTGGCGATGATGATGGCCGCACCGAACCAGGTGATCGCATCCGGCAGCACGCCCCACAGCGCCAGGTCGAGGGCGACGCCCCAGACCAGGGCGGTGTATTCGAGTGGCGCGATCAAGGAGGCCTCGCCGAGGCGGAAGGCCTCGGTGATCGCGTACTGGCCGATGGCCCCGGCGATGCCGATGCCACCGATGATCCAGGCATGTTCGGCGCGCAGCGGCACCCAGTTCGGCCATGCCAGCGCGCCCGCACCCAGCGCCATCAGCGCCAGCAACCAGAAGGTGATCGCCTGGGTGCTGTCGGTGCGCGCCAGCACGCGCACGGTGATCGCCGACACCGCGTAACCCAGTGCTGCCACCAGCACGGCCAGGCCGGCGGTGGTGAGCACGCCTTCACCGGTCGGGCGCAACACCACCAGCACCCCCAGCAGGCCGATCGTGATCGCGGTCCAGCGACGCGGGCCCACGCGCTCGCCGAGGATCGGCACCGACAGCGCGGTGATCAGCAGCGGGGCGACGAAGAAAATCGAATACGCGGTGGACAGCGGCAACTGCCCCAGCGCGTACACGAAGCTGGCCATCATCATGATCCCGAGCACGCCGCGCAGCAGATGCAAGGGCCAGCGCACCTGCAGCAACGGACGCCAGCCTACGCTCCACAAGGCCCAGACCAGTACCAGCGGCAACGAGGACGCCCCGCGCATCGCCGCGACCTGGAACGGCGGGTAATGCGTCGACAAGGTCTTCAACCCGGCGTCCATCAGCGAGAACAGCAGGATCGAGACCAGCATCAGCAGCATGCCGCGGCGTGCGTGATCGTGCGACGTGGCGGGCTTGGGATGCATGCGGCCAGCATGCGGTAACCTGCCCGCCCCGTCACCTGCGCCCATCGCCATGCCCTCGTTCGACATCGTTTCCGAAGTGGATACCCACGAACTCACCAACGCCGTGGACCAAGCCAATCGCGAGCTGTCCACGCGCTTCGACTTCAAGGGCGTTGTCGCCAGCTTCGAGCTGGACGATGCCGCCATCAAGCAGTCCGCGCCCAGCGAATTCCAGTTGCAGCAGATGACCGACATCCTGCGCGCGCGCCTGATCGCGCGGAAGATCGATGCGCGCTGCCTGGAATTCGGCGACATCGAGACCAACCTGGCCGGCGCGCGGCAGACCGTCACGGTCAAGCAGGGCATCGAGCGCGAACTGGCGAAGAAGCTGCAGGCCGCGATGAAGGACGCCAAGCTCAAGGTCGACTCGCAGATCAACGGCGACAAGCTGCGCGTCACCGGCAAGAAGCGCGACGACCTGCAGGCGGCGATGGCCCTGCTGCGCGCCGGCGAGTTCGGCGTGCCGCTGCAGTTCGACAACTTCCGCGACTGACGTGACCGACACGCTCGATCCGGTGCAGGTCGAAGCCGGCGTCCGCCGCTGGCTGGAACGCGCGGTGATCGGCCTGAACCTGTGCCCGTTCGCGAAGGCTGTCTATGTGAAGCAACAGGTGCGCATCGTGGTAAGCGATGCCAGCACCGAGCGCGCGCTGCTGGAAGAACTCGGCGAGGAACTCGCGCTGCTGCGCGACACGCCTGCCGAAGAGGTCGACACCACCCTGCTGGTGCATCCGCAGGTATTGGGCGACTTCCTGGACTACAACGATTTCCTCGGCGATGCCGATGCGCTGGTCGAGGCACTGGACCTCGATGGCGTGCTGCAGGTCGCCAGTTTCCATCCGGATTACCAGTTCGCCGGCAGCGAACCGGGCGACACCGACAACCTGACCAACCGCGCGCCGTTCCCGATCCTGCACCTGCTGCGCGAAGCCAGCATCGACCGCGCGGTGGCGGCCTATCCGGATCCCGACGCGATCATCGAACGCAACATCGCCACCGCGCGCGAGCTCGGCTTCGATGGCTGGAGCAAGCTGCTCGCGGAGTGATGCGTCAGGCTGCGGCCAAACGCGCTTCCAGCAGGCGCTGCGCATCGCCTAGCGAACCGACGATGCGATGCCCCAGCGCACGCGCGGCGTCATCCGGCACCAGCATGTCCGGCACCTGCACCGGGGTCATGCCCGCAGCCAGTGCAGCGCGCACGCCGGTCGGCGAATCCTCCAGCACCAGGCAACGCAGCGGATCGATGCCGAGCTTGGACGCGGCAAGCAGATAAACATCCGGCGCAGGCTTGGGCGCGGCGACGTCGCTGCTGGTGGCCACCGCGTCGAAATACGGCAGCAGTCCTGCCGCCGCCAGCTTGCGCATCGCCAGCGGGCGTCGGGTCGAGGTCGCGACCGCACGCGGGATGCCATGTGCGACCAGCCAGTCGAGCAATTCGACGATGCCGGGCCGATGGTCGATGCCGGCATCGGCGACCACGTCGTACATCGCTTCGGTGCATGCCAGCAATTCGACGGTCGCGTCATCGCCGATGCGTTCGGCGAGCAGGCGTCGGCACAGGCCATCGCCGCCACCGATCATCTGCAGCCACAGGCTGTCCGGCAGGTCGTGGCCCAGCTCGCGCGACGCGCGCGCCATGCAGTCGTTGATCGCGCGCTCGCTGTCCAGCATCAAGCCATCCATGTCGAAGACGACGGCGTCCGGCAGGAACAGCAACGGCGCTATCTCAGCAGGGCTCATGCGGATTCCGTGGAAAACAGCTGGTCGCGATCGGCGCCATCCAACGCACGCCACTGCCCTTCCGGCAAGTCGCCCATGCTCAATCCGCCGATGCGTTCGCGATGCAGCGCTTCCACGTGATGGCCGATCGCCGCGAACATCCGCCGTACCTGGTGATAGCGGCCTTCGTGCAGGGTCAGCCGCGCGGTATTCGCGCCAAGCTCTTCAAGCTCCGCGGGCAACAACGGCGTCTTCTCCGCTTCCAGCATCAGGGTGCCGCTGACGAAGAGGGCCGCTTCGTCGCCGCGCAAGGGCTCGGCGAGCGTGGCGAGGTACACCTTCGGCAACTTCGACTTCGGCGCGATGATCCGGTGCAGCAACTGGCCGTCGTCGGTGAACAGCAGCAGGCCGGAGGTGGCGCGGTCCAGGCGACCGACCGTGGACAACACCGGGTTGCGCTCGCGGAAACGCGGCGGCAACAGGTCGAACACGATCCGCCCCGGATCCTTCATCGAACAGGTGTAGCCGACCGGCTTGTGCAGCATCAGTAGCAGGCCGGGCGGCAGATCCAGTGGCTCGCCGTCGACGCGGATGTTGTCGTGGTCGAGCGGATCATCGGCATACAGCACGTCGCCGGCGGCATCGGTGATGCGGCCCTCGCGGAACATCCACTGCACGTCCTTGCGGCTGCCGTAGCCCAGGTTGGCGAGGTGCTTCACGAGTTTCATCGCGCTGCCTTTGTCGCTTCAACGATCTTGAAGCCGCCGTCCTGCGCAAGCGTCTGCACCTGCGCGAAACCCTCGCCCAGCGCGTACTCGTACGGCAGGTGCCGGTTGGCGACCAGCCACAGGCGACCGCCGGGCTTCAAGGCACTGGCTGCAGCGGCGATGAAGGCGCGGCCGATGTCGGGACGATCGCCGCGACCCAGTGCATGGAACGGCGGATTGCAGACGATGGCATCGAAACGTTCGCTCACGCCTGCGGCGACATCGCGCCAATGGCGGCTCACCGGCACACGTGAATCCGCGAGATTTTCGCCGGCCAACGCCAGCGCGCGTGCATCGGCTTCGTAGAGGTCCAGCGAAGCGACCTTCGGGCAGCGCGCCAGTACCTGCATCGACAGATAACCCCAGCCCGCGCCGAAATCGGCAATCCGGCCACTCAGATCGTTCGGCAGTGCCTCGGCCAGCATCGCCGATGCCGCATCCACGCGATCCCAGGCGAACACACCGGGCCGACTCAGGAAGGCCTCGCCGGGAACATTCGGGCTGATCACCTTGCGCGGCGCATCGGCCTTCGCCCATTGCGCCAGCGTGGCTGCATCGAAGGTCGCATCCGGCCGCGTCCACGACACCCGGCAATGGTGCTTGCTGAGCGTGGTCACCGTGCCGGCGAGTTGCTTGAGGTCGGCCTCGCGCGATTTCGCGCCCTCGTCGTTGGCCACCGAGGCAATGACGATGCCGCCGGGTGCGACCGCCATGCACGCCTTGGCCAGCAACGCACGCGCCTCCTCGCGCTGGCGCGGCGGCAGCACCAGCACCAGTGGGTAGCGCGCAGCCGGCACGGCGTCCTCGTCGACCAGGGTCGCGCCGATGCGCTGCAGGCGGTCGGCCTCCGGCTTGAACGGCTGCGTGCAGGCCAACGACTGAAGCCCGCCGCGCATATGCAGGGCCGCGCCTTCGCGTGCGCGCAGGAACAGCGCGTCCGCCGACCAGCGCAGGGCGCCCTCGGCGAAGGGATACAGGAGGGCGTCGAGGGCGATGTCGCGATGGTTTGACATGCGCCAATTGTAACGAGCCGCAGGCGACGATCAGGCGGCGGCGTGCGATCCGCGCATGCCTTGCCCGCGCAACAGGCCGACGCTCCAGTTGCCAAGCAGGCACAGCGCGGCGACCCCGCTCCAGGCCACCGCATCGCCGCCGCCCGGCAACACCGCCGCCAGTTCCGCGACCCAGCCTCGACCGAACCAGGCGACCACCACGGCGGCGGACAGCGCGAACACGATGACCAGCCCCCGCAACAGGCGCTGCTCCAGCAGCGATTGCTCCGGAGCTGTTGCGGACGCGGGCTGCGTGAGCGCCAGCGCGGCGACCTGTGCGGCAAAATCCACCGGCAAGCTCACCGGCGGCACACGGCGAAGGGCGCGGGCGATCCGCAGCTCGGCCGGGTCGGCGTCCGGATCGAGGCGACGGGCTCGCTCCTGTGCCTGCCAGCGCGCGTCGTCCATCTGGTTTTCGTCGTCGTTGGTAGTCATGCGGCAACTCCGATGCGCGGTTCCAGGAACTCGCGCAGTGTCTTGCGGCTACGGAACAGGTGGCTCTTGATCGTACCTTCGGCCAGGCCGGTGATGGTCGCGATCTCGCCGATGGGCAGTTCTTCCAGGTGATACAGGGTCAGGATCGTGCGTTGCAGCGGCGGCAGGCGTTCGATCGCGGCATGCAGTTCACGCTCGTCGTCTGCCTGCGCATGCGCGTCCTGCAGGTCGACGCCGTCGCCGATGTTGTCGAGCAGGGACGGACCATCGTCTTCGTCCATCCCGCCGCCCACGTGCATGTCCGCCAGCGCGATCCGCTTGCGCTCCAGGTGGCGCTTGGCCACCGAATACGCGACCTGGCCGATCCAGGACTTCAACGGGCTGTCGAAGCGGTACTGCTGCAGGTAGCGGTGCACGCGCAGGAACGCCTCCTGGCAGAGCTCGCGGGTGTCCTCGGGATGCCGGACCATGCGCTGGATGATGTGCCAGCACAGGCCCTGGTAGTCGCGCACCAATTGCTCGAACGCGCCCGCGCGGTTCGCGAGCACGGCTTCGACAAGGGCGCGGTCGGCATCCATGGGGCATGGGATACGCCCGGGGCGGCATCGGTTGCAAGGATTGTCGACGGATTTCCTGCCGCAAGCTGCAACCGAGCCCGCGCCGGCCGTATCTCTTTGTCCGAACGGCCCGCATGGCCGGCCCGACCCACCGAGGACATCCCATGAATTTCGAACTGCTCATCCCGATCACCCTGTTCGCCTGCATCGCCTATTCGATCAAGGCGGTGGTCGACGCCCGGGTGCGCAAGCAGCTGGTCGCCAGCAACGGCGCGCCCGACCTGGTCCGCAGCATCCTGGAGGGCGATGAAGTGAATCGACGGCTGTCCTCGCTGCGCTGGGGCATCACCCTGGTCGCACTGTCGATCGGCTTCGCGATTGTAGAAGCGGCGGGCTGGACCGACATTACCCCCGGGGTGATCGCGGTACTGGTCGGTGCGGTCGGCGTCGGCAACCTGGCGTCCTTCGCGGCCTCGCGCAAGCTCGGCTGAGCAACGCGCGACGGGTATGCTGTCGGCCCCTCAGGCCGGCAGCCATCCCGATGACCGACGCAACCAACGCCACCACCGATACCCCGCCCGACCACCTGTCCAACGACCCGCGCAGCAAGTTCCACGATGCAGCCGCGCTGGAACGCGGCATCGGCATCCGCTTCAACGGCGTGGAACGCAACAACGTCGAGGAATACTGCATCAGCGAAGGCTGGGTGCGGATGGCCGCGGGTCGCGCGCTGGATCGCCGCGGGCAGCCGATGACGATGAAGTTCAAGGGTACGGTCGAGGCCTGGTTCCTGGACACCGCGAACGAAACGCCGGCTGACTGAACGCCCGCGAACCTCGCCCGCAATCGCGTTGCGGGCGCACACTGGCCACGTCCCCGCCACCGGAGTCCTGTCATGAACCGCCTGCGCACCCTGCCCCTGCTGCTCGCCACGGTCCTCGCGCTGGGTGCCTGCGCGTCCACCGGCAGCACCAGCATGCTCGCTCCCGATGCCCCGCGTGCGCTGCCTGCAGCCGGCCCGGTCAGCGTGGCTTGGGAAGACCCGGCCCAGTTCACCGAAATGCGCTTCAGCGGTAATCGCCATGCCTCCGCGGAAGGCAACTGGTTGAACACGCTCGCCACCTACATGCGCACGGAAGCCGAGGAAACCCTGCCGACCGGCCACCGGCTGGAGCTGACCATCGTCGACATCCAGCGCGCCGGTCGCTACGAGCCCTGGCTGGCCCCGAACCTGCAGGACGCCCGGATCATCCGCGACATGTATCCGCCGCGCATGACTCTGCGTTTCCGCGAGCTGGATTCCAGCGGTTCGGTCCTCGCCGAAGGCGAACGCAAGCTGTCCGACCCGGCCTTCCTGATGAATGCCTCGCGCTTCAACGACAGCGATCCGTTGCGTTACGAGAAGCGCATGGTGGACAGCTGGCTGCGCAGCGACTGGCGTACCGCCTCGCGCTGACCGGCCCCGTCATCGCAACACGCAGGATCCACGAAGCCGCCGCAAGGCGGCTTCGTCGTGTCAGGCTGGCACGCACGCTGCTGCGCGTGCCAGCAACACCTCGCGTTCGCGCGAATTCCCGGTAAGCGATGCGGCGCGGGTGAAGTCGGCATGCGCTTCCGCATCGCGGCCGAGCTTTTGCAGCAGGTCGCCGCGTACGGCCGGCAGCGGCGCGTAATCGCGCAGCTTCGCGTCGCCGACCAAGCGGTCGACGATCGCCAGCCCGGCTTGCGGCCCCTGCGCCTTGCCCACCGCCACTGCGCGATTGAGTTCGATCACCGGCGATGGCGCGACCTGCATCAGCCGTGCGTACAGCGTGGCAATCGCGTTCCAGTCGGTGTCGGCGAAGCGCAAGGCGCGGGCGTGGCAGGCAGCCAGTGCGGCCTGCAGTGCGTACGGGCCATCGGCCCCGCCCGTTCGTTGCGCACGCGCCAGCGCCTGCAGTCCGCGCTGGATCTGCAACCTATCCCAGCGCGCGCGGTTCTGCTCCGGCAACAGGATCGGCGCGCCATCGGCTTGCGTGCGCGCCGGCATGCGCGAGGCCTGCAGTTCCATCAGCGCGAGCAGGCCGAAGGCTTCGGACTCGCCCGGCAACAACCCGACCAGCACACGTGCAAGACGCAGCGCTTCCTCGCACAGCGCCGGGCGCATCCAGTCGTCGCCACTGGTCGCCGCATAGCCTTCGTTGAAGACCAGGTAGAGCACTTCCAGCACGGCATCCAGGCGTTCCGGCAACTCGGCCTTGCGTGGCACCTCGAACGGCACCTGCTTGTCCGCGAGCGTGCGCTTGGCGCGGACGATGCGTTGCGCCACCGTCGGTTCCGGTTGCAGGAAGGCGCGGGCGATCTCCGGCGTGCTGAGTCCGCCGAGCATGCGCAGGGTCAGCGCCACCCGCGACTCCATCGGCAAAAGCGGATGGCAACTGGTGAACAACAGCCGCAACAGGTCGTCGCCGATGTCGTCGTCCGCCAGTCGTTGCGCATCGTCGCCCTGCATGTCGGCTCCGTGCAATTCCAGTTCAATGCCGAACTCGGCCTGCTTGCGCGCGTGCAACTGGCGCTGGCGCACGTGGTCGATGCCGCGGTGCTTGGCCGCCGTCATCAGCCACGCCGCCGGGTTGTCCGGCACGCCCTCGCGTGGCCAGCGCTCGAGTGCGCCGACCAGCACGTCCTGCGCCAGTTCCTCGGCGGTGTCGATGTTGCCGGTGATGCGTGCCAGCCGCGCGAGCAGCTTCGGCGATTCCATCCGCCACAGGGCGTCGAGGCGGCGATGGACGGCGGCGTCATTCATGCCGCCGATCACACCATCGCCCGCGAAGCCGCGCAAGCCGCGACTTCGCGATCCCGGCCCGTTCAACCCATCGAATGCAGGCCGAACATGTTGCCCTCGGTATCGAAGGCCAGGGCGATGTTGCCGTAGTCGCCGATCGACATCTTGGCCTGGTGCAACTTGCCGCCCGCGGCCTCGACCCGACCCGCCTCGATCGCACAATCGGCGCAGTTGAAGTAAACCAAGGTACCGCCCATGCCGGGCGAGACGCCTTCCATCTTGCACAGCGTGCCGCCCGCGCCGGGATTGTCCATGCTTGCGGGGAAGGCCAGCATCTGGAAACCGTCCATGTCGCCGGGCATCGGCAACGGTTCCATGGTGACGTCGAGCACGGCTTCGTAGAAGGCGCGCGCTCGGGCCAGGTCGTCGGTGTAGATCTCGAACCAGACCACCGGATTGGATGCACTCATCTGCTTGCTCCTGGGTGTTGGCGCGGCGCCATTCGCCGCGGCCCGTGATGCGCCCGGCTCAAGCGCCGGGGAACTGCGATTCGTCCATGAAGAAGACTTCCCACTGGTGTCCGTCGAGGTCGGCGATTCCGCGCTGGTACATGAAGCCGAGATCCTTCGGCTCCGCGTATTCGACCGCCCCCTTGGCGATGGCCCTGGCGACGAAGTCGTCGACCTCGGCGCGGCTGTCGACCGAGATCGCCAGCAGGGTTTCGGTCGCCGCATGCGCATCGGCGATGGGCTTCTTGGTGAACGTCGCGAAATACGACTCGACCAGCAGCATCACGCTGGTGCTGTCGTTGATGATCATGCAGGTGGCGTTCTCGTCGGTGAACATCGGATTGAACGAGAAACCGAGCGCGGCGAAGAAATCGACGGTGCGCTCGAGATCCTTCACCGGCAGGTTGACGTAGAGGTTGCGGGGCATGGGGTTCTCCATGGGTTGATGCGCGGGTTACGGCATCGGCTTCACGAGGTTGATCATCCACGGCTGGCCGTAGCGATCGTCGAACATGCCGAAGCGCAGCGCCCACTGGCTTTCGGCCAGCGGCATCCGCACCTCGCCGCCTTCGGACATCGCGGCGAAGATGCGCTCGGCGTCCTCGATGCTGTCCACCTCGATGTTGACCGAGGTCGTGGCCTGGCCATCGGGGTTCTCCATCGCGTCCGCGCCCATGATCGAAGCGCCACCCACCACCAAGTGGATGTTGGCGATGAAG
The DNA here is from genome assembly GCF_014396975.1 of Thermomonas carbonis. Classification (NCBI taxonomy): domain Bacteria; kingdom Pseudomonadati; phylum Pseudomonadota; class Gammaproteobacteria; order Lysobacterales; family Lysobacteraceae; genus Thermomonas; species Thermomonas carbonis. The sequence goes on from NZ_CP060719.1 coordinate 703,444, forward strand.
GGTCGCATCGGCTCGGGGATGTCCGGCCCCATGTCGCCATAGGTCGCGGTGGAGACGATCTCGCCGCCCAGCGCCTGCGCATAGAACGCGAAGGCCTCGCGGCATTTCCCGTGGCGGAACATCAGGTACGGGGTCAGTTTCATGGCGTTCTCCAGGAATGGGCGTTTCAGTTGCCGAGGCGCTCGCGCAGGCGGTCTTCCTGTTCGCGCAACTCGGGGGTGAATTCGGCGCCGAAATCCTCGGCCTCGAAGATCGGGCGGATTTCCAGTTCGGACGGGCCAGGCATCGGGTTCGGGCAACGCTTGGCCCATTCGATGGCCTCGTCCATCGAGCGCACCTGCCAGAGCCAGAACCCGGCGACGAGCTCGCGGGTTTCGGCGAACGGGCCGTCGATTACCCGCCGCGACGGGCCGTCGAAGGCGATGCGAGTGCCGCGCGCGCTCGGGTGCAGGCCTTCGCCGGCCAACATGACCCCGGCGTTGACCAGGTCTTCGTTGAACCTGCCCATCGCCTCCAGCAATTCGGTGCTCGGCATCGCGCCGGCTTCGGAATCGGCCGTGGCCTTGACCAGTACCATGACTTTCATGCGCTGCTCCTGCGTTGGATCGGATGGAGGTTCCGCCCTTCATGCAACACGACGGACGATGACGCCCGCAATCGACACGCCATCGAAAAATTTCTCGTCATCCCGAGCGAAGCGAAGTATCCGCTTCTCGTTCCTGCAGCCTGATTGCAGGAAAAACAGGTTCTTCGCTCCGCTCAGAACGACATGGCGCATTCAGGTTGTCGCCCGCCGCCATGCCCTGCATCATCCGCCGACCTGGCCACGATCCGGAACACGCGATGCAATTCCTGACCCTGATCTACATCGACCCGGAACGCCTGACCGAACTACCGGCGGAGGACTACGACCGGCTGATGCGCGGCTGCTTCGAAAAGGCCGATGCGTTGCGCGATGCCGGTTGCCTGCACGCCTCGCAGCAACTGCAGGATCCGGGCACGGCGCGCACCCTGCGCGTGCGCGAGGGCGTATCGCGCATCACCGACGGTCCGTTCGCGGAAACCCGCGAGTTCCTGGCCGGCTTCAACCTGATCGAAGCCGCCGACATCGACGCGGCGATGCAGATCGCGCATGCGTTCCCGTGGTCGCAATTCGGCAGCATCGAAGTGCGTCCGGTGCGCGACATGCAGGCGGTGCGCACGCAGGTCGGCGCCGACTGACGACGCGGAAAACCCTGACCACGAAACGGGTGCGCGACGGACGGTGATGCCATCGCGGTCGCGGGATGCTGACGGCGTTCCCTTTCCGCCGGACGCGCCATGGATCTTCACCCTGCCCTGCTCGCCGTGCTGCTGCTCACCCCGCAGCAACAGCTGCATGCCAGTACCCAGTTGCACGCAGCACCCGCCCCGATGCTGGCCAGCCGCGTCGCCAGCGACATCGACGTCGCCAGTTACCTGGTCAGCGAGAAACTCGATGGCGTTCGCGCCCGCTGGGATGACCGTGCGCTGTGGACGCGCAACGGCAACCGCATCGATGCCCCAGCCAGCTTCACCCGCGGTTGGCCGGCGCAGCCGATGGATGGTGAACTCTGGCTGGGTCGTGGCCGGTTCCAGGACATCAGCAACCTGGTCCGCGCCCTGCAACGCGACGACCGTGCATGGCGAGAGGTTCGCTTCATGGCGTTCGACCTGCCCGGCGACAACGGCCACTTCGCCAAGCGTACGCTGCGACTGCAAGCCATGGTGATGGCAGCCGACTCGGTCCAGCTGGGGCACATCCCGCAGCGTCACCTGACCAGCCGGGCCTTGCTCGATGCCCACCTCGACAGGGTGATGGCCGCTGGCGGCGAAGGCCTGATGCTGCACCACGCGCTGGCGCAGTACCGCGCCGGGCGCAGCGAGACGCTGCTCAAGTTCAAACGTTGGGACGATGCCGAGGCACGCGTGGTCGGCTACCGGCCGGGCAAGGGCAAGTACACCGGCATGGTTGGCGCGCTGCTGGTCGAGGACGCACACGGACGCCGCTTCGCCCTGGGCAGCGGCCTGCGCGATACCGACCGCGCCACGCCACCAGCCGTCGGCAGCATGGTCACGTTCCGCTACGACGGACTCACCGCGAAGGGCAACCCGCGTTTCGCCCGTTACCTGCGGGTGCGCCGCGACTGAGTGCCGCAGCGGACGTCATCCCACGAACTTGGCGACCACGCAATTGCGGCCGCGCGCCTTGGCTGCGTACATCGCCCGGTCCGCGGCCAGCAGCAGGCCTTCCGGCTGGCCACCCTCCGAGGGCCAAGTGGCACCCGCGCCGATGCTGACGGTGACGTAGGGCGCGATCGGCGACGCCGGATGCTCCAGCCGCTGGCGCGCGACCGCTTGGCGCAAGGCCTCGCCCACCGCCACCGCTGCTTCAAGATCCCGGCCCGGCAGCAGCAGCACGAATTCCTCGCCGCCGAAACGCGAGACCAGGTCGTCCTCGCCGCGCAGCTGCCCCTCGCACAACCGCGCCAGCGCGCGCAGGCACTCGTCACCATGCAGGTGACCGGCGGTGTCGTTGAGCGCCTTGAACCAGTCGGCATCGACCATCAGCAGCGCCAGTGGCACGCTGCCCTTGACCAGCCGCGTCCACAACTGTTGCAGGGCCGCATCGAACTGGCGGCGATTGGCGATGCCGGTCAGGCCGTCCTGCATCGACAAGGCATGCAGCTTGCGGTTGGCGGTTTCCAGTTCGCGCACCACCCGCGCCAGATGGATGGTGCCGGCGACCTGGGCGGCGATCGCATCGAACACTTCGCAGGCTTCCGCAGTGAAGAAGTCCGACTGCGGGCTCTCGATGTTGAGCACGCCATGCAGGCGGCCGCGATGACGGATCGGCACCAGGTATTCGGACCGCACCTCGCTGTTGCCGGCCAGGTAATCCGGGTCGAGGTCGACATTCGCGATCAGCTGGGCCACGCCAGTACGCACGCAACGCCCGGCGGCACCCTTGCTCACCGGCCAGTCGTCGGCGGGCTGCAATACGTTGAGGGTGAGCTCGCCGGCCCAGACTTCGTGGACGAAATGGGTGCAGGCCTCGTTGAGCAGGACGATGCTGGCGATCGCCACCGGCATGCGCTCGACCAGGCAATCCACGATCCGCCGCAGCACCGCTTCCAGATCTTCACCCTCGGCGGCCTCGCGCGAGACCCGCGCCAGCAGTTCGGTGAGCCGCGAGCGGCGGTCGCGCGCATCCCGCTCGACCCAGGGCAGGCCGGGTGCGTCGTTGTACAGGTTGTCGATCGCCGGCTGTGACATGCCACCCCCGGCGGGCAGTCTATCGCGAGCCGTTCAGTCGGCGTCGGCCACGTGCACGATGCACGTGGCGGCAGTGCGGCGTTCGCGCAGCGCCAGCGCATAAACCAGCAGGCCGGCGATGGCCGTGGCGGCCCCGACTGGTCCGGTGACGGTCCAACCGTAGCCGTCGGTGATCGCCATCCCGCCCAGCCACGGGCCCAGCGCATTGGCGAAATTGAACGCGGCATGGTGCGAGGCCGCCGCCAGGGTCTGCGCGTCGCGCGCCACGTCCATCAGGTGCGATTGCAGGATCGGCCCCAGCGCACCCATGCAGGCCGTCGCCGCGACCACCGGCAGGATCGTCCACGGCGACTGCGCCGCCAGCGGGTACAGCAGCAACACGACCACCGCCCCACCCAACACGAGTGCCGCGGCGCGGAAACCGAAGCGGTCGAACAGCCAACCGCCCAGCAATGTGCCGATGACGCTGCCCACACCGAAGGCCAGCAGCGCGATCGGCACGAAGCCCGGCCCGGTGCCGGTCACGTGTTCCAGCGTCGGGGCGAGATAACTGAAAACACTGAACATCCCGGCGAAGCCGATCCCGCCGATGCCCAGGGTCAGCCAGACCGGCGCGCGGTTGAAATCGCGCAGTTCGCGCATGGCATCGGTGCGCGGCGCACCCAGTCCTGCGGGCAGCACCCGCGCGGTCATCGCCACCGTGGCCAGCGCCACCGCGACCACCACGCCGAAGGCGTAGCGCCAGCCCAGGATCTGGCCCAGCCACGTCGCCAGCGGATTGCCGATCAGCAAGGCGACCGAAAGGCCCAGCATCACCCGGCCGACCGCGGTGCCACGTTGCTCGGGCGGGCTGATATGAGCGGCCACCAGCGCCGCCACGCCGAAGTACGCGCCATGCGGCAGGCCGGCGATGAACCGCGACAGCATCAATGTCGGGTAATCCGCGGCCAACGCACTGCCCAGGTTGCCGAACGCATAGAACGCCATGAACCACAGCAGCAATCGACGCCGCGGCTGCCTGGCACCCAGGATCGCCAGCAGCGGCGCGCCCACCACCACGCCCAGCGCATAGCTGCTGACCACGTGGCCGACCTGCGGCTCGGTCACGCCCAGGTCGCGGGCGATCTCGCTGATCAGGCCCATCACCACGAATTCGCTGGTGCCGATGGCGAAGCCGCCCATCGCCAGCGCGAACAGGATCAGGGCGACGTGGCGCGGCGAAAGAACAGGCGGGGACGTGGCTGGCATCCGCGTATTGTGCGCCGCAACATCGCCCACGGCGGGTGAAAACGATGGCATGGCCTGTTGCAGCCACGGTGCCGATGCCGCCAACCGCGGCTTCGTCGCCGCCAACGCGGGTTCCGTCGCAGTGCGGCTTCCATCCGCGGGATGCCCCACTATCCTCGCCGCAACCCCAAGCAAGCATCGCCGCCCATGTTCAAGAGCCTCGCCTTCGTCCTCCGCATCGCCATCGCCTGGGGCTTCGTCGTCATGATGGTCGCGGCGATGTATTCGTCGGTTCCGCTGATCGGCCGCTTCGAGTTGCCGATCATCCTGCTGGTGATGGGGACGATGGCGCTGGTGATCGGCGGCGCGTTCTCGCACCTGCGCCGGGTCCGCCTGATCGCCGGGCACATCGACGGCGACACCCTCGGCAACCGGCAGAAGCGGCTGGTGGAGATCCCGCTGGAAGCCGGCGAAGCCTTCGACCTGCTCGATGCCGCGATCCGCGAATTGCCCGGCGCGGAACAGATCCAGAGCGCGCGCGACAGCCTGCAGGTCAAGGCGAAAGTGGCGCGGCCGCGCACCTACGGCGAGCATCCGTTGCGGCGCTGGAACCCGCTGCTGTGGTTCGGCCTGCCGCGCAACCAGTTGCAGGCCACGGTCACGCCGGCCGGCGACAGCGGCCGCGTCGCCCTGATCTGCGAACCCGAAAACCCGGCGTGGAGCGACTGGTTCCTGGTCGATGACGGCACCAACTACGAGAACGCCGAAGCCATCGTCCGCGCGATCACCCGCCGCATCGGCGAGCGTCGCCGCGGCGAGCAGGCCAGCGCCGCGCAGACCGCCACCGAAAAGGAACTGACCGAGGCCAAGCTCAACCTGCTGCATGCGCAGGTCGAGCCGCACTTCCTCTACAACACGCTGGCCAGCGCGCAACTGCTGACCCGCAGCGATCCGGTCCGCGCCGAGGCGATGCTCGGCCACCTGATCCAGTACCTGCGCCGCTCGTTGCCGAACGTCGAAGGCGAGATGTCCACGCTCGGCGCGGAACTCGAGCGCGCACTGGCCTACCTCGAAATCCTCAAGGTGCGGATGGGCGACCGGCTCGATGTGCAGACCGACGTGGCCGAAGCCCTGCGCACCACCCCGATGCCGGCGATGATGCTGCAGACGCTGGTGGAAAACGCGATCAAGCACGGACTGGAGCCGCGTACCGGCGGCGGCACCGTGTGGATCCGCGCGCGCCGCGACGACAACACCGTGGCGGTGACCGTGGCCGACAACGGCGAAGGCTTCAACAGCAAGACCAGCGGCACCGGCATCGGCCTGAAGAACGTGCGCGAACGCCTGCGCCTGCGCTATGCCGGCGCGGCCAACCTCGCCGTCGTCGCCAATTTCCCCGCCGGCGTGGCGGCCACGCTCACCGTGCCGGCCAATGGACACAACCCCAATGCCTGATGCCATCCGCACCTGCATCGTGGCCGAGGACGAAGCGCTGCTGCGCCACGCCCTGGTCGCCGAACTCAAGCGCGCCTGGCCGTCGCTGCGCATCGTCGCCGAATGCGAGGACGGCGCCAGCGCGGTCGAGGCCCTGGCCGAGCACCAGCCCGACGTCGCCTTCCTCGACATCCGCATGCCCGGCCTGACCGGCCTGGAAGTGGCAACGACCGCCGCCGACGCCAGCCCGCGCACGCGTATCGTGTTCGTCACCGCCTACGACCAGTACGCGATCGACGCCTTCGACCGCGGTGCCATCGACTACCTGCTCAAGCCGGTCAAACCGGAACGGCTGGATGCCACGGTGGCGCGGCTGCAGGCGCAGGACACCTTGCCCGATGCCGCCACCCTGGCCGCGCTGCTCGACAAGCTCGGCGCGATGCCGGATCCGGCCGGTTCGCCGGAGCCGCTGACCTGGCTGACCGCCAGCGCCGGCCGCGAAACCCGACTGGTGCTGGTCGACGAGGTCATCTATTTCCACGCCGACCAGAAGTACACCACCGTGGTCACCGCCGATGGCGAAGCACTGCTGCGCACGCCACTTCGGGAATTGCTGCCGCGGCTGGACCCGGCCACGTTCAAGCAGATCCACCGCTCGACCATCGTCAACCTCAAGGCCGTCGCCGGCATCCTCCGCGACGACAGCGGCCGCGGCACCTTGCGGCTGAAGAACCGCACGGAAACGCTGGCGGTGAGCCAACCCTTCATGGCCCTGTTCAAGCAGATGTAGTCCGCCGCTTAGACGCGGCTCGCTCACTCCGCGCGCGCTGCGCGCCATCGACACGAGGCATCCCATGTCCAAGTTCATCGCATTGCTGCAGTTCCTGCTGGCGCTGTCCGGTTGTTCGATGGGCGGCACCACGTTCACCAGTCGCATCGACAGCGACCAGGTGCGCCTGACCAGCAAGGCACACGTGCAGGACGGCGTGGCGCGCTTCAATTGCGTGGACAGCAGCAGCGGCAGCTGCCACTACACGCTGTATCCGGACGCCTGCGCCGGCAAGGCCGACTGCAAGCTGGCACCGCTGCAACGCTTCAGCGTGGCGCGCGGCGAAAGCCACCAGGTCGCCGGCCTGGTCGACTTCCGTCCCTGCGTGGCGACCACCGGTGCGGCGATGGGCGCGGACTGCCAGCCAGCGGCTGTGACGAAGACACGCTGATGGCGCTGCGCCGCTTCCTGCGCCTGGCCCCGAAGGTGATGCTCGGCCTGTTGCTGGTCGCGGGCATCGGCGTCGCGGTGCTGCTGGGTCCGTACGCGTTGCGCGTCGAGCATGTCGCCGCGGAACCGCGCACCGGTTTCCATTCCGACTACTACCTCTACGTGCCGGCGACGCTGCACCGCGACGAACGCGGCAACGCCACCCTGCTGGTGCAACCCAACAACAGCGGCCGCACGTCGGACGACATCGGCTTCCACCGGCGTGACGCGTGGATGACCGGCTTCGAGCGCAAGCGCATCGCCGACGAGCTCGGCGTCGCATTGCTGGTGCCCGCATTCCCGCGTACCGCGCGCGACTGGCGGACCTACACGCATGCGCTGGATCGCGATGTACTCACGACCCGCGATCCGGTGCTGTCGCGTCTCGACCTGCAACTCATCGCGATGATCGACGATGCCAGTGCGCGCCTGTGCAAGGCCGGCACGCCGGTGGATCCGCGGGTACTGCTGCAGGGCTTCTCCGCCAGCGCGATGTTCGCCAACCGCTTCACTGTCCTGCATCCCGATCGCGTGCGCGCGGCGAGCATCGGCTCGCCCGGTGGTTGGCCGATCGCGCCGGTGGCCAAGGTCGGCGTGGACGCACTGCCCTATCCGGCCGGCATCGCCGACCTGTCGGCGCTGACCGGCACACCGTTCGACGCCGCCGCGTTCGCCCGCGTGCCGCAGTACCTCTACCTGGGCGACGCCGACGACAACGATTCGCTGGATTTCAACGACGGCTGGGACAAACCGATGGCGAACGAAGTGGACCGCCTGTTCGGCGACACCCCGCTCGCCCGCTGGACGCACGCGGAAACGCTGTACGCCCGGGCCGGCGCGAACGCGCGCTTCGAACTGGTGCCCGGCGTGGGCCACGACCGCAAGGCATTGCAGGACCGTTCCACCGCGTTCTTCCGGCAAGTCCTCGCGACACCGTAGACGCTCGAGTTCGATATCCAAGACAACTTGTCGCGCGCATGGCCATGGCCATGCGCAAGGACATCCATTGCCCGAAGGAAGCACGCCATGAAAAGAACGATCTGGATCCGCTGGATGCTTTCGTTGGTGCTGGTCGCCGCCGCCAGTTGGCTGGCCACGGCGTACTGGTTCGGTCGCGACATCCCGGATCCATCGATCCAGCAACGCACCCTGGCGTCATCGGTGTTGGGCGAGGAACGCACGTACTTCGTGCACCTGCCCGACAGCTACGCGCGTTCGCCGAAGCAGCGCTATCCGGTGTTCTACGTGCTCGACGGCACCTCGCAGAGCGTGCACACCGCGAACACGGCCGAATTGATGGCGCGCATCGGCGCGATGCCGGAGGCGATCGTCATCGGCATCCCGAGCGGCGACGCGCGCAATCGCGACTACACGCCGCCGGGCATGCGCCAGGATGCGGATGACGGCAGCAGTGGCGATGGCCAAGCCGATCGCTTCCTCGGCTTCCTGCAACGCGAACTGATCCCGCAGGTCGAGCATGAATTCCGCACCGCCCCGTCGCGCACGCTGGTCGGCAATTCGCGCGGCGGCTTGCTGGTCATGCATGCCTTCATCGCGCAACCGTCGTTGTTCGATGCCTGGATCGCCAACAGTCCCGCACTGTGGCGGGACGATGCGGCGATGGTGACGCGGCTGGATCGGTTCCTGCGCGGTCATCGCGATCTGCAGGGCCGGTTGTTCCTGAGCTTGGGTGGCGACGAAAACCCGAAGATGACCGCCGCCTACCGCAAGGCGATCGCGGTGCTGCGACGCGAAGCGCCGCCGGGACTTCGCTGGCGTGCATCGACCACACCCGGCGCGGTGCATGACGACAATGCGCGCAAGGCCACGCCGGTCGCCCTGCACTGGCTGCATCGGCTCGACAGCGCGGCATCGCCGTCATCGTCACGAGGCAGCCCGACGCCGCGCCGTTAACATCGGGCGATGAATTACCTCGCCCACGCCTGGCTGGCCCGGCATTCGGACGACGCCATCCTCGGCGCGATCCTCGGCGATTTCGTGTTCGGGCAATCGGGATTGCAGGACTGGCCATCGCCGATACGCGCGGAGATCGTCCGCCATCGCCGCATCGACCAGTACACCGATGCGCATCCAGCCGTCGTCGCAGCGCGCGGCCTGTTCGACGATGCCGGCTTGCGTCGTTATGCCGGCATCGTGCTCGATGTGTATTTCGACCATCGCCTGGCGCGCGAATGGTTGCGCTGGAACAACGCGCCGCTGGAGGAGTTCACCGCGCGCGTCTATCGCGTGCTGCTTGCGCATCGCGATGTGCTGCCGCCGCGACTGCACGCCATCGCCCCGCGCATGGCCGCGCACGACTGGCTGGGCTCGTATGCGCAACGCGGCAACGTGGATCACGCGGTGCGCGGCATCGCCACCCGGTTGTCGCGCAATGGCGACAAGCTGGTGGCGTGCCTCGATGTGTTGCGCGTCGAGGAAACCGCGATCGACGCCGCCTTCGAGACGTTCTTCCCCGACCTGCTGGACGCTGCGGCGGCGATGCGCGATTAGACTTCCGGCTTTGCCCTCATGGCCGCAGGGATCGCCGATGCCAAGAATCGCGAGTGCGCTGTTCGCCGTCCTGTGCGCGCTGCTGGCGCTGCCCCCCGCGCATGCGCAGGTGGACCTGGCGCCCTATCTCAAGCAGGACAAGTACCACCGCATCAAGATTTCGCCGGACGGCCAGTACTACGCCGCCACGGTGCAGCTGGAGGATCGCATCGGGCTCGCCATCCTGCGGCGCGCGGACAAGACGCTGGTCAATACCGCTGCCGGCGAGAAGAACTCCGTCGTCGACGATTTCTGGTGGGCCAGTGATGATCGGATCGTCATTGCCATGGCCGAGCAGTTCGGCAGCCACGATCATCCCTATCGCACCGGCCAGCTGTTTGCGCTGGGGCTCGATGGCAAGCGGGTGAAGATGCTGGTGGGGCCGAAGGCGCAGCCGGGCATGGTGGCCGTCTACGGCGACGTGTCATGGGAGATGGCCGACCTGATCGATCCGCTGCCGGAGGATCCGCAGTACGTCCTGATCTCGGCGTGGAAGCTCGGCGTCAACCCGCAGACCACGGTCGACAAACTCGATATCCACAGTGGCCGGCGCACGCGCGTGGCGACCGCGCCAGTCAACCGCGCCGTGTTCCTCACCGATGCCAAGGGCCAGGTCCGTTTCGCCCGCGGCGCGATGAACGACAACTTCAGCAAGTTGTACCACCGCGGGAACGATGCGGCGGAATGGCAGCTGGTCAATGACGAGGCCAGCAGCGGGCGCTACGAAACCGCAGTCGGTTTTTCCGCCGACGGTGACATCGCCTACTTGGAAGTCACCCAACCCAGCGGCCCGGATGCGCTGGTCGCGTGGAACACCCGCACCGGCGAACGCAAGGACGTGCTGCGCGACAGCACCGTGGACATCCATGACTTGGTGTACGGCCGCGACTGGCGCACGGTGATCGGCGCGCAATACATGTCGGATCGCGTGCATACCCGCCTGCTGGACGCTGCGGGCACCCAGGGCCGTCTGCACCAGGTGCTTGCGAAGGCATTCCCGGAGTCCGCGGTGACGGTGACGTCGTACACCCGCGACGGACTTGCGCTGGTGCAGGTCTGGGACGACCGCATGCCAGGCGACACCTATCTGTTCGATCCCGCCACGATGTCGGCCACTGGCGTCTTCGTGCAACGCGAATGGGTGGATCCGGCGAAGCTGCCGAAGTCGAGTGCCATCACGGTCAAGGCGCGCGACGGACTGGTGCTGCATGGCTACCTGACGCGTCCGCTCGGCACGGCAGCGGACACGCCGTTGCCACTGATCGTCATGCCGCACGGTGGGCCATTCGGGATTTTCGACGAATGGCAGTACGACAACGACGTGCACCTGCTCGCCGAAGCCGGCTATGCGGTGCTGCGGATCAATTTCCGCGGTTCCGGCAACTACGGCCGGGCCTTCCAGAACGCCGGCGCGCGCGAATGGGGCGGCGCGATGCAGGATGACCTGACCGATGCCACCCGCTGGGCCATCGACCAACGCATCGCGGATCCAGCCCGCATCTGCATCTTCGGTGCCAGTTATGGTGGCTATGCCGCCTTGATGGGCGCGGCGAAGGAACCGGATCTCTATCGCTGCGCGGTCGGCTATGTCGGCGTCTACGACCTGGAAGCCAAGCACCGCGAGGATTCGCGCGATGCCAAATGGCTGCGCAACTGGATGGACGACTGGGTCGGTGATCGCAGCACGCTGGCGGCGCGTTCGCCCACCGAACTGGCCAGCCGGATCAAGGCGAATGTCCTGCTGGCGGCGGGCGGGGCCGACCAGATCGCACCGATTTCGCACAGCAAGGCCATGGCGCGTGCGTTGCGCGATGCCGGCAAGCCGGTCGAGACCCTGTATTTCGACACCGAAGGCCACGGCTTCTATACCCAGGAACACCGCCGCGCCTTCTACGTGAAGTTGCTGGGCTTCCTGGCCGACAACATCGGTGGAGCACGTGCCGCCGAGGGCAGCGGGGAGACCACCCCCGGCGACACGTGATCTGGAGGGCTTGACCGGCCGAGCCGCGCGGGGAGTCGCGACCCGGCCGGGTGCCTTGGACTCAGCGGCAGCGGAAGTAGGTGTTCTGCGGCAGGGTGTAGGTGCGGTTGCTGCCGTACCCGCTGCTGTTGCCGTAACCAACGCCGAAGTCGCGTTCGCGGTGGATGCGGGCCGGCTCTGCTCCGCCGTCCCCGCGGCGCGGGGTCAGACGGCGTTCGACATAGGCGGCCGGGATGGGGGACTGGGTGCGGAACATGAACGTCTCCTGTACTGGTTTGTTGGTGTGCTGGTAATGTAAAACACCATGACAATGGATTGCATGGGCAGGAAGTCATGCCTGTCGCGAGCGATGGGAATCGTTCAGCTAACCTGCCCGCACCCTGCAGGAGAAAGAGATGCCGAAAGCCGCCGCCGCGTTGCAACGCTGTTTCTGGAGCGACGGCTCCGAGCTCTACGACGGCTACCACGACTGCGAATGGGGCCGCCCCGTCATCGACGACGTGCGCCTGTTCGAGAAGATCAGCCTGGAAGGCTTCCAGGCCGGCCTGAGCTGGATCACCATCCTCAAGAAGCGCGAACACTTCCGCGCCGGATTCGACGGCTTCGATTTCCACAAGGTCGCGACCTACACGGAACGCGACGTGGAGCGCTTGCTGGGCGATGCCGGCATCGTCCGCCATCGCGGCAAGATCGAGGCGGCGATCAACAACGCCGGCCGCGCGATCGAACTGCAGCGCGAGTTCGGATCACTCGCGCGCTATTTCTGGCAATACGAGGTCGACACCAGCAAGCGCCCGAAGAAGCTCACCGTCGACGTGCTGCGCAGCTTCACCACTGCGCCGGAAGCCATCGCCCTGTCCAAGGACCTGAAGAAGCGCGGCTGGAAGTTCGTCGGCCCGACCACGATGTACGCCTTCATGCAGGCGATGGGCCTGGTCAACGACCACCAACACGATTGCCATGTGCGCGGCGAGATCGAGGCCAAGCGCAAGGCCATGCAGCGACCCTGAGCACGTTCACCCCGGCATCGCGCAGCCGGGGCCAGAGTGCGCAACTGACTGACCGACCCGACCGGAGACCCGCCCATGTCGCGCCTGCTCGTGCTGCTTGCCGCCATCGCCATGCCCGTCGTGGCCTGGCTTACCAACAGCGGCACCTTCGGCCCGGACAACGGGACGATGTCGGATCGCTACCCCACCTTGCTGGTCGCCGCCGGTTACGCCTTCGCGATCTGGGGCCTGATCTTCCTGCTGGACCTGATCTATGCCGGCTGGCAACTGACCGGCACACGCAAGGCCGACGACACGTTGACCCGCATCGCGCCTTGGGCCGCTGCCGGCTTCGCGCTGACCACCTCGTGGATGCCGCTGTTCGCGATGTCGCAGTTCTGGCTGTGCCTGATCGTGATCTTCGGTGCCACCGCCTGCCTGATCCGCTGCGCGATGATCCTGTCGCACGACAGCACGCCGCAGGAAGGCCAGTGGATGTGGGCGTGGCTGCCGCTGTCGCTGCATGCCGGCTGGCTGTCGCTGGCGGCGTTCCTCAACCTCGCGCAGGTCGTGGTGGCGTACGAACTCGCCTCGACCACCCAGCAACTGCCGTGGAGCCTGGCGATCTTCGGCCTGGCCGCGCTGATGCTGCTGATGGTCAACCTGCGCATGCGCGGCAACATCGACTACGTGGTCGCCGCGCTGTGGGCGCTGGTCGCGGTGTACGTGAAGCAGTCCGGCAGCGAGATGGCCGGCGCGCAGACCGCCGCATGGGTGGCGATCGGGATCGCGGTGGTGCTGGTGCTGCAGACGGTGATGCTGCGTCGCAAGTACCCGGGCGGATTGCTGCCCAATCCGGCGCGCGCGCCGGGCTGACGCGCGGTCAGACCGCGTGACAGAGAGGCCGGCTCTTGCCGGTCTCGCCTTGTGCGACACATCGGTGTACAAATGTACACCGTGGATACCACCGACCTCCCGCCGCAACGTGCCGCCGTCCTCGCCTTCCTGCAGCGCGAGCTGGCGGCCGGGCGCTCGCCCAGCCTCGCGGAAATCGCCCTGGCCTTCGGGTTCGCCTCGCGCAATGCCGCGCAGAAGCATGTACAGGCGCTGGTCGCCGACGGCCTGCTGGAGCAGGCCACGGGGCGCTCGCGCGGGCTGCGATTGCCAGGCGGACCGGCCGACCTGTTGCCGCTGGCGGTGCTCGGGCGGGTCGCCGCGGGCCAGCCGATCGGCGCGGACATCGGCCTGGGCGCGGATCCCGACGACCGCCTGTGGCTGGACCGCCGGTTGTTCTCGCCCACGCCGGATTACCTGCTGAAGGTGCAGGGCGATTCGATGATCGACGACGGCATCCTCGACGGCGACCTGGTCGGCGTGCAGCGCAGCGCCGATGCGCGCGACGGCCAGACCGTGATCGCCCGCATCGATGGCGAGCTGACCATCAAGCGCCTGCAGCGCACCACGCGCCGGATCCGCCTGTTGCCGCGCAACCCCGCGCATGCGCCGATCGAGATCGAACGTGGCCAGGACTTCGCCATCGAAGGCGTGTACTGCGGCCTGCTGCGGCAGGGCTGAGATGCCTGCCGTCGCCACCCTCGATTCGCTGCTGGCGGCGCAGACGCTCTGGCACGCCGGCCGCCATCCCGCGACCACCAGCGATGGCGAGCCGACCGGGCATGCGGCACTCGACGACCTGCTGCCGCAACGCGGCTGGCCGCGACGCGCTCTGACCGAACTGTTGCTGCCAGCGGACGGCGTCGGCGAGCTGGCATTGCTGATGCCCACGCTGGCGCGCCTGGGTCGCGATGGCGGCACGCTGGCGTTGATCGCACCGCCGTATTTGCCATATGCGCCGGCGTGGCAGGCCGCCGGCATCGACCTCGGCGTGTTGCATGTCATCGAGGCCGCGCCGCGCGATGCGCTGTGGGCGTTCGAGCAATGCCTGCGCAGCGGAGCCTGCGCGGCGGTGGTCGGCTGGCCACGGCAGGCCGACGCACAGGCCTTGCGCCGCCTGCAGGTGGCAGCGGACAGCGGGGACTGCCTGGGCTTCATCCTGCGCGACCGCAAGCACGCGGCGAATCCCTCGCCGGCCGCGCTGCGGCTTGAACACGCTGGCGATGGCTGGCGCGTGCGCAAATGCCGTGGCGGCCCGGCACCCACGCGCGCGTTCGCGCCGGGCATGCATTGAGCCGCACGCATGTTGTGGGCCTGCATCGTGCTGCCGCAGCTGGCGCTGGACGCCGTCCTCCGGCGTTTGCCTGATCCTGAAGCGCCGCTCGCGCTGGCCAGTGGACCCGCGCAACTGCGCACCCTGCATGCGGTGAATGCGAGCGCGGCGCAAGGCGGGTTGCGTGCCGGCATGCGCATGGCCGCGGCGCAGGCCCTGCTACCCACGCTGGCGACGGTCGAGTACGACCCACAGGCCGAGGCGCGCTGGCAACGCTTCCTCGCCGCGTGGGCGTATCGCCACAGTTCCCTGGTCAGCGCGCAATGGCCGGGCTGCATCGTGCTGGAAGTGCGCGCCAGCTTCCGCCTGCTCGGCCCGTGGCCACGCATCGAGGCGCGCCTGCGCGAGGAACTCGCCACGCTCGGCTTCGTCCACCGCATCGCGATGGCCCCGACGCCGCGCGCCGCGCGCGTGCTGGCCGGCTTGCAGGACGGTCTGTCGGTGTCCAACCCGGCGGCGATGCAGGCGCTGCTGGATCGCGTGCCGGTGCGTCGCGCGGTGCTGCCGGGCGATAGCGGCGAACGCCTGCAGCGGATGGGCATCCGCGACCTGCGCACGCTGCGCGAGTTGCCGCGCGACAGCCTGCGCCGCCGCTTCGGTGCGGAGTTGCTGCCGCATCTCGATCGCCTGTATGGCAATGCCGACGATGCCTTGACCTACTACGCGCCGCCGGATCATTTCGATGCGCGGATCGAGCTGGGCTTCGAAGTCGAAAGCCACACCGCCCTGCTGTTCCCGCTGCGCCGGCTGATCGGCGACCTGTGCACCTGCCTGTCGATCCGCGACGGTGGCGTGCAGCGCTTCGTGCTGCGACTCGAGCACGAGGGCCGCATGCAGACCGATGTCGAGGTCGGCCTGCTCGCCGCCGAACGCGAACCGGCGATGCTGTTCGAGGTCACCCGCAACCGGCTGGAACGTACGTCGATCCCGAAGCCGGTGGTCGCGATGCGCCTGCTCGCACGTGAATTGCCGGCGTTCGTGCCGGCCAGCCGCGACCTGTTCGACGTACGCGCGCAGCAGGCGCTGCCGTGGCCGCAATTGCGCGAGCGCCTGCGCGCACGCCTGGGCGACGACGCCGTGCATCGCATCGCGCCGACCGGCGACCCGCGCCCGGAACGCGCATGGCGACGCGTCGATGGCGATGACGCACGCATCGACACTGCGCCTGCGCGTCCACCGCGGCCGACGTGGCTGTTGCCGAAGCCGGTGCCCTTGCGCGACGCGCGCCTGCGCATCGTGTCCGGCCCCGAGCGGCTGGAAAGCGGCTGGTGGGATGGCGAGGACGCGCGCCGCGATTACTACGTGTTGGAAACCTCACGGGGACAGTGCGCATGGGCGTTCACGCTCGCCGGCGAACGCGACGGCTGGATGCTGCACGGCTGGTTTGCATGAGTGACGCCGCGTGAGCTGGGACGATGCCGTCGATGGCGTGGATCGGGAAACGCCGGGCGGACGCATGCCGCGCGCATGGCAAGTCGCCCAGCGCCGAACACTGCAAGCGGCCAACGACGACGCGCCCGACCACGATGACCTGCCCGCCTATGCGGAGTTGCACTGCCTCTCGGACTTTTCGTTCCTGCGCGGCGCGGCGAGCGCGGAGGAATTGTTCGAACGCGCGCAACATTGCGGTTACGAGGCGCTGGCAATCACCGACGAATGTTCGCTGGCCGGCATCGTGCGCGGGCTGGAGGCGTCGCGCGCGACCGGACTCAAGCTGATCGTGGGCAGCGAGTTCGTCCTGAGCTGCGGCATGAAGTTGGTGCTGCTGGTCGAACACGCCGCCGGCTATACGCAGCTGTGCCGGTTGATCACACATGCGCGCCGTGCCGCGCCGAAGGGCGGCTACCTGCTCGCGCGCAATGATGTGGAAACGGTGCTGGCCGATGCCGAGCTCGGGCTGTTCGCGCTGTGGTGCCCGGCCACGCAGCCCGATCCCGAGCAAGGCCGCTGGTTGCGCGGCATGTTCGGCGAGCGCGCGCATCTCGCGGTGGAGCTGCATCGCGAACAGGACGACGAGTCCCGCCTGCGCGCCCTGCTCGACCTCGCGCATGACTTGCAGCTGATCCCGTTGGCCGCCGGTGATGTGCACATGGACGTGCGCCGCCAGCGCGTGCTGCAGGACACGATGACCGCGATCCGCCATGGGCGAACCTTGGCCGACTGCGGCGAGCACCTGTTCCGCAACGGCGAGCGCCACCTGCGCACGCGACGCGCGCTCGGCAATATTCATCCACACGCATTGCTCGACAGCGCCGTGCAACTCGCGCGGCGCTGCACGTTCGACATCGGGAGCGACCTCGAATACCGCTACCCCGCCGAACTGGTGCCGCCCGGCCACACGCCGACCAGCTGGCTGCGCGCCCGTGCCGAACAGGGAATGCGCGAACGCTGGCCGCAAGGCGTGCCAACAAAAATCGTTACGCAGATCGACGAAGAACTCGCGCTGATCGAATACCTCAAGTACGAAGCGTTCTTCCTGACCGTGGACGACATCGTCCGCTTCGCGAAATCGCGCGAGATCCTCTGCCAGGGCCGCGGCTCGGCGGCGAATTCGGCAGTGTGCTTCGCGCTGGGGATCACCGTCGTGAATCCAGCCGAGAGCCGGCTGCTGATGGCGCGTTTCCTGTCGAAGGAACGCAACGAGCCGCCGGACATCGACGTCGACTTCGAGCACGAGCGGCGCGAGGAAGTGCTGCAGTACGTGTACGCGAAATATGGCCGCGAACGCGCCGCACTGGCGGCGACGGTGATCCGCTACCGCGGCAAGAGCGCGGTACGCGATGTCGCCAAGGTCTTCGGCCTGCCACCGGATCAACTCGCGCTGCTGGCCGAATGCTACGGCTGGGGCAATGGCGATGCGCCGATGCAGCAACGCCTGTTCGAAGCGGGCTTCGATCCCGACAACCCGCTGATCGCGCGCGTGCTGGCGGCGACCGAGCAGTTGCAGGGCCATCCGCGCCACCTGTCGCAGCATGTCGGCGGCTTCGTCATCAGCGATGCGCCGCTGCACACGGTGGTGCCGGTGGAGAACGCGGCGATGGCGGACCGCACCATCATCCAGTGGGACAAGGACGACCTGGAGACGATGAAGCTGCTCAAGGTCGACTGCCTGGCGCTGGGCATGCTGACCTGCATCCGCAAGGCCGTTGCGCTGATCGAGAATCACCGCGGCTACAGGATCGATCTCGCGCGCCTGCCGGCCGGCGACAAGCCCACCTACGACATGATCCAGGCCGCAGACACGGTGGGCGTGTTCCAGATCGAATCGCGCGCGCAGATGAGCATGCTGCCGCGACTCAAGCCGAACTGTTTCCACGACCTGGTGGTGGAAGTGGCGATCGTGCGCCCCGGGCCGATCCAGGGCGGCATGGTGCATCCCTACCTGCGCCGTCGGCAGGGACTGGATCCGGTGGTATTTCCGTCGGCCGGTATCGAGGACATCCTTGGCGTGACCCTGGGCATCCCGCTGTTCCAGGAACAGGTGATGGAGCTGGTGATCCACGCCGGTTACACGCCCGACCAGGCCGACAACCTGCGCCGCTCGATGGCCGCGTGGCGACAGGGCGGCGATATGCAGCCGCATCGCGAGCGCATCCGCATGTTGATGGAAGCCAAGGGCTACGCCTCCGAATTCATCGAACAGATCTTCGAACAGATCAAGGGCTTCGGTTCCTATGGATTCCCGCAGAGCCACGCGGCCTCGTTCGCCAAGCTGGTCTATATCAGCTGCTGGCTGAAACGCCACGAGCCCGCCGCGTTCGCCTGCGCCTTGCTCAACGCGCAGCCGATGGGCTTCTATTCGGCCAGCCAGATCGTGCAGGACGCACGCCGCGGCAAGGACGCGCGCATCGGCGTCGATGTGCATCCGGTCGACATCACCGTCAGCGACTGGGACAACACGCTGGAAGGTGGGCATGCGCGACGCGGCATCGACGACGGCGGGCAGGCGGCGATCCGGCTCGGCCTGCGCCAGATCGCCGGCCTGTCGGAAGCGGTGGGCAAGCGCATCGTCGCCGCGCGCCTGCAACGCGACTTCAGCGACGTGCGCGATCTCTCCCTGCGCGCTGGTCTGGACGAAAAATCGCGCACTGCATTGGCCGAAGCGGGCGCGTTGCAGGCACTCGCGGGCCATCGGCATGCCGCGCGCTGGGCCGTCGCCGGGATCGAACGCCAGCGCCCGTTGCTGCCGGGCAGTCCCGATGAAGACGCCATCGCCCTGCCCGCGCCCAAGCCCGGCGAGGACGTGCTGTCCGACTATCGCGCCACCGGCCTGACCCTGCGCGAACATCCGCTGGCCCTGCTGCGCACGCGCCTCCGACGCGAGCGCGTGCTCGATTCCAGCCAGCTGCGCGAGGCCAAGCACGGCCGCGGCGTGCATGCCGCCGGGCTGGTCACCCAGCGCCAGCGCCCGGCCACCGCGGGCGGCACCATCTTCGTCACCCTCGAGGACGAACACGGCATGGTCAACGTGGTGGTCTGGCGAGACGTCGCGCTGCGCGCACGCAAGGCCCTGCTGGGCGCGCGCCTGCTGGCGGTGCGCGGGCGCTGGGAACAGGTGGACGGCGTGCAGCACCTGATCGCACGCGACCTGCGCGACATCAGCCACCTGCTCGGCGATCTGCAGACCGCCTCGCGCGACTTCCACTGAAAACGGCGTGCATGCCTGTTATAAAACCCGGCATCGCCATCGCTGGATCTGTCATGCGCCTGCCTGCCTGCATCACCGCTGTCCTGCTCCTGCTTGTCGCCACCAGCACGCATGCCGGAGAACCCATGGCACGCGTCCGCGTGGCCTTCGACCGCGACGGCATCACCGCCACACGCACCGAAGGGTATGCGGATCCCGCAAGCAAGCGCGCGATCACCGTTGATGATCCGGTGCGCATCGCCTCGATCAGCAAACTGGTGCTAGCCATCGGGGTGATGCGGCTGGTCGAGGACGGCAAGCTCGACCTCGATGCGGATGTGTCCGACACGCTGGGCTGGACACTTCGTAATCCGGCCTTCCCGAACGACAAGATCACATTGCGCCTGCTGCTCTCGCACACCGCCAGCCTGACCGATGGCGCCGGCTACTGGCAGGTGCCGCTGGATGGCGAATTCAAGGAATTGCTCGACGATCCGAAGGCCTGGGACGCCGAACATGCACCCGGCACGTACTGGCGCTACGCGAACGTCGGCTTCCCGCTGATCGGCGCGGTGATGGAACGCGCCACCGGCGAGCGCATGGATCTGCTGATGCAACGGCTGGTGTTGAAGCCGCTCGACCTGCATGCCTGCTACAGCTGGCCGAGCTGCGACGCCGCCGCCGCCGCGCGCGCGGTGGTGCTGTATCGCGAGGGCAAGCCGATCGTGGACGACAACCAGGGCAAAAAGCCCGCCTGCGGCATCACCAAGGCCAGCGACGGCAGCTGCGACCTCTCGACGTGGCGCGCTGGCAAGGCGACCAATGTGTTCGGCCCGCAAGGTGGCCTGCGCATCTCCGCTGCGGATCTTTCGAAGATCGGCCGCCTGTTGCTGGGCGATGGCGAGGTCGATGGCGTGCGCCTGCTCAAGCCCGAATCGGTGCGCGCGATGATCGGCCCGGAGTGGACCCTCAAGGACGGCAACGGACTGACCATCGAGGAAGACGATCCGATCCGCGCCACCAAGGGCTTCACCTGTCGTTATGGACTGGCCGTACACACACTGGCCAGCGGCCTGCCCGACTGTGGCGATGATCCCTTCGGCGACGGCGTGCAGCGCATCGGCCACAGCGGCAATGCGTACGGCCTGCTGGCCGGGCTGTGGGTCGACCGCAAGGCGGGAACCGGTGTGGTGTATTTCAGCACCGGCAACGACAAGCCGGAGCCGGGCAAGGATTCGGCGTTCAGCCGGATCGAGGAGCAGAGCGCGGTGGGTTGGTAGACCGCGTCTTCCAGACTCAACTACTTTTGATCGTCACTCCCGCGAAAACGCGGGAGTCCAGCGTCTTGAGGGACAGACCATGAACATCGATCCCATCCGCACCAAGGCCGACTACAAGCGCGCGCTTCGCGAGGTTTCGGCCTATTTCAACGACGAGCCGGAACCGGGCACCGAGGACGGCGACCGCTTCGAAATCCTGACCACCCTGATGGAAGCCTACGAGGCGAAGCATTTCCCGATCGCAGCACCCGAACCCGGCGCGGCGACCCGCTCCCTCACATCACCGTCAGAAGTCTGACCGGCTGCATCGCCAGACGGCGAAACTCGGTCCGCATTCAGGCGCGCAAGACTACGGTTTGCCTGCGTCATCAACGGATGGCCTGAAAGGAGACCGCGACATGAGCCGCATCCATTCGATCTTCAAGCAGTCGGCCCTCGCCACGGCGCTTGCGCTCGTGACGCTGGCCACCCCGACCGCGTTCGCGCAGGGCCAGTATCGCGGCAACGATCGCGGCCATCACGATGACCGTCGCGAGCACCGGGACCATCGCGACTACCGTCGGGATTACCGCAACGACCGCCGCGATTACCGCGATTACCGCAAGGACGTCCGCAAGGCTTATCGCCAGGACCAGCGCAACTACCGTCGCTGGGCGCGCGGCCAGTACATCCCGCGCGACTACATGGCCAGCCGCTATTACATCAACGACTACCGCAACTATCGCCTCGCCGCGCCGCCGCGTGGCTACGCCTGGGTGCGTCCGTACCAGAACGATGACACGTACTACATGGTGCAGATCGCCAGCGGGTTGATTGCGCAGATTTTCAACAATCGATAATTCGCGCGTTTGATGGAGCTGTGAAAAGGAAGCCCCGCGGAAGCGGGGCTTTTTCTCTATTCCCATAGTATTTCTTCAGGCTTTCGACTGCTGACTTGATCTTCGTAGCCTGCGTCGACGTGATGCAGAAATTGGTCGACATCCTGGAAACCCGAAGCCAGCTGCAGCCTTGTCGTCTCCGCCGCTAGTGCCGCGCCGTTCAATAGGACGACCGGGTATTGATCTTCGTAGACCTCGCGCTGCACCGCGTCCGAGAAGAACGAGGTCGTTACGTAGGCGCCGAGCCATCCTCGGCGTAGTCGCGCCACAGTCCGCGCGATATGGACGCCACCGGTGGGAGCATCGATCTTCTCGCACTTCGCCTGACCGAGGACGACGAGTTTCGTGCGCGAAAGGCCATCGCCGATATCGATGCGTCCCACGAAGTCCAGCCCGCCATCGCCGGTTCCTCTCGTCAACCAGCCGCGTTGGTAGTGGGCCCCTGTCTCTTTGACCATCGACTCGCAGGCCATGCTCGCCAACGCCTCGAACCGATGGCGTTTCGGCTCATAAAAGTCGTAGATCTTTTGCAGCACTTTTCGCTTGTCCGAATCCGCCGGCGCGACTTGGTCCCGCTTCGGCACGATTCGATAGCGCGCCACGCGCCTCTTGAGCTTCTCGATCTCGGCGCTTCCGTACTTCACCCAAGCGAGCCAAGCCTTCGGCGCCATCGCGTTCGCGATCTTCGCCTCGTTCTTGGGTCTCGCCGATCGGCGATCCAGAGCATCGCCACCGATTCGTCTTCTTCCGTCAACGACAGGACGACGAGATCGAACAGATAATTGGTGAAGAAGCCGCCATTCTTCTCTGCGAATTGCGTAACCCGCCGAGCGCCCGTAATAAGCGCGAGCCCAGCGAACTCTTTGTAGCCTTTGCGGGAAGACTTGAACAACAAGATCGGCGCGGCCTTTTCGCGCTTCGCGCGATTAGGCGATGTGTGCAACTCGAACTGCCGAAGAAGCGCCCTGTTGCCTGGCGTCGTGCCGGGATCTACGTCGGGTGTCTTGTTGTCGCCGAAGTAGCGCGCGAACCCCTCATCCGGCGAGATCGTGTCGTGCCATGGATTCTCGATCGAGCCCAACTTGTTCTCGTTGCTTGAGAGCAGCAAAACGCTGAGCCTCTCTCCGTCGACCGCACGAGTGGCCGCTGGAGGATTGATGCCTTTCTCGAGCTGCAACGTCGGCAAGCCCGGCATGGAGACGACATAGTGAAAGTTCGGAATGCCGTCCACCACCTCGTCGCCAGGCGACGCGGGTTTCGCGTATCGATACAGGTGTCCGATCCGAAATCGTTTCATCGCTCCCCCAAGCGTTCGCCTAAGAACCTATGCGCGTCTGCAGCCGACGCGCCAAACGCTCCGGCTGTTTCAGTTCGCATTCGTAGACCGTGACGACCTTCCAACCCAACCGGCGCAGTTTCGCGGCCTTCCGCACATCACGGGCCCTGTTCGCTTCGATCTTGGGCCCCCAGTAGTCCGTCCTGGACTTGGGCATCTTGTCGACCTTACACGCATGCCCATGCCAGAAGCAGCCGTGCACGAACACCACTGCGGCTCGCCCCGGCAGCACGATATCCGGCGTTCCGGGCAAATCTTTCCGATGCAGACGGAACCGGAAGCCCAACGAATGCAGCAATGAGCGGACCGCCCGCTCTGGCGCCGTGTCCTTCGAGCGGATTCGGGACATCAGCCGGCTACGCGCTTCCTGGGAGATTCGGTCGGCCATTTGCCCAGGATACCGCCGGGGTTGGGCTGGTTTGGCCTAATATTCACGCTATGCCGAAGTCCGACACCCGACCCAGCGTCATCGATTTGTTCTCCGGCGTGGGTGGGCTGAGTCTGGGCGCGGCCAGAGCAGGCTTTCGGGTTGCGGCGAGTGTCGAGCTCGATGCCATCGCGTCCAAGTCGCACCACGAAAATTTTCCGAAGACGGCGCATCTGCAACAGGACGTCGGCACCTTGTCTGGCAAGGCGTTGCTCGAAGCTGCCGGTTTGCGTAAGGGGCAACTGGATGGGCTAATCGGAGGACCGCCTTGCCAGGGCTTCAGCCTCATCGGTCGGCAGCGCGATGCCGATCCGCGCAACGACCTCTTCGGCCATTTTTTTCGCCTCGTCGCCGAAACTAGACCTGCGTTCTATTTGGCCGAGAACGTTCCAGGCATCCTCGGCACGCGCTACGAGGACTTCATTGAGCGCGCGATGAGCGCGATTCCCAAGTCCTACAGTCGGATCGCTCCGTTCAAAGTTCGCGCCAATCTCTATGGCGCGGCGACCACGAGGACGCGCGTGTTTTTCATCGGGTACGACCCGGATCGTATCGATCCGCTCTCCCGAGAGAATTTCGACCCAAGTAACGATACGAAGCAGACATTCGTGCGCGACGCTCTCAAGGGATTGCGAGATGTCGAGCCCCATTGGCAATCCGAGGCGGAGAGCTGGCGGACGGTTGGCGAGCTACCCAAATCCCACTTCTGGGATCGCGTCACGAACAAGGTGCCGCGCGAAGTCGGCCATCCCGATGCGCTCAACTTGCTGAAGAAGAAGCGGCTGGTCTCAGGCTTTCTCGGTACCGCGCATGCGCCAGAAACCGTGGAGCGATTCGACGCACTGAGACCAGGGGAAATCGATCGCGTCTACCGCTCACCCCGACTCGACCCGGCTGGCTTTTGCCCGACGCTTAGAGCTGGCACAGGTCCTGATCGCGGGAGCTATCAAGCGGTTCGGCCGATTCATCCGAAAGCACCGCGGGTGATCTCGCCGCGCGAAGCTGCGAGACTTCAGGGATTCCCCGATTGGTTTGTATTCAACCCGACGAAGTGGCATTCCTTTCGGCAAATCGGAAATAGTGTGAGTCCACTTATCGCGGAGCGACTGTTAGAAAAACTCGCATCTAGTTAGCGAAGTCGATTACTCAATTTCGCATACTCGCTTGCGAAACGTTCTCTAGTCGTCGACGTGGCGAAAAGCGGGATAGAAGCGCTGAAACCGCTTGTAGCTCGCCATCTCCATCAAGGACAATTCCTCGTCGTCAGCGGGGAAGAACTTCAAGGCTGCAAGCATTTTTTTGCCTGCTTTCTGGAGATTGGCGTCAAGCCGAAAACGCTCCTTTGCAGACAATACGGGAACGGCGATATCGTGGATTTTGTCCCACGACTTGCAGGCGAACGCCCAGCGACTGTAGCTCGACGCGGGGAATGGCTCCTTTGCCGCGCTTTCTGAGACAACACACGTGACGGTCAACATTCGCTGCCCATCAGCATACGATGTGTTTAGAACTGGAATGTAATTCAAGTTCGGTACACGAAGCTTTGCTTTGCTGCATGCGAGCGATACGCACCACACAAGCACATCAGCGAGCGACATAGGCGCGTCACCTATCGACGTCACCGACGTAGGAACATTCGCACCACCAAGCTTTTCTCGAAGCGCATCAGCGCGTTTCGCGGCTCTTTCTTGAGGAGTGCCAGAACCCTGCTTCAGGTTTCTGCCATCAGCATTCATAGTTATTCTGAAGACATCACCATGCTTCAGTCGAACCAGAATTTCTTCAGCCTCTTGCAGCTGCGTACGATAGTTAGTTCCGGTGTAGTCAAGCCAGACAATGAAGTTACGCTTCGCGGGAAATTTTTCTGCAATGTCGTCCATTCTCGCTGGCAGATCCGCAGAATCCATCAGCGCACAGACGGTTGCATCTGTGGGGCGATTGAAGACCTGCCTTGCGACTTGATTTGAATCTTTATCGAATGAGAATTGAGCTTTAATACCCAACTCTTTGTAGACCGCGTAGTGATCGACTAAATGCCTCCCTCCCATTGATACGTAGATGTACGACTCGGGCCCTCGTGTTTGAAGCAGTCTGCCAAGCAACTCTACGAAGATCTGCCGATCAATGAATTTGCTAGGCCTTAGCTGGTACGGAATGTCTGCACCACTCACTTTCGCGCTTCCTGGAGTGCGCGATCAAAGCATTCTTCTCCAACGACGGCAGGCTTTTCGTCTGAATTCCCGAACAGGAAATCGGCAAGTTCACGAATGGCATCATCCTTCTTTGCGAAAGATATCCGACGTAGTGGATTACGGACTTCTGGGACAGGCAAATTCGCTAAGTATTTTTTCGCATCCGCTCGTCCTCGGATCTTGCTCCCGTGTGACGAGGCTAGGCTCGCGTGCGTACGTACATTTTTCCGAACGGCTTCATTGAAGAATTTTTCGGCCTCTTCTTCCATTCCTTTCCACTTGTTCGTGAACGACGTAAATTGCCTGAGGCCTTCCATGCAGTACTGGCGCGCGAAAAGGTAGACCTCTTCGCCAACATCTAAGTCCCGCTTCGTTGTCGAGATTGGTAGCTTCTCCGGCTCGTCCGTAGAGAAAATGATAAAGCCCGCTATGCTGCGAAACTGGGGGTGATACCTGGGCACGCCCCCGTCTCCCCACCCTGTTTTTGAAGAGCGATCATTTAGCAAGACTAGCCTGTCATTGCATATGACCGATATGCCCGCATTGACCGTCTCCGATCTAGTGGCGGCTTCGTCGATCTCGTCGAGGCGCGTCAGGGAGCGAAAGAAGCCGACAGATACACGGATATGTACGCCATTTTCCTCGGCCACAAACTCATAGGGTCGGATTCCGTTCTTCTTCTCGTGCTCTGTGTAGTACAGCTCGAGAGTCTGAGGCCTAATTTCTTCTTCGTTGACGAAAATAGAAAAGCCCTTCTGGATTAGATAGCCAAAGTGCTCTGCCACCGCAGCCTTTAAGGCGTTCACGAATGACTCATTACCGAACGACTTGGATATGTCTTTTCTCAGTGTTGGAATGACAATTGTCACTCCTTTCTTAGTTGTATTCCGGACCTTCCGAATGGGCAGGTCCCAATCTTCATTTTCAGGATCCAACCATTCCGTTGTGTAGGAGACGGCGAATGCTCCATCGTCTGATCGAGATTCAACCTCTGCTTCCTCACCAATTTTGAATATGGCTCGCTTCATTCCGATTCCGTACATTCCAATGGTCGGAATACCCGCGTCTTTATCAATTTTTGGACGACCTAACAAGAAAGCGTCTTTGATCGCACTTTCAGGTATGCCACCGCAATTGTCCGCAATATCAAAGGACTTCTTCGACAGAGTTATGCGCGTTTCGTAGCCCTTGTAGGCATCTTCTTTGGTTATCTTCCCTTTCAGCTTGCGAGTGGCTCCATCAACAGAATTGTCGATGAGATCCAAAATCGCGTCACTGAGCTCGATGTCGCGGGTCAACATCGAAACGAAGAATCGTTTGGTGGGCCCACCCCATATGGTGTCGGTTGTCGTAGCCATGCCGTCCCCTTGTCAGATTCTTTTTCACGCCCTTCGGCCTTATACCCGATCCTAATGCAGGAACTTGGCCTTTCAATCCACTAGCTACGGTTATGACCAACCATTGTGAAATTTTTACTATTACGCGGTGATCTGACTTCTTTGAACTCCGGCGCCTTTGCCCTAGGGCTGAACCCAAAACAAAAAAGGCGGCCATCGGCCGCCTTTTTCTTTCCTACTGTAAGACTCAAACCCCCAACGGATTCGGCTTCTCCGCATCCAGCTTGTAGAGCTTGATCGCGCGGGCCACGTCCTTGGCGGTGAGCTTGCCGTCGGCGGCGAGCGCGGCCACGGCGGCGTGGGCCACGTGGAAGCGGTCGACCTCGAAGTGACGGCGCAGGTTGGCGCGGGTGTCGCTGCGACCGTAGCCGTCGGTGCCGAGCACGCTGTAGCGCATCGGCACGTATTCGCGGATCTGGCTGGCAAAGATGCGGATGTAGTCGGTGGCCGCGATGGCCGGGCCCTGGCGGCCTTCCAGTTGCTGCGTGACCCATGCCTTGCGCGGCTTTGATTCCGGATGGAACCTGTTCCAGCGTTCGGCGTCCGCGCCGTCGCGGGCGAGTTCGTTGAAGCTGGGGCAGGACCAGATGTCGGACTTGATGCCGAAGTCGGCATCCAGCAAATCCGCGGCGGCAATGACCTCGCGCAGGATGGTGCCGCTGCCGAGCAACTGCACGCGCAGCTCGCCCTTCTTGGCCTTGCCCGCGTCCTTCAGCAGGTACATGCCCTTGATGATCCCGTCCGCGCTGCCTTCCGGCATCTCGGGATGGGTGTAGTTCTCGTTCATCAGGGTGAGGTACCAGTACTCGTCGCGCTGCTCGGCGAGCATGCGCTGCATGCCGTGCTGGACGATGGTCACCACTTCGTAGGCGAAGGTCGGGTCGTAGCTGCGCACGTTGGGGATCAGGCCGGCCTGGGTCTGGCTCTGGCCGTCCTCGTGCTGCAGTCCTTCGCCGTTGAGGGTGGTGCGGCCGGCGGTGCCGCCCAGCATGAAACCGCGCGCGCGCATGTCGCCAGCCTGCCAGGCGGCGTCGCCGACGCGCTGGAAGCCGAACATCGAGTAGTAGATGAAGAACGGCAGCATCTGCAGGTCGTTGGTGCTGTAGCTGGTGGCCAGCGCCATCCAGCTTGCGAACGCGCCGGCCTCGGTGATGCCTTCCTCCAGCACCTGGCCGGCGGAATCCTCGCGATAGAACATCAGCTGGTCGGCATCCACAGGCTTGTACTTCTGGCCCTGCGGCGCGTAGATGCCGAGCTGGCGGAACAGGCCTTCCATGCCGAAGGTGCGCGCCTCGTCGGCGACGATCGGCACGCAGCGCGGGCCGACCTGCTTGTCGCGCAGGATGATGTTGAACATCTGCACGAAGGCCATCGTGGTGCTGATCTCGCGCTCGCCGGTGGCCTTGAGCAGGCGCTCGAAGGTCGCCAGCGGCGGCACCTCCAGCGACTCCGTGGATTTCTGCCGGCGCTGCGGCAGGTAGCCACCCATCTTCGAGCGGCGATCGCGCATGTATTCCAGCTCCGGCGACTTCTCGTCCGGGCGGAAGAACGGCACGTTGCCGTCCTTGAACTGGTCGTCGTCGATCGGCAGCTTGAAGCGATCGCGGAACGCGCGCACCGCGCTGTCGTCGAGCTTCTTGGTCTGGTGGGTCGGGTTGAGCGCCTCGCCGGCCGCGCCCATGCCATAGCCCTTCACGGTCTTGGCCAGGACCACGGTGGGCTGGCCGACGGTCTTCATCGCGTTGTCGTAGGCCGCGTAGACCTTGTGCGGGTCATGCCCGCCGCGGTTGAGGCGCCAGATGTCGTCGTCGGACATGTTGGCCACCATCGCGGCGGTCTCCGGGTACTTGCCGAAGAAATGCTCGCGCGTGTACGCGCCGCCGAAGGCCTTGCAGTTCTGGTACTCGCCGTCCACGGTTTCCATCATCAGCTTCTTGAGGATGCCGGTGCTGTCCTTGGCCAGCAGCGGATCCCAGTAGCTGCCCCAGATCGCCTTGACCACGTTCCAGCCGGCGCCGCGGAACTGGCCTTCCAGCTCCTGGATGATCTTGCCGTTGCCGCGCACCGGGCCATCCAGGCGCTGTAGGTTGCAGTTGATGACGAAGACCAGGTTGTCGAGGCCCTCGCGGCCGGCCACGCCGATCGCGCCGAGGGATTCGGGTTCGTCGGTTTCGCCGTCACCGAGGAAGCACCAGACCTTGCGGTCGGTCTTCGGCATCAGCCCGCGCGCTTCCAGGTACTTCCAGCTGCGCGCCTGGTAGATCGCGGCGATCGGGCCCAGGCCCATGCTCACCGTCGGGGTCTGCCAGAAATCCGGCATCAGCCACGGGTGCGGGTAGCTGCTGATGCCGCGACCGTCCACTTCCATGCGGAAGTTGTCCAGCTGCGATTCGCTGATCCGGCCTTCCAGGAAGGCGCGCGCGTAGATGCCCGGCGAGCTGTGGCCCTGGATGTACAGCAAATCACCCGGGTGGTCGGCGCTGGGGGCGCGCCAGAAATGGTTGAAGCCGACGTCGTACAGGGTCGCCGACGATGCGAAGCTGGCGATGTGGCCGCCCAGTTCGCCAGGCTTGCGGTTGGCGCGCACCACCATCGCCATCGCGTTCCAGCGGATCATCGAGCGGATCCGCCACTCCATGGTGGCGTCGCCCGGCATCGCCGGTTCCATGTGGGTCGGGATGGTGTTGATGTAGCTGGTGGTGGGGTCGAACGGCAGGTAGGCACCGGCGCGGCGGGTCAGTTCGACCATGCCTTCCAGCAACTGGTGCGCACGTCCGGGCCCGTCGTGGTCGATGACCGCCTTCAGCGATTCGACCCACTCCCGCGACTCTTGCGGATCGGGGTCGTTCTGCAGCATCTCGTTCAGCCAGTTCATCTTGATTTCACCACGGCGCGATCGGTCGGAGCCCGAGTCTAGCAAGCGTTCCAGCCAATCCGATGCTGCATTGCAGCCAAAATCCTGAATTATCCGGGTAATTCATTCCTGACAATATTCGTGTTTGTGACGACGGCGTGAACATCCCTTCACACCGTGGCTGGATATCCTCCCCAGGCGTGCCGTTTCGTGGCGACGCCGGCGGCCCGGGGACCCGCCGGTGGCGGCCCTGCGCCGTCCTTTCCCGCCGAACCTGCACTGATGCCGCAATCGCCTGCCCCCACTCGCCAATCCGTCGGCCTGATCGCCTTGATTGCGGGCCTCGTGCTCTTGATCGTGGTCGGCCCGTTCTGGGTGGTGCGCGAAGCCAACCGCAAGAGCGTGGAAGCCGCCGCCATCGTCAACCACACCCATGAGGTGGAGGCGACGGTGCAGGCGCTTATGTACGACCTGCGCAACCGCGAATCTGCGACCGTCGCGTACGCCTACGGCCACGACTCCCCGGCGATCCGCGAGCGGCTGGCCGAAAGCCAGAAGGAAATCCCGCAGAACCTGGCAAGGCTGACCAACCTCACCACCGACAACCCCGAGCAGTTGCTGCGGATCGGCAAGTTGGGTTCGATCATCGAGCAGCGCGGGCAGATCATGCAGACGGTGCTGGCGAAGGGCGCGGGCCAGGCCGATCCGCGCGACATCGAATGGTTGCTGGACCGCAATCCGCTGCGCCACATCAGCGCCGAGATCTCCGATACCGAAAAGGCCCTGCTCAAGCTGCGCACCAGCGAGGCCGATGAACTCGCCCGCCGCAGCACCGTGGCGACGTGGGTGGCGATGGGCCTGCAGTTGCTGCTGCTGGGCGCGGTGGCGATGCTGCTGCGTTGGCAATGGCGCAACCGGCGCGTGGCCGAAGCGGCGGCGGTGCGCTCCAGCGCGCGTGCGCTGTCGGTGCTGCAGACCGTGCGCGAGCCGATGGCGGTGGTCGACAGGGAACTGCGCGTGGTCCTGCACAACCCGGCGTTCCGCGAAGTATTTGCTGCGGCGAATGCGGATCCGGGGACGCCGATCAGCGCGTTCGGCAACGGCACCTGGGACGCGCCGGAAACCCGCCAGCGACTGGCCGATGTGCTGGCCCGCGACCGCGAATTGTGGGATCACGAAATCAGCCATCGTGGTGAAGACGGCCGCGAGCGCACCTTGCTGGTCAACGCGCGGAGGATGGCCCTGCCCGATCGCAGCGACGAAGTCGCGCTGGTCACCGCCAACGACGTCACCGCGCAGAAGGCCGCCGAGCTGCAGGTGCGCGAATTGAATCGGCAGCTGATGGGAAAAATGGACCAGGTGTCCGAGGTCAACCGCGAACTGGAAGCCTTCAGCTACTCCGTCTCGCACGACCTGCGCGCACCGCTGCGCCATATCGGTGGCTTCGCCGACAAGCTGGGCCGCCATCTCGGCGACCGCAACGACGAGAAGTCGTTCCACTACCTCAACACCATCACTACCTCGGCGCGACGGATGTCGCAGCTGATCGACGACCTGCTGGTGTATTCGCGACTGGGCCGCAGCGCCCTGCGCATGCAGCCGGTGGACATGCAGTCGGTGGTCGCCGAAACCCGCTCGATGCTGGATGCCAACAATGCGCATGACCGTCCCGGCCATCGCATCGAATGGAAGATCGCGCCGCTGCCGATCATGGTCGGCGACGAGAACATGCTGCGCCAGGTCTGGCTGAACCTGCTCTCGAACGCGGTCAAGTACAGCGGTGGTTCCGACCCGGCGGTGATCGAGGTGAGCTACTCGCGCGACGACAACGGCGATTACCGTTTCGAGGTGGCCGACAACGGTGTCGGCTTCGACATGGCCTACGCCGGCAAGTTGTTCGGCGTGTTCCAGCGCCTGCATTCGATCACCGAGTTCGAAGGCACCGGCATCGGCCTGGCCAGCGTTCGCCGCGTGCTCGCCCGCCACGGCGGCCATATTTCCGCCGATGCCACGCCCGGCAAGGGCGCGCGCTTCGTCTTCACCCTTCCCGCGTCGACCGACGCACCGCAACCGGACAACAAGGCATGACCCCGACCATCCGTTCCATCCTGCTCGCCGAAGACAGCCCCGCCGACGCCGAAATGGCGATCGACGCCCTGCGCGAGGCCCACCTCGCCAATCCCATCGTCCACGTCATGGACGGCACCGAGGCGATGGATTACCTGCATCGCCGCGGCAAGTTCGCCGACCGCCCGGAAGGCTTGCCGGCGGTGCTGCTGCTGGACATCAAGATGCCGCGCATGGACGGCCTGGAAGTGCTGCGCCAGCTGCGCGCGGACGAAAACCTCAAGCGCCTGCCGGTGGTCGTGCTGACCTCGTCGCGCGAAGAGAGCGACCTCGCCCGCAGCTGGGACCTGGGCGTCAACGCCTACGTGGTCAAGCCGGTCGATTCCGAGCAGTTCTTCACCGCGGTGAAGACCCTGGGCCGGTTCTGGGCGGTCCTCAACGAAACCCCGACCGAGTAAGCGGATGCCGGCGCTGCGCATCCTGTTGATCGAGGACTGCACGGACGATGCAGACCTGCTGCGCTTCCAGCTGGAAGACGCCGGCCTGTCCTTCGAGATGCGCTGCGCCAGCAGCGAACGCGCGCTGCGCGACACCCTGGACACGTTCACCCCCACCGTCGCGGTGAGCGATCTCAACCTGCCTGGCTATTCGGGCCTGGCCGCGCTGGCGTTGCTGCACGAACGCCTGCCCGAACTGCCGCTGGTGCTGCTGACCGGTGCCGACGACGCGCCTGCCCCACCAGTTCCCGCGACCGTGCTGGGCAAGTCCGAGCTGCACCGACTGCCGCAGCTGCTCGCGCAGTTCCAGCGCACTGCTTGAGCGCGGCCGGCGCAGGTCGCGCCGACAGCGGCGTCACTTGCCGGTGGCGGTGGTCATCGCCGCGCGGATCTGCGCCTCGACCGCGACGATCGCGGTCATGTTGATGACCCGGCGCGAGGTCGAAGCCGGGGTCAGGATGTGCGCCGGCTGGTCCAGGCCCATCAGGATCGGCCCGATCGCCACGCCCTCGGTCATCATCCGCACCATGTTGTAGGTGATGTTGGCGGCGTCCAGGTTGGGGAACACGAACAGGTTGGCGCGCCCCTTCAGCGTGGTATTCGGGAACATGCGCTGGCGCAGCGACTCGTCCCAGGCGGTGTCCGCCATCATCTCGCCATCGACCTCCAGCTTCGGCATGCGGCGGCGGATGATCTCGTACGCCTGGCGCATCTTCGCCGCGCTGGCGTCCTGGTGGCTGCCGAAATTGGAATGCGACAGCAGCGCCACCTTGGGCTCGATGCCGAACAGCTTGAGCCGGTAGCTGGCCTGCAGGGTGGCTTCCGCGATCTGCTCGGCGGACGGATCCATCTGCACATGGGTATCGACGAAGAACCATGCACCCTTGTCGTTGATCACCCCGGTCATCGCCGCGGTACCGGTCACCCCGGACTCGAAATCGAAGACGCTGCGCAGGTAGCCCAGTTTCTTGTGGTAGCGGCCGACGATGCCGGTGATCAAGGCATCGGCTTCGCCACGCTCGACCATCAGCGCGGCAATCAGCGTCGGCCGCGAACGCACCAGGTTCTTGGCCGCGTCCGGGGTCACCCCACGGCGCTCGGTCAGCGCGTGGTACTGGCGCCAGTAGTCCTCGAAACGCGGGTCGTCGTTGATGTTGGTCAGCTCGAAATCCACGCCCGCGCGCATGCGCAGGCCGAGCTTGGCAATGCGGTTGAGGATCACCTCCGGACGACCGATCAGGATCGGGAAGGCCAGGCCTTCGTCGATCACCGTCTGCACCGCCTGCAGCACCACGAACTCCTCGCCCTCGGCGTAGGCCACGCGCTTCTTGTCGCTGCGCGCGCGCTCGTACACCGGCTTCATCATCAGGCTGGTGCGGTGGATGAACTGGCCCAGCTTTTCCTTGTACGCGCCGATGTCCGCGATCGGCCGCTCGGCGATGCCGCTGTCCATCGCGGCCTGCGCCACGCACGGTGCCAGCATGGTCAGCAGGCGCGGGTCGAACGGGCGCGGGATCAGGTATTCGCGGCCGAACTTCGGTACCTCGCCGCCGTAGGCGCTGCCCAGGTCGGAGGCTTCCTTGCGCGCCAGCGCGGCGATCGCGCGCACGCAGGCCAGCTTCATCGCCTCGTTGATTTCCTGCGCGCCCACGTCCAGCGCGCCGCGGAAGATGTACGGGAAGCACAGCGCGTTGTTGACCTGGTTCGGGTAGTCCGAGCGGCCGGTGGCGATGATCGCGTCCGGCCGCACCGCCTTCGCGTCTTCCGGCAGGATTTCCGGGTACGGATTGGCCAGCGCCAGGATGATCGGCGTGGGCGCCATCGTCGCCACCATCTCCGCTTTCAGCACGCCGCCGGCCGACAGGCCCAGGAAGATGTCGGCGCCGTCCACGATCTCGGCGAGCGTGCGCTTGCCGGTGTCGCGCGCGTAGCGCGCCTTGTCCGGATCCATCTGGCCGCGACCGGTGTAAAGCACGCCTTCCCGGTCGATCGCCAGGATATGTTCCGGCTTCAGCCCCAGCGCGACCAGCATGTCCAGGCAGGCGATGCCGGCGGCACCGGCACCGGCAGTCGCCAGGCGCACGTCCTCGATGTTCTTGCCGGCTACTTCCAGTGCGTTCAACACGGCCGCGCCGACGATGATCGCGGTGCCGTGCTGGTCGTCGTGGAACACCGGGATGTTCATCCGCTCGCGCAGCTTGCGCTCGACGATGAAGCACTCCGGTGCCTTGATGTCCTCGAGGTTGATGCCGCCGAAGGTCGGCTCCATCGCGGCGATGATGTCGACCAGCTTGTCGGGGTCGCGCTCGTTCAGTTCGATGTCGAACACGTCGATGCCGGCGAACTTCTGGAACAGCACGCCCTTGCCTTCCATCACCGGCTTGCCGGCGAGCGGGCCGATGTCGCCCAGGCCGAGCACCGCAGTGCCGTTGGTGATCACCGCCACCAGGTTGCCGCGCGCGGTGTACTCGCTGGCCAGCTTCGGATCGGCGGCGATCGCCTCGCAGGCGAAGGCCACGCCGGGCGAGTACGCCAGCGCCAGGTCGCGCTGCGTCACCATCGGCTTGGTCGCGGTGACCTTGATCTTGCCCTTCGGCTCGAGCGCGTGATAGTCGAGCGCGGCCCGCTTCAGATCGTCTTTCTGCAGGTCGTTGGTGGGATCCGGCTGATCGGTCATCGTGATGGCGGCGCTTGATCGGGAATGGCCATTCTAGTCGGCGGGCACGGCAGCGGGCGTCGCGGCCGTCCAGGCGGACTCAGAGCGGCGGCAGGAAGCGGCATTCGGCCGAGGATTGCGTGCTGGCGATGCAACCGGCTTGCAGGCTGGCGGCAGTCGGCGGCGACGCACCCTCCAGCCAGGATTCCAGCCCGCGCAAGGCACCGAGGTACGTGGCATCGCGCAGACGACTGTGGTCGTTCTCGTCGGTGGTCACGCGGGCCAGCAAGGCGCTGCGGCCGGCGACCTGCACGATGTGCGCGTACGCCGCATCCGCCTGCACCGACACCACCGGATCGCCGCGCGCATGCAGGGCCAGCGTGGGCAGCACGATCAACCCGGAGAGGTCGGCGTCGTAGGCCAGCTTGGCCACCGCCTCGGGATCCGCAGTAAAGCGCTGGATCCCGGCATTCAACGCGCTGTCGTCCTGCGAGCCGCGATAGACCGTGTTGCCGTTGTCGAATGGATTGCGCCCGTCCAGGCGCAGTTGCACCAGGTCGCGGAAATGGAAGGTCGCCCACGCCAGGTGCGCTACCAGTTGCTTCTGCTCGATGCCGGTGACCGCCAGGATGTCGCGCAGGCGCGCCGCTTGCTGCGGTGTGCGCTTGCCCGGAACACGGTCGATGCCGGTGCAATCGTCTACACGATTGCGCAACTCGTCGCGGGTCATCCGCGCGTCCGCCGGCAATCCCTGCCATAGCGGATATTGCAGCTCGTCTGCTCGCGGATGGTTGCGGCAGTAGTACTGGTAGACCGCACGCAGGTCGGCGCGGAAGCCGTAGGCGCGGGTGCCGCCGTACAGCACGCCATTGGTGAGCAGCACGGCGTCGTAGTTGCGGCGGCCGTCGATGTCCAGCGCATGCAGTTCGGCGGCCTTGGCGGCCACATTGCCGCCCCAGGATTGGCCGTGCAGCAGTGTGCGCTGCGGCCGGCCCCAACGTGCCCAGAACAGCGCGCGACTGTGATCGACATCGGCCGCCGCCATGCGCACGCCATAACCACCGCGACGATAGGTCGAACCGATCCACGCATAGCCGGCGCGCACCATCACCGCGAAACGTTCGAGGTCTTCGGCAGAATCGCCATCTCGTGGCTTGGAGAGCCGTGGCCCGCCATGGGCGTGGACAATCAGGCTGCGATTCCAGTCGTGCGGGATCGCCGCCAGCAGCCAGGCACCGTTGCCGTCGCGTGCGGCGTGGCAGGTCGCGACCGTGCGCAGCACATCCGGGCAGGCCACGTCGCGGAAGGCGGTTACCGGCGCGGCTGACTGCTCGGGCGACTGTGCGGACGCAGCTGCGGCCAGCATCGCCGCAGCCGCGACGATGCCCAGCCGGATGCGCCATCGCCCGTCACCGTCCACACGCTGCATGGTGCTCATCCTGCTCAGAACGACTTGCTGATGTTGAGGTAGAAATAGCGGCCCCACGGATTCTGCACCGAGCCGCGATAGCCGTTCTCCGCCAGCGACGGACCTTCGTCGGTGAGGTCGCGCACGCCCAGCCGCACCTGCAGGCCGCTGAAGAAATCGTACTGGCCGTAGGCGTTGTAGACGGTGCGCCCGTCCACCACCCACGGATCACCGGACAGGCCGACCAGGTCGGGTTGCTCGAAGCTGCTCATGTACTGCGCGGACAGCCCGGCCCGCCAGGAGCCCTTGTTCCAGGTCAGCGAGCTGCCGGCACGCCATTGCG
This sequence comes from Thermomonas carbonis, assembly GCF_014396975.1. Taxonomy (NCBI): domain Bacteria; kingdom Pseudomonadati; phylum Pseudomonadota; class Gammaproteobacteria; order Lysobacterales; family Lysobacteraceae; genus Thermomonas; species Thermomonas carbonis. The sequence continues at coordinate 740,366 of NZ_CP060719.1, forward strand.
GGCGTCCGTTCTGGCCGATCAGCTGGCTGGAATCCGGCAATGCGGTGAGCGGATCGATGGTGCCCGCCGCGCGCGCGGCGTACAGCGCGTTGACGATGTCGCCGGGATCGCGGGTGAATTCCAGCAGCTTGGTGGCATCCACGCGGATGCGGAAACTGCCGACCGGGGTGCGCCGCAGCCGCCAGTTGATGCTGACATCCACGCCGCCCACGCTCTGCGGCTGCAGGTTGATGAAGCTGTCGTTGATCGAGGTCACCTGGCCCACCGGGGCCAGGCCGGTGCCTTCGAAGTCGGCGATGTCGTCGGCGGTGGGATCCGCGCGCACGACCAGCGGGTTGCTGCTGCCCTGCACCCGCATCAGATAGTCCAGGGTCAGCGCGGTCTGCGCACCGAGCAGGCCGACGATGTCCTCCTGTTCGATCTGCCAGCGATCCACGGTGAAGCTGAGGTCGCCCAAGCGCTCGGGCAGGTTCGGCTGCAGCACCAGGCCGAACGAACGGTTGGTGCTTTCCTCCGGCTGCAGCGCCGGGTTGCCGGCCACCAGCAGGGACGCGCCGGACGTGCTCTGGCCGCATTCGGGCATCGAGGCGATGCGACCGGCGCGGAGGTCGGCCTCGCAGCGGATGTGGTCGGTGCCGCTGGCCAGGCGCGCGTACTGGGTGGCGTTGGTCTGCTCCAGGTTGGGCGCGCGGAAGCCACCGGAATAGGAGCCGCGCAGGCGCAGTCCGGGAATCAGGTCCCAGGCGATCGCGATCTTGGGCTTGGCCACCGAGCCGAAGTCCGAGTAGTGCTCGTAGCGCGCCGCCAACTGCATGTCCAGGCGATGCACCAGCGGCACATCCATCGACGCAGACACCAATGGCACCGCGAACTCCACGTAGGCCGAACCGACCGTGCGCGAGCCTTCGGTGTCCGGATTGGGGCTGACCGCGGAGACGTTGCTGAGATTGGTGGCGCCGGTGACCAGGTCGACGAAGGTGTAGGTGCCGTCCAGGTTGGCATCGCGATCGTCGCGCTGGGTTTCGCGGCGCGCTTCCACGCCGAAGGCGATGCCGACGTCGCCGCCGGGCAAACGGAACAGATCACCGCGGTTCATGCGGAAATCCGCCATCGTCAGCGTGGTCCGCGACTCGCGCAGCAGCTCGAAGACGATGCCGTCGATCGCCACCTGCGAACTCGGCGTGCAGTCGCCGTAGGTGGGCGTGTCCACGCAGCCGCCGCTGAACGGGTTGTAGGCATCCGATGTGGACAAGGCCAGCGACTGCTGCAATTTGGTCATGTTGATGTTGGGCGAACGGTCCTCGGCATTGGCCGCCGAATAGACCAGCGCGCTCTCCCAGTCGAAGCCGGCCCACTCCCCGCGCAGGCCGGCGAGGAAGCGCGACTGGTCGTTGCGCACGCGGACCCGCTGGAAGCCGGTATCGACGAACCGGTAGTTGCTCATCTGCACCGGCAATCCCTCGGCCGGCACGTTGGTCAGGCCGGGCAGGCGATTGGGGTTGACGCTGCCATCGGCGAAGGTCTGCGGGCCGAACGGATTCCAGTAGTTGCTGGCCGGGATCCACAGGCTGTTGAGGTTGACCACCGGCGGCTGCATCGCGTCGCTGGTGGCGTGGTAGTAGCCGACTTCGCCGAAGAACTCGACGCTGTCGGTCAGGTCATGGTGACCGCTGACGAACAGGTTGATGCGCTCGACCGACGGCCGCACGGTGGTGTCGTGGCGGGTGTCGTAGCGCATGTCGCGATGCACGGTGTTGAAGTTGTGGTTGCCGCTGGCCAGGCACAGGCCGTCGCCGTAAGCCACCGAACTGCTGGTGCAATCGAAGCTGGTCGGCTGGATGTGGAACTGCCCGGAACTGCTGGTGACGAAGGTGCCATTGGAACGGATTCGCGGCCGCGAGCCCACGCTCAGGCGTGCCCACGGCGTGTGCGAGGAACGGCCATCCAGCACGGTCAGTCCGGCGAAGTCCGGGTACTCCTGGAACAGCGGGCGCAGGTCGTCGGATTCGGTGAACTCCTGGTCGGAGGCCCACAGCGCGGATCGATCCGTGTAGCTCAGGAACGCCGACACGTTGCCGCGGTCGTAGTCGTGGCCGGCGAACGCGGAGAACTCCGTCTCGTGCATGCGCGTGCCCTCGGCCGCGCCGTAGCGGGCGCTGACCTTGAGCCCGTCGAAGTCTTCCTGCAGCACGGTATTGATCACACCGGCCACCGCATCCGCGCCGTAGATCGCGGCGGCACCGTCCAGCAGCACCTCGACCCGTTCCAGTCCGGACACCGGGATCGAATTGGAATTGAAGCTCTGCACCGGCACCGTGCCGGTATCCGACGTGCCTTGGCTGGTCGGGTGTTGCACCAGCCGACGCCCGTTGAGCAAGACCAGGGTGTTACCCACGCCCAGCGAGCGCAGGTTGACCGAATTGACGTCGCCGCGCGCGGCATTGCTGGTCTGCGCATTGTTGGAGGCGTCGAACAGCACATCGCCCATCTGCGGGATGTCGCGCAGCAATTCGTCGCCGGACACCGCGCCGGACGCCTCGATGTCATCGCGGTCGATCACCACCACCGGCAGCGCCTCGGTGGTGGGCGCGCCGGCGATATGCGAGCCGACCACCTGCACCTTGTCGAGGGTGACGGTATCGCCTTCGGACTGCGCGGCCGCTGCCGGTACCGTCTGCGGCGTGGCGGTGGGCGCTGTCTGCGCCTGCCCCGGCAGCGCGGTGGCCAGCAATGCGAAGGCGACGGCGCTGCTCAGCAACGTGCGGCGATGGATGGTGCGCATGGTGTGGTCCTCCCCTTGGTTCATGTGTGCCCGGCGCGCTCAGTCGGCGGCCAGTGTTTGTCGATCACCCGGCCCTGCGGCCGGATCCGGCGCTGCGGCGACGGGCATCGGTTTGCCGTCCAGTGCGTTGGCCAGCGCATCGCGGTCCAGCGCGCCTTCCCAGCGCGCGACCACCACGGTCGCCACCGCATTGCCGATGAAATTGGTCAGCGAGCGGCATTCGCTCATGAAGCGATCCACGCCCAGGATCAGCGCCATGCCCGCGACTGGCACTTCGGGCACCACCGCGAGCGTCGCCGCCAGGGTGATGAAGCCGGCACCGGTCACGCCGGCCGCGCCCTTCGAGCTCAGCATCGCCACCAGCAACAACATCACTTGCTGACCCAGGGTCAGATCGGTGTCCGTGGCCTGTGCGATGAACAGCGCGGCCAGGGTCATGTAGATGTTGGTGCCGTCCAGGTTGAACGAGTACCCGGTGGGCACCACCAGCCCGACCACGGATTTCTCGCAGCCGGCCTTCTGCATCTTTTCCATCAACGAGGGCAGCGCGGATTCGGACGAGGACGTGCCCAGCACCAGCAGCAACTCCGCCTTCAGGTAGCGGATCAGCTTGAACACGGAGAACCCGCACAACCGGCACACCGCGCCCAGGATCACCAGCACGAACAGCAGCGCGGTGAGGTAGAACGAGCCGACCAGCCAGGCCAGGTTGACCAGCACCTCCAGCCCGTACTTGCCGATGGTGAAGGCGATCGCGCCGAACGCGCCGATCGGGGCCGCGCGCATCAGGATGTGGACCAGCCGGAACACCGGCGCGGTCAACGCCTCCAGCAGCGACAGCACCGGCCGTCCGCGTTCGCCGGACATCGCAAGCGCGATGCCGAACAGCACCGCGACGAACAGCACCTGCAGGATGTTGTCGCCGACCAGCGGGCTGACCAGGGTCTTCGGGATGATGTCCAGGACGAAGCCGACCAGGCTCAATTCATGCGACTTGTTGACGTAGTCGTCGACCGCCGACTGGTCCAGGTCGGCGACGTTGACGTGCATGCCCGCGCCGGGCTGCACCACGTGCGCCACCACCATGCCGACCACCAGCGCCAGGGTGGAGAAGAACAGGAAGTACGTCATCGCCTTGACGAACACCCGGCCCACGCTGCCCAGGTGCGACATCCCGGCGATGCCGGTGACGATGGTCAGGAAGATCACCGGCGCGATGATCATCTTCACCAGCTTGATGAAGCCGTCGCCCAGCGGCTTCATCGCCTCGCCGATGGCCGGCTGGAAATGCCCCAGCAACACGCCCAGCACGATCGCCGCCAGCACCTGCACGTAAAGATGCCGATAGAACGGCAGCTTCGCGCCGGTCACGGGGAGAGGGACATCGATCGGTTGCATGCGGCGGTTCCTGCGCGTGGCGGTGCCAGCGGGCATCGGTGGCACGCTGTTGTAACCCCGCGACCGCCGCCGCACCGATAGCGAATTGGTACTAGTCCCGCGGCGACGCCCGGCGTTCTAGACTTCGGCGCGATGCATGCCGCCGGCAAACTCCGCACCACCCTGCCCGCCCTGCTGCTGGTGGTCGGCGGCATGCTGGTGGCGATGTGGATGGCCTGGCGGCTGGCCGGCGACAACGCGATGCGCAGCGAACAGGCGCAGGTGCAACGCCAGTCGGACCTGTACGTGCAGGCCCTGCAGCAACGCATCGACCGCTACCGCACGCTGCCGCAGGTGCTGGCGCTGGATCCGGAACTGCGCGCCGCGGTATCCGCGCCGCTGGACCCGGCCCGCCGCGATGCGCTCAACCGCAAGCTGGAGCAGGCCAACAGCGTCACCCGCTCGTCCACCCTGACCCTGATCGGCGGCGACGGCGTGGCGCTGGCGGCCAGCAACTGGCAACTGCCGACCAGCAACGTGGGCCAGGATTACGCCTTCCGCCCTTACTTTCGGCAGGCGATCGCGCGCGGCGAGGGCCGCTTCTACGGGATCGGCGTGACCACCGGCGAGCCCGGTTACTTCCTCTCGCAGGCGATCCGCGACGACGCCGGCCGCGCCGCCGGCGTGGTGGTGATCAAGATCGAACTGGCCGCGCCGGAACGCGAATGGCTGCGCACCCCCGACATCGTGCTGGTCAGCGATGCCCACGGCGTGGTGTTCCTGGCCAGCCGCGAGGCCTGGCGCTACCGCAGCCTGCGCCCGCTGGACGCCGCCGACAAACGCGAACTCGACGCCTCCCGCCAGTACGCCGGGCAGCCGCTGCTGCCTTTGCAGGCGCAACTGCTGCGCGAGTTCGCGGACGGCGCGCGGCTGGTCCGCCTGCAGGCGCCCGCATCGCCAGGCCCGGTGCTGTGGCAGACCGCCGACCTCGAACAGGAAGGCTGGCAACTGCACCTGCTGCACGACACCGGCACGGTCGCCAGCGCCAGTCGCAATGCTGCGCTGGCCGCGGGTGGTGCCTGGCTGGCGCTGGCCTTCCTGGGCCTGTTCGTGCAACAACGCCGGCGCCTGACCTTGCACCGCCAGCGCAGCCGCGAGGAACTGGAAACCGTGCTGCGCCAGCATGCGCAGGAATTGCGTACCGCCCAGGACGGCATCGTGCAGGCCGCGCGCGATGCCGACGGCGGGCTCAGCCGCAGCCTGGAGCACCTGCCGCAAGGCGTGGTGATCATCGATGCCGAGTTGCGCCTGATGGCATGGAATTCGCGCTACGCCGAGCTGTTCCGGTTCCCGCCCGACCTGCTGCAGGTGGGCCGCCACATCGAGGACCTGTTTCGCCACAACGCGCGTCGCGGGCTGCTGGGACCGGGCCCGGTGGAAGACGCGATCCAGCGGCGGCTGGACCACCTGCGCAGTGGCAAGCCGCACCTGCGCGAGAGCGAGAAGGACGACGGCACCGTGCTCGAGATCCGCGGCAATCCGCTGCCGGAGGGCGGCTTCGTCACCAGCTACGCCGACATCACCAGCTACAAGAACGCCGCGCGCGAACTGCGCTCGCTGGCGGATGCGCTGGAGCACCGCGTCGACGAACGCACCCGCGACCTTGCCGCGGCGACCGCCGCCGCCGAGAACGCCAACCGCTACAAGACCCGCTTCGTGGCCGCCGCCGTGCACGACCTGCTGCAACCGCTGAACGCTGCGCGGATGTTCCTGTCGGCCCTGCGCGGGCGACTGGGCGACGAGGCGCAAGCAGTCGCCGCGCATGCCGAGAACGCGCTGGCCGCGCAGGAATCGATCCTCAACAGCCTGCTGGACATCGCCCGCCTGGAAGCCGGCAGCATGCAGACGCGAGTGCGCGATTTCCGCCTGGAGCCATTGCTGGATGCGCTGGGCCACGAATTCGGCATCCTCGCCGCCAGCCGCGGGCTGGTTCTGCGGCGGGTTCCGATCCGCGCGGTGGTGCGCAGCGACGAAGCGCTGCTGCGCCGGATCCTGCAGAACTATCTCTCCAACGCGATCCGCTACACCCGCAGCGGACGCATCGTGCTCGGTTGCCGCCGCGATGGCGATGCGCTGCGCATCGAAGTCCACGATCAGGGACCCGGCATCCCGGACAGCCTGCAGGGCGAAATCTTCGAGGAGTTCCGCCGGCTCGACGACGGCGTGGCGCACGACCGCGGTGCCGGCCTGGGCCTGGCCACGGTGGAACGCATCGGCCGCCTGCTCGGACATCGCATCGGCCTGCGCTCGCAACTGGGACGCGGCAGCATGTTCTCGGTGACCGTGCCGCGTGGCGATGCGGCGCATGTCGAGGCGACCACCATGGCATTGGTGGATGCGAATGCAGACTCCTCGCTGCGCGGCTGCCGGGTTTGGTGCGTGGACGATGACCCGCGCGTGTGCGAGGCCACCCGCGCGTTGTTGCAGCGCTGGGACTGCGAGGTGGTGCTCGCGGCCGGTGCCGGCGACGCGCTGGCGGCCGCGCAATCCGGCGATGCACCCGACTTGCTGGTGCTGGACGTGCTGCTGGACGGCACCGACGGCCCTGCGCTGTATCCGCAGCTGTGCAAGCGCTGGCACGCCACGCCGCCGGTGGTCCTGGTCACCGCGGAGCGCGACGAATCCCTGCGCGAACTGGCATCGGACAAAGGCTGGGGCTTCCTGACCAAACCGGTGCGGCCACCGGCGCTGCGTGCGCTGATGACCCAGTTGCTGTTGCGCCGCACGCGCTGAGCGTCGCGCCTACAGCACCACTTCCGGTTCCAGCGCCTTGACCAGCACCGCGGCCTGGGTGCGGCTATGGCATTCCAGTTTTTTCAGGATCGCGGTGACGTGCACTTTCACCGTGTTTTCGGCCAACTGCAGTTCGTGCGCGATCTGCTTGTTGAGCAGGCCATCGGCCAGGCACAGCAGCACGCGGAACTGCTGCGGGGTGAGCTGCGCCAGGCGCGCGGCCAGGCGCGCATCTTCCTCCGAGCGTTCCGCGGTCAAGGCCGGGAACCAGGTCGCACCCTCCAGTACCGCGGCGATTGCCTGGCCGATGGTCTCCGCCGGCGAGGACTTGGGGATGAAACCGGAGGCACCGAACTGCTGCGCGCGGCGGATCACCCGCGGATGGTCGTTCGAGGAAATGATCACCACCGGAACTTCCGGGCGTGCACCACGCACGTGCAGCAATGCGGAAAAGCCGCGCGCACCCGGCATGGCCAGGTCCAGCAGCACCAGGTCCACTTCCGCGCGCGCGTCCAGCATGTCGCCCAGCGTGGTCGCGCTGGAGGCTTCGGTCACCCGCGCCAGCGGGATCGCCTCGCGCAGCGCGTGCACCACGGCGGCGCGAAACAGGGGTGGTCGTCCGCGACCAGAATCTCGGGCGCATCGATCGACGTCATTGCGGCATTCCGGAAACGGCCATCGGCACGGGCAACCGGCATGATGCATGCGAGCATGCGACGCTGTCGCGCAACCCGCTTGCCACCGACGCACCGGCACAGGACCCCGAACATGCTGAAACTCGATGTCGTCCAGACCGTGGCCTTCGCCGGCCTGGCGCTGTTCGCCGGTTACGCGCTGTGCCGCGCGATCCCGGTGCTGCGCCGCTACAACCTGCCGGAACCCGTGGTCGGCGGCCTGCTGGTGGCGCTGCTGGCGTGGTGGGCGCATGCGCGCGGGACCCAGCTGTTCGAGTTCGACACCACCCTGCAGTCGCCGCTGATGATCGCGTTCTTCGCCACGGTGGGCATCAATGCCAGCTTCCGCCTGCTCAAGGCCAGTGGCGGACCGGTGGTGATGTTCCTGCTGCTGGCCACCTTCTTTGCGGTCGTGCAGAACCTGGTGGGGATCACGGTGGCGTGGCTGTTCGACCTGCACCCGATGTTCGGCGTGCTCGCCGGCTCCGCCACCCTGACCGGCGGACCGGCAACCGGCCTGGCCTTCGCCCCGGACTTCGAGGCCGCCGGCCTGCGCGGCGCGGAAGCGATCGCGGTCATGGCGGCGATGGCCGGCATCGTCTGCGGCGGCGTGATCGGCGGCCCGGCGATCACCGTGCTGATGCGTCGCTACCGCATCACCGGTTCGCACACCGCAGACCCCGTGCCCACGCCGGTCGCCGATGACGTGGAAGGCCGCGTGGCGCACACCGAAACCGACGCCGCCCGCGAGTTCAACGCACTCAAGGCGATCGTGGTGCTGTTGCTGGTGGTCTGGGCCGGCGGCTGGGTGATGAAGGGCTTCGCCGCGATCGGCCTGACCATGCCGGCGACCATCGGCGGCATGCTGGTCGGCGCGCTGATCCGCAACCTCGACGACGCCACCGACTGGCTGCGCCTGCCCGTGCACACGCTGGACCTGATCGGCAACATCTGCCTGGCCCTGTTCCTGGCGATGGCGCTGATGAACCTCAAGCTGTGGGAGCTGGCCGGCATGGGCTTGCCGTTGCTGGTCAACCTGGCCCTGCAGGTGGGCCTGGTGGTGCTGTTCACCATCCCGGTCTTCAAGCTGATGGGCCGCGACTACGACGCCGCAGTGATGGGCGGCGGCTTCATCGGCTTCATGTTGGGCACCACCGCCAATGCGATGGCGGTCATGCGCGCACTGGCGCTGCGCTACGGGCGGCACCGCGCGCCTTCCTGGTGGCGCCGCTGGTGGGCGCGTTCTTCATCGATTTCAACAATGCGCTGATCATCGCCGGCTTCCTCAATTTCTGGCCGTATTGATCCACCCATGTCCGTTCCCTCATCAGCCACGGCGGATGCCGATGTCGCGGTGATCGGTGCCGGCGTGGTCGGCATGTCCACGGCATACGCGCTCGCACGCCGCGGCAGGCGCGTGCTGCTGCTCGATCGCGCGCCCGGGCCGGCGCTGGAAACCTCGTTCGCCAATGGCGCGCAGCTGAGTTACGCCTACACCGATGCGATGGCCGGTCCGGCACTGTGGCAGCAGCTGCCCGGCATGCTCTGCGGCCGCGACCGCGCCTTCCGCACCCGCGTCTCCGCCGACCCCGACTTCTGGCGCTGGGGCCTGACCTTCCTGCGCAACGCGACCCATCAGCGCCTGCAGGAGAACACGCTGGCGACGCTGACGCTGGCACTGGAATCGCGCGCAGCGATGGGCGAGTTGCTGGCGCGCCACCCGATCGACTTCGACCATCGCGTCGCCGGCAAGCTGCACGTCTACTACAACCCGGCCTCGTTGCCGGCAGCGCGCGCGATGATCGAACGCAAGCGGCCATTCGGCGTGCAGCAGCGACTGGTCGATGCCGACGAGGCCATCGCCATCGAACCCGCGCTGGCCGGCGCGCGCGGCATCGCCGGCGTGGTCCATTCGCCCGAAGAGGAAGTCGGCGATCCGTGGCGCTTCGCGACCGGCCTGCTCGACGTGCTGCGCACGCATCACCATGTCGACGCGCGATTCGGCGTCGACCTGCAACACCTGCGTCGCGAAGGCGCGATGTGGCGATTGCAGGCACGCAACGGCGACGACATCCGCGTGCCGCATGTGGTCGTGTGTGCCGGCATCACCAGCAAGTCGCTGCTGCGGCCACTCGGATTGCGCATGCCGCTGATGGCGGTGAAGGGCCATTCGTTCACCGCGCCCTGCGGTGCGAACGCGCCGTCGGCCAGCATCACCGACACCGCGCGCAAGCTGGTGTTCTGCCGGCTCGGCGACAGGATCCGCGTGGCCGGCCTAGCCGACCTCAACCAGTGGGATGCCGCGCCGGATCGCGTACGCGTCGCCGACCTCGTGGCGTTGGCGCGCGAGTCCCTTCCACACGCCGCCGACTACGACCGCATCGAAAGCGACTGGGCCGGCCTGCGCCCGATGACCCCGTATTCCAGCCCGATCATTCGTCGCGCCGCCGAAGGACTCGTGCTCAACATCGGCCACGGCATGCTCGGCTGGACGCTGGCGATGGGCAGCGGCGAACGCGCGGCGCAAATCGTGGTGGAACGCTGATGCAGCAGACTGCATCGCGCGGCAATTCCATGCTCGCACTGTCGGTGTTCGCGCTGGCCTGCCTGCTGCAACTGCCGCTGGCGTTGAATCCCGGCTACTACAGCCACGACGAATTGCAGTGGGCGGTGTACGCCGCAGATCGCGTGCAGGTGCCGTGGCTGGATGCGTCGGCATTCCAGTATCGGCCGCTGACCTTCAACCTGTGGATGCTGCTGTCGCGCGCGCTGTTCGACACGCCGATGCTGTTCCACGCGGTACTGGTCGCCGCGGGCGCGTTGAATGCGACGCTGCTGTTCGCGGTGGGTCGCGGCTTCGGCATGCAGCCGCGCCATGCCGCCGTCGGCGCGCTGGCCTTCGTGCTGTCGCCGTATGCGGTGTACACGCACGGCTGGGTGGGTTGCATCGCGGATGTGTTGTGGGTCGGATCTGCACTGCTGCTCGCGTTGGGCGTGCAACGAATGCAGCGCGCCTTGCCTGCCGCTTTGGCCGGTGCACTGTTCACTGCGACCGCCTTGCTTGCGAAGGAAGCCGCGTTCGCGATGCCGCCGTTGCTTGCTGTGACATGGTGGTTCGATGGTCGCAAGCCGAAATGGCTGTTCGCGATGTTCGCTTCCGGCGCAGTCGCCGCGCTGTATCTCGGCCTGCGCATCGACGTGCTGCTGCATGCGCCGCGCGAAGGTGCGCAGTACACGCTGTCGTTGACGCATGTGCCGCTGCGCTGGCTGGAGTACCAGCTGTTCGCGCCGATCGTGCCGTTGCAGGAAGCCATCACTACCCTGCAACGTCCGCTTCCCGCGCTGGTGGCGGGCATATTCTGGCTGGGCCTGTTCGCCGCGCTGTGGCAGGCGGGCCGTCGCTTCGCCGCGTTGCTTTTGCTGGGCGGCATCGCCGCACTGCTGCCGGTGTTGCCGCTGGCCAGTGCGTGGAATCATTACGCCTGTGGCTTCGCCGCGATCGCCGCGATGACCGTCGCCGCGGCATGGCCACGTGCTACTCGCAACGGGCGCATCGCCATCGGCATGTTCGCCGTGCTCACGTTGCTGCATGGCGGCGCGGTGATGTGGCGCATGCACCAGGTGGGCCGGATCCAGTCGGTGTTCTCGCCGGCGCTTGCCGAAGCGGTGCGCACGCAGTCCGGGGCGATGCCGGTCGTGCTGCGCATCGGCCCCGGCATCAAACCGTGGATCGTGCAGCGCCTGACCCACGACATCCCGCGCTACGACGGCATCGTGATCGGCGACCGCGTGCGTCTGGCTGGCGATGGCGAGGCCGCGGATTACATCGTGCAACCCGATGGCCGCCTGCAGGCGCTGCGCTAGCGCGACACGTTCCGCCGATTGCCGCGAGCGCGCTCAGATATCGACGACGGTTTCCGAATCCATGATCTGTTCCAGGCGGATGCGGTTGGCGAACAGCGAGAACGCCAGCATCCCGGCCAGGCCGTTCGCGCGCGCCACCCACTCCGGCAACCAGCGCGGCGGCAGCAGGTCGCCGCTGTCGAACAGGGGCTCGAAGCGCTGCACGTCGGCCAGGGTCATCTTGCCGGCGAACAGCATCCGGCACAGGCGCAACTTGCGGTGCTTCAGCGCCCAGCGGAAGAAGGTGTGCACGCCGATCAGACCACGCAGGTACACCGTGTCCTTGGTGAACGCGCTGCCGCCGGTGGTCGGCACGCCGCGGAACACCCGCTGCGCCGAGGTAAAGCTCTCCACCCGATCCTGCCCCGCCTCCTCGAAGTAGCGGAACACCTGCAGGAAGTCGGCACCTTCCAGCGCCATCGCCACCGCTTCGATGCGCAGGCTCACCCGCTTCATCCGCTCGATGTCGATGCTGCCGGTGATCTGCTCGGCGAACACCGCCAGTCCTTCCTGCGTCGCGGTGGTGCGCGGCGAGGACAGCGCCATGCTGGGCAGCACGGTCTGCTGCTGGCCATTCAACGCGGTCAGCGAATGCACGAAGGCCTCGTGCTGCAGCAACTGGTGGCGGTCGTAGTCGGAGAACGCCGCACCGGCGCGCAGGCGGATCCGGTTCGGGCCGGCCGCGGCCTTGGCGATGAGGTCGGGATCGAGCTCGACGACGATCACTCGCGCATCGAAGTAGTCGTCCAGCGCCGCCTGCAACTGCATCGCCAGCGAGGTCGCCGAGATCGCCACCTGTTCCGATGGCGCCAGCAATTCCAGGTCGAGTTCGTTGGCGATGGCGATGAAATGATTGGCCGCTTCGCGCGTGGTCGCGCCGCCCGGCAGGGTGTGTTCCGGCTTGCCGAACAAGGCCACAGACAATTCGGTGACGCGCGGGGTGCCGAGATTCTCGAGCAGTTCCGCGGCCAGCCCCCAGCTATGCGCGGACTCGATCAGGTAGATACCCAGCGGATGCGCGGGATCTGCGGCAGCGGCGATCGCGTCGAACTCGCGGCGCGCCTCGCCGAAATCGTGCTTCGGATACTGGAATGCCGGCAATGTCGCCGTGCCGCGCGCCTCGGCGGCAAGAAACGTCTGCTGCTCGCTGGCCGGCCAGCTCACCAGGCTGAGCAGGCGGATCGCACGCGCCGCGCGCGCCATTCGCGCGTCGAGCATCGCGTGGTGGGCGATGTCCGGGCGCAGCGGTCCAGTGGTGGAATCAGCCGTCATGCTCGTTGTTGATTCGCCGGCTTTGCGGCTTGCCCTGCGGGCGCGGGCCGGACTTCTGCGCCAGACGCACGGCCAACGTGTTCGCGGCACCGGCGACTTCGCCGCTGAGCTTGAGGAAGTTGGCGACGCGCTGCGCATCCACTTCGCCCGACTCGATCGCCGCACGCACCGCGCAGCCGGGCTCTCTCAGATGCTTGCAGTCGTTGAACTTGCACTGCGCGGCCAGCGCTTCGATGTCGGCGAAACTTTCGGCGACGACTTCCTCGCCGGTCGGCTTGAGTTCGCGCATGCCCGGCGTGTCGATCATGCAGGTGCCCGACGGCAACGCGATCAGCGCGCGATGGGTGGTGGTATGGCGGCCACGATCATCGCTTTCGCGCACCGCACCGGTCTTCATCCGTTCGCTGCCGAGCAAGGTGTTGGTCAGCGTCGACTTGCCCGCGCCGGAACTCCCCACCAGCACGATGCTCTGGCCTTCGCCCAGCCAGGGCGCAAGTGCACTCGCGCTGTCGCGATCCTTGGCATTCAACGCCAGCACCGGCGTGCCGAAAGCGCGCAGTTCGTGCAACGCGGCCTCGACATCGGCACTGTCCTTGTCGGCCTTGGTCAGCACGATCACCGGTTGCACGCCGCTGCCGCCCACCAGCATCAGATAGCGTTCGATCCGACGCGGATTGAAATCCGCATCCAGCCCGCAGACCACGAACACGGTATCGATGTTGGCGGCAATGACCTGCTGCTTGTAGTGCTCGCCGGCCGCGCCTCGCTTGATCGCGGAGAACCGCGGCAGCAGTGCGACGATGCGCAAGGCGTTCGGTGCTTCGCCTTCGACCAGCACCCAGTCGCCGACCGCGGGCCGCGATTCGGGATTGATCTCGCCCTTGCGATAACTGCCGGCGCGTTGCCATTCCGGCAGCGACTCCGCGCGATGCGCGACATCGATCGCCTCGGACACCGCATACCCGCTGCGATGCTGCTCGGTGATCCGCGCGGGGCGCGCATCGGGATGGGCCGCCATCAACGCGGCCCAGGCCGGATCGAGGGTCGGCGGCGTCCAGCGCCAGCCGATGGCCTGCAGGGGGTTCATGCGCTTGGGGATGCGGTCATGCCGGGATTCTAACCATCGTCGCTAGTGGCGTCGGGCGGTGCGGGCAGGATTCGCCGCTCTTTCCAGTCGTCCAAGACTGAAGTCGCGGCCGCGCGCCATCCATGGCGCGCTCGAACCCTGCCCCACCGCCCAACGCCACTGTCATGCAACGGCGAGACCGTCGGGGTAAGCGGGGAATTCGAGCGGCGCAGCCCGCGAGCCCGCGAACGCACGTAGGCATGCAAGCCGACGGGCCGGGGCGAAGCGGCATTCGAGCCGCCGAGCGAACCCCCGGCGGTAGGTGCCGGCGCTGCGGGGAACCCCTGTTTCCGCTAGGCTTGCAGCCTTGTTTTCCAGCCCTCAGCCGCGATGTCGTCGTTCAACCCCCGCCACAAGATCGCCACCCGCACCCGCCTCAGCGAAGTCCGCTACGAGATCCGTGGGGAGCTCGCTCGCCGCGCACGCGAGCTGGAGGGCCAGGGCCGCAGCCTGATCAAGCTCAACATCGGCAATCCCGGTGCGTTCGGGTTCCGTGCGCCGGACCACCTGCAGCGCGCGATCGCCGACCACATCGCCAACACCGATCCCTACACCCACCAGCAGGGCCTGCCGGAGGCGCGCGAGGCCATCGCCGCCTTCCACAAGGCCCGCGGCACGCCGAATGCGTCGCCGGAGCGCGTGTTCGTGGGCAACGGCGTCAGCGAGTTGATCGACATCTCCCTGCGCGCCCTGCTCAACCCTGGCGAAGAAGTGCTGCTGCCGTCGCCGGATTACCCACTGTGGAGCGCGGCCACCATCCTCAACGATGGCCGCCCGGTCTATTACCGCTGCGATGAAGCCAACGGGTTCCTGCCCGATCCCGAGCAGATGGAAGCGCTGGTGTCCTCGCGGACCCGCGCCATCGTGCTGATCAACCCGAACAACCCGACCGGTGCGAACTATCCGCGCGCGTTGCTGGAGCGGATCGTCGCGATCGCCCAGAAGCATCGCCTGCTGCTGCTGGTCGACGAGATCTACGACGGCATCCTCTACGACGATCACGTGTTCCAGCCGGTCGCACCACTTGCCGGCGACCTGCCCTGCATGACCTTCAGCGGGCTGTCCAAGGTGCATCGCGCCTGCGGCTGGCGGGTGGGCTGGGCGGTGCTGAGTGGGGACCCGATGGCCTGCGGCGATTTCCACCACGCGATGGACCTGCTCGGCGCGCTGCGCCTGTGCGCCAACGTGCCGGGGCAGTTCGCGATCGAGCAGGCCCTGCATGGCACCGACACCATCACTCCGCTGTGCCAACCCGGCGGACGCCTGTATGAAACCCGCCGCGCGCTGATCGAAAGTTGCGCTGCCAGTCCGCATCTGTCGCTGGTCGCGCCGGCCGGCGCGCTCTACGGTTTCCCGGCGGTGGTGGGTGATGCCGCCCGCGGCTTCGACGACCATGCGTTCGCGCTGGAAATGCTGGAAACCGAGGACGTGCTGCTGGTGCCGGGCTCCAGCTTCAACGTCCCCTACCGCAATCATTTCCGCGTCACCCTGCTGCCGGAAGCCTCGGTGCTGCGCGAGGTGTTCTCGCGCATCGACCGCGTGCTGGAACGGCGGGCGGTGACGGCGACCGGGCAGCGCAGCGCGGTGGCGTGACCCAGCTCACCTACCTCGCCCTCGGCGACAGCTACACCATCGGCGAGGGCGTCGATGATGCCGGCCGCTGGCCCGTGCAACTCGCTGCCGGGTTGCGCGCATCCGGCATCGCCATCGACGATCCACGCATCATCGCCACCACCGGCTGGACCACCGACGAACTCTCGGCAGCGATGGATGCCGCAGAACCGCTCGGCGAATGGGAGTTCGTCTCCCTGCTGATCGGCGTCAACAACCAGTACCGCGGGCGCTCGGTGGACGACTACCTGGGCGAGTTCACCCGCCTGCTGCAACGCGCGATCGCGCTGGCCGGCGACCGTGCCGGCCGCGTGCTGGTGCTGTCGATCCCGGATTGGGGCGTGACCCCGTTCGCGTTTGCGGGCGGGCACGATGCCCAGGCGGTCGCCGATGACCTGGATGCCTACAACGCCGCTGCCCGCGAAGCCTGCGATGCACATGGCGTGGCCTTCGTCGATATCACCACGATCAGTCGCGATGATGGCGGATCCGTGGCGATGCTCGCCGATGACGGCCTGCATCCATCGGCAGCGCAATACGCGCGTTGGGCGGATGCAGCGTTGCCGATGGCGATCAGGCTGCTGGGTGGAGATGGGGCGTAAAATCCCGGTTCCCGCATTCGGAACACCTCCATGTCCCTCGACCCCGCCGTCCGCGCCCGCATCGATTCGCTGCTGGCCGCCAATTCAGTCGTGTTGTTCATGAAGGGCAATCCGAACGCGCCGCAATGCGGCTTCTCGTCCAAAGCCGTAGGTGCACTGGACGCGACGGGGGTCGAGTACGCGCACATCGACGTGCTGTCCGACCCCGAGATCCGCGAAGGCATCAAGGCCTACGGCGACTGGCCCACCATCCCGCAGCTGTACATCGGCGGCGAACTGGTCGGCGGTTCCGACATCATCCTGCAGATGGCCGGCAGCGGCGAACTGCATGCCGCGCTCGGCGTGCCTGCGCCGGATCGCACGCCGCCGACGATCACCATCACGCCCGCGGCCGCGGATCTGCTGCGCAAGGCGATCGACGATGCCGGCGACGGTTACGCGCTGCAGATCGACATCGACAAAGGCTTCAACGCGCGCCTGCAACTGGCGCCGCACGACGATGCCGCCATCGCCAGCGAATCCGCCGGCATCCGTGCGCAGTTCGACCTGGTCAGCGCGCAGCGCGCGCGCGGCCTGGTCATCGACTGGGCCGACGACGAACGCGGCAAGGGCCTGGTGATCGACAACCCCAACGCGCCGCCGAAGGTGCGCAACCTCACGCCCGCGCAGGCCGGCGAACAGGCGCAGGCCGGCACGCTGACCATCGTCGACGTGCGCCCCGCGGAAGAACGCGCACTGGCGTCCATCACTCTCCCCTACGCGACATTCGATGACGGCCCGGACGAGATCGAGGGCTGGCCGAAGGACACCCCACTCGCCTTCCTCTGCCACCACGGCGGGCGCAGTGGGCAAGCCGCTGAGCACTTCCGTGCGCTCGGCTTCACCAAGGTGCACAACGTCAGCGGCGGCATCGAGGCCTGGGCGCAGCTGGATCCGGCAATTCCGCACTACTGATCCCGGTGAGGGCGGGCCTCGGTCCGCCCTGGCTCAGAACCCGCCGCCCGCCTCCAGCCACGCCTGCTCCTCTGGCGTGTTCGTTCGACCGAGCGCGGCATTGCGATGCGGGAAGCGCCCGAAACGAACGATCACGTCGCGGTGCGCGTTCGCGTAGCCGAGCAGATCGGTGTTGCCGAGCGCGGTGAATAGCTCAACGGCGCGATCCTGGTCGGCGATCGCTTCGGAATGCTCGAACGGCATGTAGAAAAAGAAACGCAGGCCTGCGTCGATCTTCGCGTCGTGTCCCGCGTCGATCGCACGACTGGCGACATGCAACGCCAGCGAATCGGTGGCGAAGGCATGCCCGCTGTTGCGGAACACGTTGCGCGGAATCTGGTCGAGCAGCAGGACCAGCGCCAGCGCGGCGTCGGCATCGTCCATCCAGTCGTCGAACTCGCGGCGGGCGGCGGCGAAGTGCGCGTCCAGCCAGCGGGTGCGGCACTCGGCGTCGAAGGCCTCGCCGCCGCGGAACCACTTGGCCATCCCGGCATCGCGCCAGAAGTCGACCAGTTCCGTTGCGATGGCGCGGCTCACTCGTCGAACCTCAAATGCCGCACGGATTTGCCGTGGCGGCGGATCAAGCGCAGCGCCTCGATGCCGACCTTGATGTGGTTCTGCACGTATTCGGCGGAGACCTTGGCGTCGCTGGCTTCGGTCTTGACGCCTTCCGGGATCATCGGCTGGTCGCTGACCAGCAGCAGCGCGCCACAGGGAATGCGGTTCGCGAAGCCGGCGGCGAAGACAGTGGCGGTCTCCATGTCGATGGCCATGCAGCGCATCGCCCGCAACTTTGCCTTGAACTCGGCGTCGTGTTCCCAGACCCGGCGGTTGGTGGTGTAGACAGTGCCGGTCCAGTAGTCCAGTTCCATGTCGCGGATCATCGTCGACACCGCGCGTTGCAGGGCGAAGGCCGGCAGTGCAGGCACCTGCGGCGGCAGGTAGTCGTTGCTGGTGCCCTCGCCGCGGATCGCCGCGATCGGCAGCACCAGGTCGCCGAGCTGGTTCTTGCGCTTGAGGCCACCGCACTTGCCGAGGAACAGCACCGCCTTCGGTTCGATCGCGGACAGCAGGTCCATCATCGTGGCGGCATTCGGACTGCCCATGCCGAAATTGATCATGGTGATGCCATCCGCGGTGGCGCTGGGCATCGGCCGGTCCATGCCGACCACCGGCGCGCCGGTCATCTCGGAGAAATGGCCGAGGTAACCCCCGAAATTGGTCAGCAGGATGTGCTCGCCGAAGCCGTCCAGCGGGACGCCCGTGTAGCGCGGCAGCCAGTTGTCGACGATGTCCTGCTTGCTCTTCATGCGTGCTCCTTCTCGTTGTTATTCCGGGGATATTCCCACGTCACCATGACCTCGGTCATGTGGCGCGGTGCCGCCGGCCGGGTTACGGTTCGGTATGGCGCACCATGCGCCGGGGACCCATGATGAAAAAGACGACCGCCGCGCTCGCCGTGGTGTTGCTGGCCGGCTGTGCCAGCACGCCCGTCTCGAAGCCGAATGGCGATGCCAAGCCTGATCTCGGTTTCGCCGCCGATCCCTACCCCGGCACCTACAAGCGGGTGATGGGCCCGGCGGTCCTGCTGCAGCACGCCACCGTGCTCACCGGAACCGGCACGCGACTGGACGATGCAGACGTGCTGATGCGCGACGGCAGGATCGTCGCCGTCGGCACCGACGTGGAGGCGCCGGCCGACGCCGTGCGCGTGGACGCTACCGGCAAGTGGGTGACGCCAGGCGTCATCGACATCCATTCGCACCTGGGCGTGTATCCCAGCCCGGGCATGAGCGCGCACAGCGACGGCAACGAAGCGACCTCGCCGGTTACCGCGCAGGTATGGGCGGAGCATTCGATCTGGCCCCAGGACCCGGGCTTCCATACCGCGCTCGCGGGCGGCGTGACCAGCCTGCAGATCCTGCCGGGCAGCGCCAACCTGATCGGCGGGCGCGGAGTCACGGTGAAGAACGTGTCCTCGGTGACCTACCAGGGCATGAAATTCCCGGGTGCACCCTGGGGCCTGAAGATGGCCTGTGGCGAGAACCCCAAGCGCGTGTACGGCGGCAAGGGCGGCCCGTCGACGCGGATGGGCAACATCGCCGGTTACCGGGCAGCGTTCGCCGATGCCGCCGACTACATGAAGAAGCGCCGGGACGCCGCCGGCAAGCCTGACGGCGCGGGTAAGCGTGACCTCAAGCTGGATACGCTGGCCGGCGCGATCAACGGCGACATCCGCGTCAACATCCACTGCTACCGCGCGGACGAGATGGCGATCATGCTCGACCTGGCCAAGGAGTTCGGCTTCAAGATCGCCGCGTTCCACCATGCCGTGGAGGCCTACAAACTGGCCGACCGCTTGGCCGCCGAGGGCGTCTGCGGCGCGCTGTGGGCCGACTGGTGGGGCTTCAAGATGGAAAGCTTCGACGGCATCCAGGAAAACATCCTGCTGGTCGACCGCGCGAAGGACGGCTGCGCGATCGTGCATTCGGATTCCGAGGAAGGCATCCAGCGGCTCAACCAGGAAGCGGCGAAGGTGATGGCGAATGCCGGCCGGGTCGGCATCGCGATCAGCCCCGAGCACGCGATCCAGTGGATCACCCGCAACCCGGCCAAGGCGATGGGCATCCTCGACCAGACCGGCACGCTGGAGGCCGGCAAGATGGCCGACGTGGTGCTGTGGAACGGCAATCCCTTCAGCAGCTATGCGCAGGCCGAACAGGTGTACGTGGACGGCGCGCGGATGTACGACCGCCGCGATCGCACGCGGCAACCGACATCGGATTTCCTGCTCGGACAGGACGTGATGCGTGGGGGTGTGCGATGAGCGCCTTCGTTCTTGCTCGTCACTCCTGCGAAGGCAGGAGTCCAGTGTCTTTTGCGAAAAAGCAAAGTCGCTGGGTCCCTGCCTTCGCAGGGACGACGGCTGCACTCCTCATGCTGTTCACCGGCCTCGCCTCTGCACAGGACCTGCTGATCCGCAATGCCACCGTGCATACCGCCACCGCGCAAGGCACGCTGCAGGCGAGCGACGTGCTGGTCCGCAACGGTCGCATCGCCGCGATCGGCAGCGGGCTGGCCGCGGGCAATGCCAATGTGGTCGATGCGCAGGGCCAGCCGCTGACGCCGGCGCTGTTCGGCGGCATCACCGACATCGGCGTCGAGGAAGTCTCCGGCGAATCGTCCACGGTCGATGCCACCCTCGCACTGGGCAATGGCGCCAGCGACATGCAGGTGCGCCCCGAGTTCGATGTGACCCTGGCCTACAACCCGGATTCGATCCTCGTCCCGGTGGCGCGTGTGGAAGGCATCGGCTGGACCTTGCTGTCCGCGGGCAGCCGTCCGGGTGGTTCACTGATCGGTGGCCAGGGCGGCGCGGTGCGCCTGGACGGTAGCCTCGATGCAGTGGGTCCGCGCGCGCTGTTCGTCACCCTCGGCGGCGATGGCGCCAACCTCAGCGGCAGTTCGCGCGCGGCGCAGTGGATGTTGCTGGACCAGCTGATCGACGAAGTGCGTGGGCGCATCCCCGCCGATTCGCAATTCGCCCTGCTTACCCCGGCCGGCCGCACCACGCTGGCGAAATACGTCGGCGGCGGCGGACGGGTGATGGTGCGCATCCAGCGCGCGTCCGACATCGTCCGCGTGCTGCGCTGGGCGAAGGCGCGCAACGTGCGCATCGCACTGGTCGGCGCGGCGGAAGCCTGGAAGGTCGCGCCGCAAATCGCCGCCGCCAACGTGCCGGTGTTCGTGAATGCATTGGCCAACCTGCCGGCGGACTTCGACGAACTCGGCGCGACTCTGGAGAACGCGTCGCGCCTGCATGCAGCGGGGGTGAAAGTCAGCTTCTATCAATCGGGCGATGCGTCGCACAACGCGCGCAAGATCCGCCAGCTGGCCGGCAACGCAGTCGCCAACGGCCTGCCGTGGGAGGCGGGCCTGGCCGGCCTGACCACGGTGCCGGCGAATGCGCTGGGCGTCGGCGGCCACGTCGGCAACACCATCGCGGTCGGCCAGCGCGCCGACCTGGTGTTGTGGAGTGGCGATCCGCTGGATGTGGCCAATATCGCCCGCCACGTCTGGCTGGACGGCCGCGCCATCCCGATGCGCTCGCGCCAGACCGAACTGCGCGACCGCTACCTGCATCCGGAGACGGGCCTGCCACGCGCGTATCCCGCCGACGCACGCTGAGGCATCGCGCGCCACCCGGTCGCCGACGCATGTCGGCGACTGGGCAAGACCGCCGCGAGCGAACGTGACGCGAACGCGCTCACGCAACTGAATCGCAGCCATCCCGATGCTGCAAGACAACATGCTTTCTACCCAAGTACAGATGCAACCGGCACGCAGTTGCGGTACGTTCGGTGCAACAGTCGGGGGACGGGAGCAGGACAAATGCGCATCGGCATCGTGGTGGACTCGGCATGCGATGTGCCGGCGGATTTCATCGAACAGGAAGACATCACCATCCTCCCGGTGACCGTGCAGATCGGCAATGCGGTGCTGGCCGACATGCGCAATGAGGAAGCAACACTCAATTTCCTCACCGGCGACACCGCCGCCCAGGCCTACAACGCGGAAACCACGCCCTACACGGTGCAGCAGGTGCACGACCTGTTCCTGAACAAACTGGTGCTGGACTACGACTACGTGTTCTGCATCTGCACCACGCGGACGCGCAGCGGGATTTTCGACAACGCGCAGCAGGCCAGCTACACCATCCTCAACGACTACAAGCCGGTGCGCGCGGCATCCGGCAACAACACGCCGTTCGCGCTGCGGGTGATCGACAGCCAGAACGTGTTCGCCGGCGTCGGCGTGCTCGCGATCGAGGCGGCACGGATGCGCGCCGCCGGGGAGACGCCGCCGAAGATCCGCGCGCATCTGGAGAACCTGGCGAACAGCACCCACGGCTACATGGTGCCGCCCGACCTGCACTACCTGCGCAACCGGATCAAGAAACGCGGCGACAAGAGCGTGAGCTTCCTGAGTGCAGCACTCGGAACGGCCCTGGACATCAAGCCGATCCTCACCTGCCATCGCGGCGAGACCAGCCCGGTCGGCAAGGTCAAGGGCTTCAACGCGGCGGTCGAGAAGATGTTCGACTTCGCCGGCAAGCGGGTGCGCGCCGGCCTGCTGACCCCGACGATGAACCTCAGCTACGGCGGCGAGATGGAAGAGATGCGCAAGCTGCCCGGATACGAACGCCTGCGTGAAACCTGCGCCGAGCACAACGTGGAGGTGTTCGAGTCCTTCATGGGCCTGTCTGGCCTGGTCAACGTCGGCAAGGGCGCAATGGTGCTCGGGTTCGCCAGCGAGCCGCACAAGTTCGAGTGAATCGCACGGCGACCACACCGCGCTAACGGCGAACCACTAGGCTGTGTGCATTCCCCTTCCACCGGAATGCACATGCCCACACGCTATTACATCAACCTCCCGGATCCCGCGCGCGCGCGCGGCAACGATCCCGACCTCGCGTTCCGCGCACAGGGCGCCGAGGCCTTCGCGGCTGAACTGCAGGACGCGTTGCGCGACGATGCGCTGTTCCAGCGCTGGCGCGCGAAGCAGGACGATCCGGATGACGTGGACGAAGCGCTCGGCGCGACCGATGCCGGCGCGACCGTCGCCGGCAAGCAGGAAGACCTGCAGATCGGCCTGGTGGTGACCACATCGCTGCCATCGTCGGTATTGCGGCAACGGCTGGGCCTGCTGGCTGGCAACGGCTGGCAGCTGCGCGACGTGACCTCGGCCTGACGATCGCCACGTTGGCGACGCCCGCACTGCTGTCGTGGAGCGGCGGCAAGGATGCTGCCTGGGCCTTGCACGTGCTGCGTGAACGCGGTGAGCTCGACGTGGTCGGCCTGCTGACCACGGTCACCGAAGGCTTCGAGCGCATCTCGATGCAGGGCATCCGCGTCGATGTGCTGCAGCAACAGGCGCGCGCGACCGGATTGCCGGTCTTGCAGGCACGCATACCGCAAGCCTGCGACAACGCGACGTACGAAGCGGCGTTCGCGGCAGCACTGGTCGATGCGCAGCTGCGCTGGCCCGGGCTGCGCGACATCGCCTTCGGCGACCTGTTCCTCGCCGACATCAAGGCGTATCGCGATGCATTCTGCGCCCGACACGGCTGGCGTCCGCACTACCCGCTGTTCGGCAGCGACACCGCATCGCTCGCTCGCGACATGATCGCCGGTGGCTTGCGCGCCCGCCTGTGCTGCATCGACACCACCCAGCTCGATCGCGCCTTCGCGGGACGCGACTTCGATGCGTCGCTGCTCGCCGACCTGCCCACCGGCATCGACCCCTGCGGCGAGAACGGCGAGTTCCACACCTGCGTGTCGGCCGGCCCGATGTTCGCCGCGCCGCTGCACTTGCAGCGCGGCGAGACCGTCCTGCGGGACGGGCGCTTCGCCTATACCGATTTCGAGCTGGCAACACCCGGCCCCGAATTGCCGCTGGCGACGGGAACGCCCACACAGGCCGGTACCGCAGCGTGCTGAGCGAGGTCGATCCTTACATCGGATTCCTGCTTGGCATCGGCGGCATGGTCCTGCTCGCCTCCTGGGCACCGCTCGGCCTGAAGCGCTTGCCGATGCCGATGACCTTGCCGATCGTCTGCGTGGCGCTGGGCGCGTTCCTGTTCGGCAACAACGTGTTCAGCGGCGACCCGAGTCCGCGCACGTGGGACACCATGACCGAGCGGATGACCGAACTGGTGGTCATCGTCAGCCTGATGGGCGCGGGCCTCAAGCTGGACCGGCCGCTGGGCTGGCGGCGCTGGGGGACGACCTGGCGGCTGCTGGCGATCGCGATGCCGCTGACCATCGCCGCAACAGCATGGCTGGGGATGGTCGGCCTGGGTTTCCCGCTGGCGTTGGCGCTGCTGTTCGGTGCCTCGATGGCCCCGACCGACCCCGTCCTCGCGTCCGATGTGCAGGTTGGCCCGCCCGGCAAGGGAGACGGCGACGAAGTGCGCTTCGGCCTGACCTCGGAAGCGGGGCTCAACGATGCGCTTGCATTTCCCTTCGTCCACCTGGCCATCCTGGTCGCGGCCGGCGGACTGGGTGGCGCGGCCGCGATCGGAGAATGGTTCGGCATCTACGTGGTCTGGAAGCTGCTGGCCGGGCTCGGCATGGGCCTGCTGGTGGGCCGCGCGATGGGTTTCCTGATCTTCAGCAGCCGCCGCGGCGGACTGTCGCGCCATGGCGACGGCCTGGTGGCGCTGGCCGCCACCCTGATCGCCTATGCGGCGACCGAGATGGCGCATGGCTACGGCTTCCTCGCGGTGTTCGTGTGCGCGCTGACGATGCGCGCGCGCGAGCGCCACCACGAATTCCATGAGGAACTCCATCACTTTTCCGACCAGGTCGAACGCCTGCTGATGCTGCTCCTGCTGGTGCTGTTCGGCGGTGCACTGGCGCGTGGCCTGCTGGATGCGTTGACGCTGCAGGACGCGCTGGTCTGCCTGGCCATCCTGCTGCTGGTGCGGCCGCTGGCCGGCATGCTGGCGATGGCGGGATCACCGCATCCGCCGCGCGAACGCTGGCTGCTGGCGTTCCTCGGCATCCGCGGGATCGGTTCGATGTACTACGTGGCGTACGGCATCAATCACGGCAGCTTCGGCGACAGCGAGCGGCTATGGGCCGCGGTCGGCTTCCTGGTGCTCGCCTCGATCGTGACCCACGGGCTGAGTTCCGATGCGCTGCTGCGCCGTTTGGCGCGACGGCGCGCACAGGCGGATCCCGCCGCTTAACTTTCCGCCGCTGCGCCGCTTCGCAATGCCGCCGCGTGATGGGCCACGTGTTCGCCGATGAAGCTGGCGATGAAGTAGTAGCTGTGGTCGTAACCGGGGCGCATGCGCAATTGCAGCGGATGGCCGGCGGCCACCGCGGCGGCCTGCAGGAGCTGCGGGCGCAACTGGCCGTCGAGGAACTCGTCGTCGCCGCCCTGGTCGACCAGCAGCGGCAGCTTGTCCGATGCCTGCTTCACCAGCTCGCAGGCATCCCAGGCCTTCCACGACTCGCGGTCTTCGCCGAGATAGGCGGTCAATGCTCTCTCGCCCCACGGCACCTTCGACGGCGCCACGATCGGCGAGAACGCCGACACGCTGCGGTAGCGCCCCGGGTTGCGCAGCGCCAGTACCAGCGCACCGTGCCCGCCCATCGAATGCCCGCTGATCGAACGTGACGCGGTGACTGGGAAGTTCGCCTCGATCAGCGCCGGTAATTCGACGACCACGTAATCGTGCATGCGGTAGTGCGCGGCCCACGGTGCCTGCGTCGCATTGACGTAGAAGCCTGCGCCCTTGCCGAGGTCGTAGCCTTCGGCATCGGCCACGCCGTCGCCGCGCGGACTGGTGTCGGGACACACGATGGCGATGCCGTGCTCGGCGGCGTAGCGCTGCGCGCCGGCCTTGGTGATGAAGTTCTGCTCGTTGCAGGTCAGCCCCGACAGCCAGTACAGCACCGGCACCGGGCCATCCGCAGCCTGCGGCGGCAGGTAGATCGCGAAGCGCATCGTGCAGCCGAGCGTGGCCGACGCATGTTCGTAGACGTTCTGCCAGCCGCCGAAGCAGGCGCGGTGTTCGATGCGCTGCATCAGAAATGCACCACGCTGCGGATCGACTTGCCCTCATGCATCAGGTCGAACGCATCGTTGATGCCATCGAGCCCCATCGTGTGGGTCACGAACGGCGCCAGCTGGATGTCGCCGCGCATCGCGTCTTCCACCATGCCCGGCAACTGGCTTCGGCCCTTCACGCCACCGAACGCGGTACCCATCCACTTGCGCCCGGTCACCAGCTGGAACGGGCGCGTGCTGATTTCCTGCCCGGCACCGGCCACGCCGATGATCACCGACTGGCCCCAGCCACGATGCGCGCATTCCAGCGCGGCGCGCATCACGTTGACGTTGCCGATGCACTCGAAGCTGTGATCCACGCCCCAGCCGGTCATCTCGACCACGACCTGCTGGATCGGCGTGTCATGGTCCTTCGGATTGATGCAATCGGTCGCGCCGAATTCGCGCGCCATGTCGAACTTCGACGGGTTGGTGTCGATGGCGATGATCCGCCCGGCCTTCGCCTGGCGCGCGCCCTGGATCACCGCCAGGCCGATCCCGCCCAGCCCGAATACCGCGACCGAATCGCCCGCCTGCACCTTCGCCGTGTTGTGCACCGCGCCGATGCCGGTGGTCACGCCGCAACCAAGCAGGCAGACGTGTTCCGGGTTGGCGTCGGGATTCACCTTGGCCAGCGAGACCTCGGCGACCACGGTGTACTCGCTGAAGGTCGAACAGCCCATGTAGTGGTACAGCGGCTGGCCTTCGTAGGAGAAGCGCGAGGTGCCATCGGGCATCACGCCCTTGCCCTGGGTCGCGCGCACCGAGGTGCACAGGTTGGTCTTGCCGCTCTTGCAGAACAGGCACTCGCCGCATTCGGCGGTGTACAGCGGGATCACGTGGTCGCCCGGCTTGACGCTGGTCACGCCCTCGCCGACTTCGACCACGATGCCCGCGCCCTCGTGGCCCAGCACCACCGGGAACAGGCCTTCAGGATCGTCGCCGCTGAGGGTGAAGGCATCGGTGTGGCAGACACCGGTATGGGTGATGCGCACCAGCACTTCACCGGCGCGCGGCGGTTCGACGTCGATCTCGACGATCTTCAGCGGTTCGCCTGCGGCGAAGGCGACGGCGGCGCGTGATTTCATGGCGATCCTCATGCATGCAAAGACATGCGTGCATTATGCCGCGCCCGTGCGCGATGCCATTCGAGGCAGTACGCGCAGCGTGTGAGCCGCCAGAGGGGCATGTTTGCGAAGCTGGGGCATACTCCGCTGACGAGGGAACGCGGATGGACACGGCATGGGGGAAGCCCGCACACCGGTCGCTGGCGCCGGCAACGCCCGATACGATGCGCAATTCGAGCGCCTGTACGACCAGCTTCACAGCCTGGCGCGGCGTGAACTCGGCGACTCCGCGCGCACTTCGCTCGACACCACGTCGCTGCTGCACGAAGCCTTCCTGAAACTCGGCGACAGTTCGCCGGACTTCAGCGATCCCGGTCATCTGCTCGCCATCGCCGCACGCGCGATGCGCTTCGTGCTGGTCGATCATGTGCGTGCACGGACCGCCGACAAGCGCGGCGGCGGCATGGAGCGGGTGCCGCTGCTGACCGACCTGGCCGAGGACAGCGGCCCCGACCTGGCCAATCTGCTGGAGATCGACCGCGGCCTGGGCGCCCTGCAACAACTCGAGCCGCGCCTGGTCAGCGTGGTCGAATGCCGCTACTTCGGCGGCATGGAGTTTCCCGAGATCGCAGGCGCGCTGGGGATCAGCGAACGCACCGCACAGCGCGACTGGCGGCGCGCGCGCGCCTTCCTGCAGGTGTGGTTCGGAGAAGCCACATGACACAAGCACCGAACGATCCGGAGCGCTGGCGGCGGCTGTCGGCGCTGTTCGAGCAGGCGGTCGACCTGCAGGACGATGCCCGCGATGCGTTCCTGCGCGCACTGCCGGACAGCGATGCCGCGTTGATCCCGGAACTGCGCGCGATGCTCGCCGCCGACGATGCCGATGCCGCACTCGACGGACGCGTCAACGTGCCTGCCGGCGTGCAGGCACCGCTACCGCCGCATGCCGTGGGCACGGTGCTTGGTGCGTGGAAGCTCGACGGCATCCTCGGCCAGGGCGGCATGGGCGTGGTGCATGCCGCGCACCGCGTCGACGACTTCGAACAGCGCGCCGCAGTGAAATGCCTGCAGCAGCGTTGGGACGGCCGGTTGCAGGCCGGGCGCTTCCTGCGCGAGCGCAACATCCTGGCCGGCCTGTCGCATCCCAATATCGCGCGCCTGCTCGACGCCGGCATCGACGCGCATGGCCAGCCCTGGTTCGCGATGGAGCGCATCGACGGCCTGCCGATCGACGCCGATGCGGACCAGCGGCGGCTCGACCTGCGCGCCCGCGTGCGCCTGTTGCTGCGCGTCTGCGCGGCCGTGCAGCACGCGCACGAACGCTTCGTGGTGCACCGCGACCTGAAGCCCGACAACCTGCTGGTGGATGGCGACGGCAATCCCAAGGTGCTCGACTTCGGCGTGGCCAAGCTGCTGGAGGCCGATGCCGGCCAGGCCACGCGCACCGGCCTGCCCGCGGCGTTCACGCCCGACTACGCCGCGCCCGAACAACTCGACGGCGGCGAAATCACCGCTGCCACCGACGTGCACGCGCTGGGCCTGGTGCTGTATCGCCTGCTGACCGGCGGCATGCCGTACGCGCTGGACGGCCGCAGCCTGCCGGAGCGCATCGCCGCGATCAGCGGGCAGGCGCCGATGCGCCTGGAACAGGCGCTCGCGACTGGTGATGCGAACACGGTCGACAAGCGCCTGCACGACCGCAGCACCGATACCGGCAGCTTCCACCGCTTCGTCGGCGGCGACCTCACCCGCATCCTGCAGACCGCGCTGGCCAAGGAACCGCAGCGACGCTATGCCACCGTGCAGGCCTTCGCCGCCGACCTCGAACGATTCCTCGATGGCCGGCCGGTCTCGGTGTCCGGCGACACCCGTGCGTACCGCGTCCGCAAGTTCGTGCAGCGCAATCCCTGGGGCAGCGCGTTCGCGGCGATGCTGTTCGCCACCGCGATCGGGTTCGGCGTATATGCCACGGTGACCGCCAACCGCATCGCCCGGCAGGCCGAACAGGTCGCCGCCGAGCGCGACCGTGCCCAGGCCATCGCCGATTTCCTCGGCAAGTTGCTGGCGCAGGCAGACCCTACCCGCGCCGACAGCGACCTTACCGCCAGCCAGATGCTCGAACGCGGCACCACGCTGGTCGACCAGGACGAATCGCTGGGCATCGCCGAACGCGCCGCGGTGCTGACCGCCATCGGGGGCGTGTACCAGGTCAAGGGCGACTACCCGCGCGCGTTGCCGGCGCTGCAACGCGCGGTGACGCTCGGCCGCGAAGCAGGGGCACCCGACCTCGCCTTCGCCAGCAGCCTGCTGGAACTGTCGAAGGTGCACACGCGACTGGGACAACTCCCCGATGCCGAAGCGCGCGCGCGCGAAGCGGTGTCATTGCTGGAACGCCTGGCCGCGGGCGATGCCGAACACGCCAGCGGGCTGAGCCAGCTGGCGGTGGTGCTGAGCGAGCAGGAGCGACTGCCGGAAGCCACCGCCTTGCTGGAGCGCGTCGTAGCGCTGCGCAGCACGCTGCCCGATGCCGCCACCGACCAGAACCTGGCCGCCAACTACAACAACCTGGCGTTGAACCTGGTCGAGCTGGGCCGCCCCGCCGAAGCCGAGGCCGCGTACGACGCCGCGCTTGCCATCCTCGAACGAAAGTTCGGCCCCGAGCATCCGTACGGCGCGTTCCTGCGCGGCAGCCGCGCGGAGCTGCACGAACAGCGTGGGGACGCCGTGCGCGCACGCGAGGATCTGGAGCGTGCGCTCGCCATCGCCAGCAAGGCGCTGGGCGCGGAGCACCCGTTCGTCGCCGACGTCAGCGACCGGCTGGGCCGGATGGCGATCAAGCGCGGCGACACCGAAGTCGCACGCAAACACCTGGAACATGCCCTGCGGATCCAGCAGGACACCCTGCCGGCGGGCCATGCGGACATCGCCCGCACCCGCGAGGCGCTGGCCTCGCTCGACGCCATGCCCTGACGCGACGCCGGCGTGCGGCGGC
This sequence comes from Thermomonas carbonis, assembly GCF_014396975.1. Lineage (NCBI taxonomy): Bacteria > Pseudomonadati > Pseudomonadota > Gammaproteobacteria > Lysobacterales > Lysobacteraceae > Thermomonas > Thermomonas carbonis. Next base: position 770,180 of record NZ_CP060719.1, read on the forward strand.
CGTGTCGCCTTTCGCCGCCCTTTTCCGATCCATGTGCGCCCGGTAGTCCACCGGCTTGCCCAGGAGAGGAACCATGCGTCACTTCAAACACGATCCGCGCCGCCATCACCCCCGCAGGAGCGCGCTCGCGCTGGCCCTGTTGCTGGCCTGCGCCGCGATGCCCGCATGGGCCGGCGATGTCTGCGACGGCTCCAACGATGCCGGCGAACAGACCCTCGACAGCACCGCAACCGGCACCGATGCGGTTGCCTGCGGCCACGACAACGATGCCAGCGGGCAGGCAAGCAATGCCTTCGGCTACACCAATACCGCCAACGGCATGTTCAGCAATGCCTTCGGGCGCTTCAACCTCGCCAGCGGCGGCCACAGCAGCGCCTTCGGCAACAGCAACAGTGCCAGCGGCGCAGACAGCAACGCCTTCGGCTACGTCAATACGGCCAGCGGCGAAGGCAGCTCAGCGGTCGGCTACCAGAACAATGCAGATGGCGAAGCAAGCAATGCGTTTGGCGCCCGCAACACCGCCGCCGGCAGCGGGAGCAATGCGTTTGGCGTGATCAACGAGGCGAGCGGCGACTACAGCAGTGCCGTCGGCTACATCAACGTCGCCAGCGGCTTCAGCGCCGGCGCTTTTGGATCCTCCAACACCGCAAGTGGTGATGCTGGACATGCCATCGGCTTCGGCAACACCGCCAGCGGACAGAGCAGCAGCGCATTCGGCCACGGCAACACCGCCAGCGGCGATTACAGCGCCGCGTTCGGTGCCGTCGCCACGGCAACCGCCCAGAGCAGCCTGGCATTGGGAACCTGGCTAGACCGCGACGGCGACGGATCCATCGCCCTCGACCTCGATACCGATGGCGATGGCATCAACGATGCGTCCTCGGAAACCGCCGTCGCCAGCGGCTTAAACGCGGTATCGGTCGGAGCTGGCGTGGTCGCCAGCGGCTTGAACAGCAGCGCCTTCGGCGTGGACAACACCGCCAGCGGCGCAGCCAGCTACGCGTTCGGCGGCAGCAATACCGCCGGCGGCATCGACAGCAACGCCTTCGGCCGCGGCAACGAGGCCAGCGGCGGCTTCAGCACCGCGTTCGGGCGATTCAATCTCGCGATCGGTAGTTTCAGCAGCGCATTCGGCGCCAGCAACCGGGCCGAAGGCTCCGACAGCAGCGCTTTCGGTTACGGCAATGTCGCCAGCGGCGACGAAGCCGGTGCATTCGGCTGGGAAAACACCGCCAGCGGCGAGTCCAGCAGCGCTTTCGGCTACAACAACGCCGCCAGCGGCGAAAACAGCAGCGCATTCGGTTACAGCTCGCAGGCACTGAACATCGGCAGCACCGCGATCGGCTACATGGCCATCGCCGACCGCGACTATTCGGTGTCCGTGGGCAGCGCCGGCAACGAGCTGCAGATCATCCACCTGGCCGACGGCACCGAAGACACCGACGCCGTCAACCTGCGCCAGCTCAACGCCGCCATTGCCGGCGTGGCCGCGGGCGACAGCCCGTACTTCAAGGCCGATGGCCCCGCCGACGGTTCCGACGATGCGCAGGCCAACGGCGCTGGTTCCGTTGCCGTTGGTCCCGACGCGGTGGCCGACGGCGAGCGATCCATCGCCGCCGGCTACTCGACCTCCGCCGGCGGCCTGCACAGCAGCGCCATCGGCTACTACAGCACTGCCAGCGGCCATGAGAGCAGTGCGCTGGGCTTCGCCAACGACGCCAACGGCGACAACAGCAGTGCGGTCGGCAACAGCAACACGTCCGAAGGAGATTCCAGTAGCGCGGTCGGCCATTTCAACTACGCCAGCGGCGATGAAAGCAGTGCCTTCGGCACCGACAACGAGGCCTCCGGCTCCCAGAGCAGCGCCTTCGGCTTCGATAACAGCGCTGTCGGCGACTACAGCAGCGCGTTCGGCTGGTTGAACTCCGCCACCGGCGTGGAAGCGAGTGCCTTCGGCTTCGCCAATGAAGCCTCTGGCTATGCGAGTTCGACCGTTGGCCGAAGCAACCAGGCCAGCGCTGACGACAGCAGCGCGTTCGGCAACGCCAATGTGGCCTCAGGTTCGCGAAGTAATGCCTTCGGTTTTGGCAACCAAGCCAGTGGCAATGAAAGCAACGCGCTGGGCAATGAAAACCACGCCAGCGGCCGGCGCGGCAGCGCCGTCGGTACCGGCAACGAGGCTAGCGGCGACGACAGCAACGCCTTCGGCCAAGGCAATACCGCGAGCAACGAAAACAGCAGTGCATTCGGCATGTTCAATACCGCCAGCAGCGTCGATAGCAGCGCGTTCGGTTACGACAACACCGCCAGCGGCGAGCGCAGCAGCGCCTTCGGCTACCAGTCGCAGGCACTCAACTACGGCAGCACCGCAATCGGTCACCAAGCGGTGGCGGACCGCGACTACGCAGTCTCGGTGGGCAGCGACAACCGCCTGAGCCAGATCATCTACGTTGCAGACGGCACCGAGGACACCGATGCGGTCAACGTGCGCCAGTTGAATTCCGCGATCATGTCGGCCGGTGGTTTCGCAGACCTGTCCGGCTTCGCCAATGCGTTCGGCGGTGGCGCCGGCTGGGCGGGCGGGATGTTCACCGCGCCGACCTTCACCATCCAGGGCAACAACTTCAACGACGTGGCCTCCGCGTTCGCCGCGGTGGATTCGCAGCTGACCCTGCTGGCGGGCAGCGTGGGCGGTCCGGCCGGCCCCGAAGGTCCGCAAGGTCCCGAAGGTCCAGCCGGCCCGGCGGGTCCGGAAGGCCCGGCAGGTCCAGCCGGCCCGCAGGGGCCCGAAGGTCCGGCCGGTCCGGCTGGCCCACAGGGGCCGGCAGGGCAAGACGGCGCCGACGGTGCCGATCCGGCCTACGTGGATGCCGGCGATGCCGCCACCCTGGAAGCGGCGAATGCGCACGCCGATGCCGGCGATGCCGCCACCCTCGAGGCCTCGACGGCGTACACCGATGCCAGCGCGGCCGACACCCTGGCCGCGGCCAACGCGCATGCGGACGCCGGCGACGCGGCCACGCTGACCGCATCGAAGTCCTACACCGACAGCACCGCCACGCAGACGCTGGCTTCGGCCAAGTCGTACACCGATGCCAAGTTCGCCGCCTGGAACGACACTTTCACCCAGTACCAGCAGCAGGTGGATCGCCGCTTCGCGCAGACCGACACCCGCATCGACCGGATCGGCGCGATGGGCACGGCGATGACCCAGATGGCGGTGAACGCGGCCAACGGCCGTTCCGAGAAGGGCCGCATCGCGATCGGCGTCGGCGCGCAGGGCAGCCAGGGCGCGGTGTCGATCGGCTACGGCAAGCGCATCGGGGACCGCGGATCGTTCTCCCTCGGCGCTTCGTTCGCCAGTGGCGAGAGCTCGGTGGGTGGCGGCTTCGGCTTCGACCTGTAAGTCCACCGACGGCTGGGCAAGCCGGGCACAGGGACGTGCAGCGGGAGCGGGCAACCGCTCCCGTTTTTTTGACGATGTCGTGGATGCCCGGGGATCCACAGATGCTCGATCACGTCGATCCGGATCCAACGTGCGTGGCTTCGCGAAGGGCATTCTCGCGTCGCTGGTAGGATCGGCCCATGGACAGTGATCGCTGGCAGCGCTTGCAGAACGCACTGGGTGCGGCCGTGGATTGCCCCGTCGACCAGCGCCCGGCACTGATCGACCGTCTCTGCGCAGGCGATCAGGGCTTTCGCTCCGAGCTCGAATCGCTGGTGCGCGAGTGGGATGCAGACCCGGGTTTCCTCGAACGACCGCCCGATATCGGTGCCCCGACCTTCGAGCTGCCGGAGGATGCCGACCCGCTGCTGGGCTGCGGCGTCGGCGCGTGGACGATCGTGCGCCGCATCGGCTCCGGCGGCATGGGGTCGGTGTACCTGGCCGAGCGCAGCGACGGCGGCTTTGCGCAGCAGGCTGCGATCAAGATCATCGCCCGTGGGCTGGAATCGGCCGATCTGGTTGCGCGCTTCACCACCGAACGGCGGATCCTGGCTGCACTCGACCATCCGAACATCGCCACCCTGCTTGACGGCGGCGTCACCGCGGACGGGCGGCCCTGGTTTGCGATGCCCTATCTCGAGGGCGCCCAACCGCTGGACGCCTGGTGCGACGACCGGCGGCTGCCGCTCGCCGGCCGGATCGACCTGCTGCGTCAGGTCTGTGGCGCGGCGCAGTTCGCGCACCAGAATCTCGTCGTTCACCGCGACATCAAGCCGGCCAACATCCTGGTCACCCCGCAGGGAACGCCGATGCTGATGGACTTCGGCATCGCCAAGCTGCTCGACCGACCGGGTCAGGACCAGACCGCCACGCAGATCTACACGCCGCAGTACGCCAGCCCGGAACAACGCAGCGGCGCGCCGGTGACCACGGCCAGCGACATCTACCAGCTCGGCATCCTGTGCTACCGGCTGTTCTGCGGCGAGCTTCCCTTCGACGGCAACGGGCAGGCAGCGGATGCGAACGCCGCCAAGCCCTCGGAGCGCGTCACCGCCGCGGCCGCTGAGCTGCGCGGCGAAACCGAACATGGCCTGCGCCGCCGATTGCGCGGCGATCTCGACACCATTTGCCTGCACGCACTGCGCTTCGACCCCCAGCGGCGCTACCGTTCCGCGGAAGGCCTGTCGGACGATCTCAAGCTGCACCTGCGCGGGCTGCCGGTGGACGCGCGACCGGACACCTTCCTGTACCGGGCAGGCAAGTTCCTCAACCGCAACCGCTGGAGCGCATCGCTCACGGTGCTGCTGATTGCCGTTGCGCTCGGCTTCGGCGTGTTCGCGTCGCAGACGGCCTCGCGCATTGCCCTGCAGAGCGATGCCCTGCGCACCGAGCGCGACCGCGCCGAGATCACCGCGCAATTCCTGACCCGGCTGTTCGAGCAGGCCGACCCCACCCGCGCGCAGCGCGACATCACCGCCGGCGAAATGCTGCAGCGTGGACTCGAATTGCTCCAGGACAGCGATACGCTGCGCGATGGCGAGCGGGCGGCGGTGCTGACCGCCGTCGGCGGTGCCTATCAGGCCCGCGGTGAATGGGACCGCGCCCGCAGCGTGCTCGCCGACGCGGTGGAAACGGGACGCCGAGCCGGCCTGAGCGGCAAGCCACGCAGCAACAGCCTGCTTGAACTGTCGAAAGTGGAATACCGCCTCGAGAACTACGCGGCATCCGAGCGTCTCGCACGCCAGGCGCTGGCGGCGCTCGATGGCGCGCTGGATGTCGAGCCCAACGATCGCACCAGCGCGCTCAACCAGATCGCGCTGGCGCTCAGCGACCAGGATCGCCTCGACGAGGCGGCGGTGCTGCTGGAACAAGTGGTGGCGCTGCGGCGCAGCCAGCCCGGCGCCGACACCGACCAGAACCTCAGCGCCAGTCTCAACAACCTGGGCATGACCTACATGGAGCTGAACCGGCTCGACCGCGCCGAAGCCGCGTTCGTGGACTCGCTGGCGATCATCGAACGACGCTTCGGCCCACAGCATCCCTATGGCGCCTTCGTGCGCGGCGGTCGCGCCAGCCTGCATGAGCAACGCGGCGATCTGGAGCTGGCGCGAAAAGACCTGCAGGATGCCGAGCGCATCGCCACCAGCACGCTCGACGAGGGTCACCCCTTCATCGCCGAGGTGCGCCAGCGGCTGGAACGCATGTCTCCCGGTGGCGATTCGCCATGAGCGGACACATCACGCGCCTGCTGTACGAGGCCAGCGGCGGCAATCGCGACGCCCTCGATGCGCTGATGCCTCTGCTTTACGCGCAATTGCACGATGCCGCACACCGGCAGCTGCGCGGCGAACGCGCCGGCCACACCCTCGACACCGCCGCACTGGTCAATGAAACCTATCTGCGGCTCGCCGCGCAAGAGCGCGCGCAGTGGCAGAGCCGCGTGCAGTTTCTTGCGGTGGCTTCGCTGGTCATGCGTCGCGTGCTGGTCAACCACGCCAAGCAGCGCAATCGGCACAAGCGCGGCGGCAGCGGCGAACCGCTCACCCTGGGCCATGCGCAGCACGTTGCCGCCGACACTCCCGAGGTGGATGTCGAGGCGCTCGATCAGGCGCTGGACCGGCTTGCCGAGATCGACGCCCGCGCGGCCCGTGTCGTCGAATGCCGCTACTTCGGCGGCCTGGACATCCACGAAACCGCCGAAGCCCTCAACATCGCGGCCGCCACCGTCAAGCGCGACTGGGTGCTCGCCAAGACCTGGCTGCGGCGCGAACTGGAAGGCGGCGCTGGAGCACCCGAACCGGCGGCCTGAATGCGGCAACGCTGCGCCCGCGCCGGGCGTGGCATTGCATGGATGAGCCTTTTTCTCCCCGACTGTTGCGTCTCTTGTTGAACGGCCTCTCTTGGCCGCCGGCCCGCAACCGATCGGAGATCTCCATGCAAACGTCGCAACTTCCCGTGCACGCACCACGGCGTCAAGCCGCCGACCGCCCCGCAGCTTCCAGCGGAGGGCGGCTCATGAACCGGATAGACGAGTCGGTATCGAACCCGGCGCTGGCCGCCCCGGCGGTGGCATCGGAATACGCTGGACGACGACGTGACGTGTCGGGATCGCGGCGCTCGGCCCTGGTCGCCGCCGTCTGTGCCGCGCTGGCGCTCGGCTTGTGCGGACCGGCCGTTGCCGGCGATGTCTGCGACGGCTCCAACGATGCCGGCGAGCAGGATCTCGACAGTACGGCAGATGGCTTCGATGCCGTCGCCTGCGGCAGGGAAAACGAGGCCAGCGGCTTTGGCAGCATCGCATTCGGCACCGATAACATTTCCAACGGAGGACACAGCAACGCGTTCGGCTATACGAATATTTCCAGCGGCGCGATCAGCAACGCCTTCGGTGTCCTCAATGAAGCCACCGGCGACAACAGCAGCGCGTTCGGTTTCAACAACACGGCCAGTGGTGAAGACAGCAGCGCCTTCGGCAACGGGTCGAACGCACTGAATGTCGCCGCCAGCGCGTTTGGCCTCAACAACCTGGCCAGCGGCTTGCGAAGCAACGCCTTCGGCGGGGAAAACACCGCCAGCGGTGAAAACAGCGGCGCCTTCGGTTACGACAATACCGCATCCGGCCCTGCCAGCGCCGCCCACGGCTTCGGCAACAGTGCTACAAGCTTTTCTGGCATTGCTTTCGGGTCCAGAAATACCGTCAGCGGCCAATCCGGTGGCGCGTTCGGCATTGACAACACGGCGGAGGGCATCAGTAGCGGCGCGTTCGGCATCGACAACACGGCGGCGGGGACCAGCAGCAGTTCTTTCGGCACCCGAAATCTGGCTTCGGGGCTCTTCAGCAGTGCCTTCGGGTACGAGAACACTGCCAGCGGCGAGCTCAGCACCTCGTTCGGCTCTTTGACCATTGCCAGCGGCATTCGCAGTAGCGCATTCGGGCATCAGGCGCAAGCGTTGAACTTCGGCAGCACTGCGATCGGCTACATGGCCATTGCTGACCGCGACTATGCAGTATCGGTGGGCAACAGCAGTCGGCTGAACCAGATCATCTACCTGGCCGACGGTACCGAGGACACCGATGCGATCAACCTGCGCCAGCTCAATGCCGCCATTGCCGGCGTTGCAGTGGGCGACAACCCCTACTTTCAGGCGAATGGCGCTGGCGACGGCAGTGACGACGCGATCGCCAGCGGTCTCCAATCGGTAGCCGCCGGTGTCTATAACGAGGCCAGCGGCGAGCAGAGCAGCGCATTGGGCGGGTTCAACGAGGCCAGCGGTGTTGGCAGCAGTGCAATCGGCCGTGAAAACCGGGCGAGCGGAGAAGACAGCAGCGCGTTCGGCTCCACAAGCAGTGCATTCGGAATTTCCAGCAGCGCTTTCGGCTATACCAATCATGCGACGGGGGACTACAGCACCGCAGTTGGCTACGACAATTCGGCAGAAGGTCCATACAGCAGCACCGTCGGTGCGTTGAACCTCGCCACCGCTGACTACAGCAATGCTTTCGGCACGTCCAACGTCGCCAGTAGCGGGTACAGCAGCGCCGTTGGCGTCAGCAACATTGCCGGTGGCGCGGAGAGCAACGCCTTCGGCGCCTTCAACGAGGCCAATGGCGAGAGCAGCAGCGCCGTCGGCTACGGAAACGCCGCCACCGGCGACGACAGCAGCGCCCTCGGCAACGACAACGATGCCTCCGGCTCCGAGAGCAGTGCCTTCGGCGTCGGAAACGTCGCCGATGGCGGGCTCAGCAGCGCCTTCGGCTACGAAAACGCCGCCACCGGCAGCGACAGCAGCGCGTTCGGCTACGGCAACATCGCCAGCGGGATCTACAGCAGCGCCGTCGGCAACGCAAATACCGCCATTGGGGCCTACAGCAGCGCGTTCGGCTATTTCAACACGGCCAGCGCTGACTTCAGTAATGCTTTCGGCTCGTACACCGTCGCCAGTGGCGGGAACAGCAGCGCGTTCGGTTATTTCAACACCGCCAGCGGAAGCTACAGCAGTGCTCTCGGCGCCGGGAATACTGCCAGCGGCACCATCAGCGCTGCCGTCGGCTACAGCAACACCGCCAGCGGCGGCGGCAGCAACGCGTACGGCTCCGGCAATGTCGCCAGCGGCGAATACAGCAGCGCCTTTGGCCACCAGAGCGAAGCACTCAACATCGGCAGCACCGCCATCGGTTACCAGGCGGTGGCCGACCGCGACTACGCGGTCTCGGTGGGCAGCGACAGCCGCCTGAGCCAGATCATCTACGTCGCCGACGGCACCGAGGACACCGATGCAGTCAACGTGCGCCAGTTGAACTCGGCGATCATGTCGGCCGGTGGGTTCGCCGATCTGTCCGGCTTCGCCAATGCGTTCGGCGGCGGTGCCGGTTGGGCGGGCGGGATGTTCACAGCACCGACCTTCACCATCCAGGGCAACAACTTCAACGACGTGGCCTCGGCATTCGCGGCGGTGGATTCGCAGCTGACCCTGCTGGCCGCGAATGTCGGTGGCCCGGCCGGTCCCGAAGGTCCGCAGGGTCCCGAAGGCCCGACCGGTCCGACCGGACCCGAAGGTCCGGCAGGTCCCGCAGGCCCGACCGGCCCCGAAGGTCCCACGGGTCCGACCGGTCCCGAAGGTCCGGATGGTCCGGAAGGCCCCGCGGGTCCGCAAGGCCCGGAAGGTCCCGCAGGCCCGCAGGGCCCGACAGGTCCACAGGGCCCGGCCGGGCAGGATGCCGACATGAGCCAGGTGGCGCAGATGGTCGAGGACGGCGACGCGGCCACGCTTGCATCGGCCAATGCCTATGCGGATGCCGGCGATGAAGCGACGCTCGCTTCGGCCAATGCGCATGCGGATGCCGGTGATGCGGCGACGCTGTCCGCATCCATGGCGCACGCCGACGCCGGTGATGCGGCCACGTTGACCGCATCGAAGTCCTACACCGACAGCACCGCCACGCAGACGCTGAGCTCGGCGAAGTCGTACACCGATGCGAAGTTCGCCGCCTGGACCGACACCTTCACCCAGTACCAGCAGCAGGTGGATCGCCGCTTCGCCCAGACCGATACCCGCATCGACCGGATCGGCGCGATGGGCACCGCGATGACCCAGATGGCGGTGAACGCGGCCAACGGCAACAGCGAGCGTGGTCGCATCGCGATCGGCGTCGGCGCGCAGGGGAGCCAGGGCGCGGTGTCGATCGGCTACGGCAAGCGCATCGGGGACCGCGGATCGTTCTCCCTCGGCGCCTCGTTCGCCAGCGGTGAGAGCTCGGTGGGTGGCGGCTTCGGCTTCGACCTGTAGTTCCACCGACGGCTGGGCAAGCCGGGCACAGGGACGTGCGACGGGAGCGGGCAACCGCTCCCGTTTTTTGGTTGGAACCGCGGCCGGGAATCGGGGCTGAAGCCCCTCCCACAAAAGCACTTTCCGCGCAGGCACCGATGCCTAGCCGGTGTTCTGGATGCCCGCGGCGATGCCGTTGACGGTCGCCACCAGCGCACGCAACAGCGCTTCGTCCTCGCGGCCACCGGCCCGCCAGCGTCGCAGCAGGTCGACCTGCAGCAGGCTGATCGGGTCGACGTAGGGATTGCGCAGGCGGATCGACAGCCGCAGCCGGTAGTCGTCCGCCAGCAATTCGTCGCGTCCCTTGATCGCCAGGATCGCGTCGCGGGTGCGTTCGAACTCCTCCACGATCTGCGGGAAGAACGCATCGTGCGCGTCGCCGGCGAGCAGCGAGTAGCGCTCGAAGATGTCGACGTCGGATTTCGCCATCAGCATCTCGACATCGTCGATCGCCGCGGCGAAGAAACGCCAATCGCGCGCCATCGCCGCCATCGCGTCGAGGCCGTGGGTATCGATGCCGTTTTGCAACGCGGTGCCGACGCCATACCAGCCGGTCAGGCCGGAGCGGTTCTGCGACCACGCGAACACCCACGGGATCGCGCGCAGGTTGGCGATGCCGCCATCGCGACGTCGCGACGGACGCGAGCCGATCCGCAACTGCTCGATCACGTCGATCGGCGTGGCCGCGCGGAAATACGCGGGGAAATCCTCGCGCTCATGCACCAGCGCGCGGTAGTGCGTGCGCGAGGTGCGGGCGAGTTCGGCGGCGATGTCGCGCCACGGTGCTTCGCGTGGCTCGGGCGGGCGCGGGCGCAGGCTGGCGCGCAGCACCGCACCGGTCATTTGCTCGAGATTTCGCAGCGCCAATGCGCGAATGCCGTACTTGCGGTGGATCACCTCGCCCTGCTCGGTGACGCGCATGCGCCCGTCCACCGACCCGCGCGGCGCGGCGATGATCGCGCGCTCGGTCTTGCCGCCACCGCGGCTCACCGAACCACCACGGCCATGGAAGAACACGATCGCCACGCCGGCCTCGCGGGCCAGCTCCAGCAGGTCCACCTGCGCGCGTTGCAGCGCCCAACGCGAGGCCAGCAAGCCGCCGTCCTTGGCGCTGTCGCTGTAACCCAGCATCACCGTCTGTCGATTACCACGCGCGGCCAGGTGCGCGCGATAGACCGGATCGGCGAACAGCGCGCGCATGACCTCGGGCGCGGCCTGCAGGTCGTCGACGGTCTCGAACAACGGCGCGACATCGAGCGGCACCGCATCGTCGTCCACGCAGCCGGCGATGCGCGCCAGCGCGAGCACCGCCAGCGCGTCGGCTTCGCTGCGGCTCATGCTGATGATGTACGGGCCGAAGGCGTGTTCGCCGAGGGTGCGGCGCAATTCGTGCACGGTGCGGAACACCGCCAGCGTCGACACCGCCGAGGGCGCGTTCGGTGCCGACACCGCCGCACCTTCGATCAATGCATGCAGGCGCTCGACCCGTGCCGGTACCGGCTGTGTCGCCCAGTCGGCATGGTTATCAAGTGCGGCCAGCGCATCGTCGTGCGCGGCGGAATCCTGGCGCAGGTCCAGCGCGGCCATGTGGAAGCCGAAGGTGCGCGCGCGCCACAACACGCGCTGCAGGGCGAAGCGCCCGGCCTGGTCGCCACGATGGTGGGCCAGGCTGGCATCGATCAGTTCGAGGTCGGCGATGAAGGCACCGGCATCCGGATAGCCACCCGTGCCGCCCGCCACCGTTGCCGACAGGCGGCCCCGCATCTGTCCCAGCAATTGCCGGTACGGCATGTCGGCCAGCCGCGGCCGCGCACGCACCGCGCCGTCGGGCAGCAGCGACTTGTATTCGTCCGTTCGCGCTGTGATCGCGGCATCGAAACCCACGCGCTCTTCGCTCTGGGTGAGGATGTCGCCGAGCGCGCGCAGGTCGGACTGGTAGCAGGCCAGCGCCTGCGCACGTTGCGCGGCGAGCGCGTCGCGCACCGTCGTCGCGCCGACGTTCGGATTGCCGTCCATGTCGCCGCCGACCCAGGTGCCGAAGCGCAGCAGCGGCGGCAATTCGATGCGCTCGCCGTACACCGCCTCGATCGCGCCCACGAATGCTTCGTAGAACACCGGCAGCACGCGATACAGCACGCTGGAGAGATAGAAGCCGATGTGCTCGACCTCGTCGGCGACGGTCGGCTTGTGCGGCGGCACTTCGGTGGTCTGCCACGTGGTGGTGAGCGACTGGCGGATGCGTGCGTCGTCGGCCCCGCGTTCCGGCGGCGTGCGGGTGCGGTCGATGTCGGCGACCAGGCGCTCGACGATCGTGCGCTCCTTCAGCAGCAACGCACGCCGCACCGCTTCGGTCGGATGCGCAGTGAACACTGGCTCGATGCACATCCGCGGCAGCAGCGCCTGCAATTCCGGCAAACCGACGCCGTCATTGCGCAACTCCAGCAGCACCGCTTCCAGGCTGCCCGGCTGCGGCGCGCTGCCCGTGCGCTGGTAATCACGGCGGCGACGGATGCGATGCACGCGCTCGGCGACATTGGTCGCGCCGAAGTAGGCCGCGAACGCACGCACCAGCGCCTCGGCATCGCCCAAGGTCACTTCGGACAGGCGCTGCGCGAGCGCATCCACCGGCTCGCCCTGCTCGCGGCGGGCAATCGCGATGCGCCGCACCGCCTCGACCTGCTGCAGGAATTCCGCCGAGACCTGCTCGGCCAGCATGTCGCCGACCATGGCACCCAGGCGGCGCACGTCATCGCGCAACAGGGTGTCGGACTCGGCGAAATCGAGGGGTTCGCGCAGCGGGCGGGCAATCGGTGTCATCGCCGCAGGCTAGCGCGTTTCATGACGCGCTGCAGCATCGGTTTCGGGCGTGACCATCCGCAGCCGGATGACGGCTCGCGATCGCCTGGAGGCGACAACACGGCCTTTGCCTGGTCTGCCCGAGTGCGGTAAAAACCGGATACGGGCACAAGGAACGTGGAGATGACATCGATGGGACGGCGATTGCTTTGCTTGCTGGCGATATGCGGAATGCCCGGCGCGGCGGCCGCACACCCCGACCCGATGCCCGGCGCCGGGTGCGAAGCCGCGTATGCGACCTTGCCGCAAGGCGCGATCCTCGACCTGCTCGACCCCGCGGCACCAGCGGATCGTCGGCAAGCGGCACTGGCTGCGTACCAGCAACTCGCCACCATGCGCGAGTGTCCGGAGTTCGGGTACACGGTCGGCCAGCTGTACCGGCATGGCGAGTACCTGCCAGGCAACTTGCTGCCGCAGGACATCGACAAGGCACGCGCATTGATCCTGCCGATGGCGGAAAGCGGCCACTTGGGCGCCTATGCCGACCTGGCAGAAATGGAGATGCGCCACGCCAACGCCCGCGACGCGATGAAATGGACGCAGGTCTACCTGCACTACGTGGAGAAACTCCTGATACCGGCGCTGGACGATGCCAGCGACACACGTTTCCAGCGCTCCGCCTACAACGGCAACCTGCTCGCCCGTACGGAACTCATCTGGCGCTACGCACGCCCGAGCCTGCCCCGTAAACTCGTGCGCGAGGACTTCAACGCGTACCTGGACCAGCACGGCAAGCAGGTCGAGCAACGCATGCGAGAGCGGCAAGCGGGCCGCAACCTGCGAGCCTCAGCACAGGACGGGGGCCCCACCCACGTCACCAGCAACAACGACAGCTGCGCCGTGAATGCCATCGACCGCATCGGCGCTGCCTCCGCCGCCTGGATCATCGAAGTGCTTCCCTCGGGGACGGTCGGGCGCGTCGTGCTGGAGAACTTCGTGCCCAAGCCGGGCGTGGCCGATACGCTGGCGACCTGCCTTGCCGGCTACCGCTTCGCGCCATTCGAAGGGACGTCGCCGGCAACCATCCGCATCTCGATGGTGATGGGATCCTCCGAGGGCGCGGCAATCAGTCGCAAGCGCCGCAAATAGGCCGCGAAGCGCAGTCCGCACTCAGTAGGCGAACTCGCGAAACAACGGATCCACGCTAGTGTTCCATTCGCCATGGAACAGTTCCAGCTTGCGTTCGGCCGGCGGTAGAACGCGCCCCGCACGTGCCGGGCACCGGGCCATGCCGAGCATGAATAGCGGCTCGTGGCTTGGATTACCAGACGTTGCCCGCGCCAGGCGTATACGAAGAACCGACTACGGTGTTGGCGACGATGGTGTCGCAACGGATCATCCGCGCGTTGAGGATCATGGCGTCCACCGTGACCTGGGCACCCGTGAGCGTGATGTTGCCTCCGCTTATCTGGATCATGCAGCCCGGTGAGCTGATGCGGATGTTGGCATCTTCGATCACGATGCCGACGCCCGCAGGCGAGGTGATGGTGACTTGCGGGCTGCTATCAGACACTTGGACTTGAGTGCCACCCTGTGTACGGAGCAGTGTCGGTGTCGGTTCTGGCATGACGCGTTTCCTCCTGCGGTTGTGCGGCCACCTTCACTTCAACGCAATTCGGCGCCAATCGGGACATGCCGCTGACCGAGGCACCCACGATCCGAGGTCCGCGCCGTCGGTTGTCTCCCGGTGACCTGCATCGCCTCCGTCTCCCTTTTTCGCGCAGCTGAAGCTCAATAGGCGAATTCGCGGAACACCGGGTCCACGCTGCCGTTCCACTCGCCATGGAACAGGGCGAGCTTGCGCTCCGCCGGGGTCTCGCCTGCATCGGCGATGTCCATCAGCGGTTCGAGGAAACCGGATTCGTCGGTGCCGCAGGCATCCGCCTTGGCCCGGCGACGCAAGCCTGCATGCGCGATTTTCAAGGCCTCGATGGCAATGTCGCGCAGGGTGCCGTTGCGGAACGGCGTCTTCAGCGCGAGCTTCGGCACGCCATCGCGCAAGGCGTTGCGTTCGACCATCGAGAAATCCTTGACCAGGTCCCACGCCGCATCCAGCGCGGCATCGTCATACAACAGGCCGACCCAGAACGCCGGCAACGCGCAAAGCCGGTTCCACGGACCACCATCGGCGCCGCGCATCTCCAGGAACTTCTTCATCCGCACTTCCGGGAAGGCGGTGGTCATGTGGTCGTTCCAGTCGCGGATCGTTGGCAGCGCGCCGGGCAGCACGTCCAGTTCGCGGCGCAGGAACTTGCGGAACGACTTGCCGCTGGCATCGATGTATTCGCCGTCGCGATAGCTGAAGTACATCGGCACGTCGAGCAGGTAATCGACGTAACGCTCGTAGCCGAAACCGTCCTCGAACACGAAGTCGAGCATTCCGGTGCGGTCGCGGTCGGTGTCGGTCCAGATATGCGAGCGGTAGCTGAGCTGGCCGTTCGGCTTGCCTTCGGTGAACGGCGAATCCGCGAACAGCGCAGTGGCGATCGGTTGCAGCGCCAGCGACACTCGGAACTTCTTCACCATGTCCGCTTCGGATGCGTAATCCAGGTTGACCTGCACCGTGCAGGTGCGCGTCATCATGTCCAGGCCCAGCGTGCCGACCTTCGGCATGTAGTCGCGCATGATCCGGTAGCGGCCCTTCGGCATCCACGGCATCTCGTCGCGCCGCCACTTCGGCTGGAAGCCCATGCCGAGGAAGCCGAGCTGCAATTCATCGGCGACCGCACGCACCTCGCGCAGGTGGCTGCCGACTTCCTTGCAGGTGTCGTGGATGGTTTCGACCGGCGCGCCGGAGAGTTCCAGTTGCCCGGCCGGCTCCAATGTCACCGAGGCCATGTCCTTGGTCAGCGCGATCACCCGCGCAGGCTGGCCATCCACGCTTTCCTCGTACGGCGTCCAACCGAAGCGCGTGAGTCCTTTCAGCACGGCCTCGATGCCGCGCTCGCCGTCGAAGGTCGGCGGCCGCAGGTCATCCAGGCGGAAGCCGAATTTTTCGTGCTCGGTGCCGATGCGCCAGGCCTCGATCGGCTTTTCGCCGGAGGCTATGACCTCGACTAGCTGCCGGTAATCGGTGATCGGGGTGTCGTTGGCGTTGCTGGGTCCGGACATGCGTGGCTTCCCCTGTGGACGCGCAGCATAGCCCGCAGCGATGACGGCCGGCAGTGCGCCTCCCGGCTTTCAGTGTTGCGGCTGCATACGTATTCCCGGCCGAATCCGTTGTCCCCGCATCGGCGCGCTTGTAGCCTCGCTCGCACATCGCTGCCTTGGAGGGGCCTGATGCGCACGATCCTCTGCACGCTCGCGTTGCTGCTCGGCTTTTCCGCACCCGTGCGCGCCATCGACATCGAACGCGTCGAACCCGCCAACTGGTGGGTCGGCATGCAGCACAACCGGGTCGAGTTGCTGGTGCACGGCAACGGCATCGCGACATCGACGCCGCGGCTGTCGCACCACGGCGTGGCCATCGTCGATGTGCAGAAGACCGACAACCCCAACTACCTGTTCGTGACCGTCGAGATCGCGGCCGACGCCACGCCCGGCAACTTCGACATCGCCTTCGTCGACGCCGGCAAGATCGTGGCGACGCATCCGTGGCGACTCGACGCGCGCGAGCCCGGCTCCGCGCAGCGCCGCGGCTTCGATGCGCACGATGCGATCTACCTGATCACGCCCGATCGCTTCGCCAACGGCGATCCATCCAACGACAGCGTCCCCGGCATGCGCGAAGCCGCCAACCGCGCGAGTCCGAACGGCCGTCACGGAGGCGACATCGCCGGCATCCGCAAGCACCTGGACTACATCGCCGGCATGGGCTTCACCCAGCTGTGGCCGACGCCGTTCCTGGAAAACGACCAACCCGAATACAGCTATCACGGCTACGCGATCACCGATCTCTACAAGACCGATCCGCGCATGGGCAGCAACGAGGACGTGCGTGCGCTGTCGCGCGAGGCGAAGTCGAAGGGCGTCGGCATCGTCATGGACATCGTGCTCAACCATATCGGCTCGCAGCACTGGTGGATGCGCGATCTGCCGGCGAAGGACTGGATCAACCACGGCGGCAGGTTTGCGCCGACCAACCATCGCCGCACCACGGTGCAGGATCCGCATGCGGCACCGGCGGATCGCGAGGCCTTCACCGACGGCTGGTTCGTCGATGCGATGCCCGACCTCAACCAGCGCAACCCGCACCTGGCGCGCTATCTCATCCAGAACACGTTGTGGTGGATCGAGTACGCCGGGCTTTCCGGGATCCGCGAGGACACCTTCGGCTATGCCGATGCTGACTTCCTCAGCGCGTGGGCGAAGGCGGTGCTCACCGAGTACCCGAACTTCGCGATGGTCGGCGAGGAATGGAGCATCAACCCGATGGTCGTCGCCCATTGGCAGCGCGGCAAACAGAACGCCAGCGGCCATGTCCCGCACATGCCCAGCATGATGGACTTCCCGATCCACATCGCCCTGCGCACAGCGCTGGTGCAGCCGGAAGGCTGGGACACGGGCTGGGTGAATCTGTACGAGATGCTGGCCAACGATTTCGTCTACCCGGATCCCGATGCGCTGGTGGTGTTCGCCGAGAACCACGACACCGCGCGCCTGTTCGCCCACCTGGACGGCGACCTGGCCGCATGGAAGCTCGGCATGGCCTACCTGGCCACCGTGCGCGGCACGCCGCAGTTCTATTACGGCTCCGAAGTGCTGCTGCGCGGCCCGAAGGAACGCAACGACGGCCAGCTGCGCGCCGACATGCCCGGCGGCTGGGCCGGCGATACCGCGAATGCCTTCACCGGCAACGGATTGAGCGCCGCGCAACGCGACGCACAGGCCTACACCCGCGCGCTGTTCGACTGGCGCAAACGCACGCCATTGCTGCACACCGGCAAGCTCACCCACTTCGCGCCGCAGGATGGCGTGTACGTGTACTTCCGCCACGAAGGCGGGCGTAGCGTGATGGTGGCCCTCAACAAGAACGCCAAGCCGACATCGCTCGCGCTGGATCGCTTCGATGCTTTCCTGCGCGGCCGCACGGCGCGCGATGCGCTGAGCGCCAAGCCAGTGGGGATGGGCAGGGCACTTGAACTGCCGGCGATGTCGGCAACGCTACTGGAGATCGAATGAGGTGATCGCGACGGCGAGACCGTCGGCTGAATCGCGCAGCGGCATTCGAGCCGCGCAGCGATCACCAAGCGGTAGGCGCCGGCGCTGCGACTAACCGGCTTCTAGATTTCCAGCCAGCCCGCCACGACCGCGCGCAGTTCGTCGACGCCCTGCTTGGTCTCGCCGGAAAAGCCCTGCACGCTGACGCTGTCGCCATATGTCGCCGACAGATCCTTGCGCACGGCCTGCACGGTATTCATCGCCGCGCCGCGGGAGAGCTTGTCGGCCTTGGTCAACAAGGCATGCGCGGGCAGGCCGCGACGCATCGCATAACCGATCATCGAGCGGTCGTAGTCCTTCAGCGGATGGCGGATATCCATCACCACGACCAGCCCGGCCAGGGCATCGCGGCTGCCGAAGTAGCCATCCAGGAACGCCTGCCAGTGCGCCTGCAGGTCCTGCGGCACCTTGGCGTAGCCGTAGCCCGGCAGGTCGACGAGGTACTTGCCCTCGTGCGGCGGCAGTCCGAAGTACACCAGTTGCTGGGTGCGGCCCGGCGTCTTGGACACCCGCGCCAGCGCGTTGCGACCGCACAGCGCGTTCAGCGCCGAGGACTTGCCGGCGTTGGAACGGCCGGCAAAGGCGACCTCGCGACCGCCATCCGGCGGCAGTTGGCGGTGGGTATGCGCGGCCAGCAGGTAGTCGGCGCGGTTGAACGGATTGGGGACGGCCATCGCCATAGGATGCCACGTCGCCGCTTGCGACCTGCCTTGGCGGGGTCGTCGCCGCCCGCGCAGGTTTGACCACCTAAGGCCGGCCGACCATAATTCGCCAGTTCAGCGGCTCCCGGCCGCACCTGCATTGGTATTTGGAGTTCCGCATGCGTCTTGCCCGCGTCCATGGTCTCGTCGGCCTTGCCTGCCTTGTTCTGGCCGCCGCCGCGTATGCACAGAGCACCGCCGTTGCCGTTCCCGACAACGCCCCGGTCCAGGCCGCGCCGCTGGACGACAAGCCCGCCACTTGGGGTGATGCCAAGGCCGGCCAGAGCAAGGCCGGTGCCTGCGCCGCGTGCCACGGCGTGGATGGCAACGCGATGCTGCAGAACGCGCCGCGGATCGCCGGCATGCCGGAACGCTACATCGCCCAGCAGCTCGCCCTGTTCAAGCACGGCGAACGCACCGGCGGTCTGGCTGCACTGATGGCCCCGTATGCCGCCCCGTTGTCCAACCAGGACATGCGCGACCTCGGTGCGTGGTTCGCGACCCAGAAGCCCGCCGCTGGCGTGGCCGACGACAGCGTCATCGCCGCTGGCCCGAACAAGGGCCTGAAGTTCTACCAGGTGGGCGAACGCCTGTATCGCGCTGGCGACGCCGCCCGCGGCATCCCCGCCTGCATGGCCTGCCACGGTCCGTCCGGTGCTGGCAACCCGGGTCCGTCCTACCCGTCGCTGCACGGCCAGGAAACCGCCTACGTGGTGCGCCGCCTCGAGGAGTATCGCGCCGGCACCAGCACCTACAAGGACGCCGCGCATTTCAATTTGATGGCCGGCATCGCCAAGCCGCTCAGCGACGAAGAGATCCGTTCGCTGGGCAGCTACGTGCAGGGCCTGCACGCACGCGCATCGGCCAAGCCGGCAAGTGCCGCCCCCTGATCCAAGCGGCGCGGCTTCACCATGCGTTCCGCCAGGCTTGCGCATGCTCGCCCGGCCCACCCTGATCGCCGGAGCTGAGTCGATGCGCGCACTGCTGTTGTCCGTCACCCTCCTGCTGTCCGCCCTTGCCCTGCCGGCGCACGCGCAGAAACAACTGCCCGGACTGACCGAAGGCACCGAGTACCGCTACATCGAGGACGGCAAGCCCTACCGCGCGGTGCCCGGCAAGATCGAGGTCGCCGAGGTATTCGGCTACTGGTGTCCGCATTGCGCGCATTTCGCGCCGATGCTGGAAAAGTGGAAGGCGACCATGCCGGCGAATGCGCAGCTGGTGCTGGTGCCGGCGATGTTCGATCCGAACGATGCCTATGCGCGCCTGTTCTTCATCGCCGAAGGGGCCAACGCCGTCAACGCGACCCACGCCAGCATCTTCCGTGCGGTCCACGAGACCAACGAACTGCCGCGCAAGGCCAGCATCGAGCAACTCACCGCGTACTACACGCGCTTGCCGGGCGTGAACGCCAAGGCATTCGCCGCTGCCCAGAAGGATGAGGCGACCCTGCAGGCCAAGGCCGCGAACGCCCGGGAATTCCAGGTGCGCAGCGACATCCCGGGCACGCCTTCGCTGGTCATCGCCGGCAAGTACCTGGTGCTCGGAAACAGTTTCGAAAGCATGCTCGACAACGCCCGCCGCGTGATCCTGGCGGCGGCGCCGGCCGCCAAGGCCAAGCCGAAGCCTGCAGCGGCCAAGCCCGCCGCCAAGCCCCGCACCTGACATCATCGACCGACCGGAACCGCCATGACCGCATCGCGCTACGCCCTGCTGCTCCTCGCCCTGCTCCCGCTGGCTGCCTGCAAGAACGACGCGCCTGCGCCGGTCACCGATTCATCAACCGCTGCCGCACCGGTTGCCAGCGTGCAGCAGGCCAGTTCCGAAGATCCGGCGCAGAAGGCCGCCGCCGAGGCCGCGATCCGGGCCGCCGAGGAAGCCGCCGCGAAGGCCCCGCCCCTGGTCGCGGGCGTGGATTACGTCGACATTCCGAACGGCCAGCGCTTCAACACCACCGACGGCCGCATCGAGGTGGTGGAAGTGTTCGGTTATGTCTGCCCGTTCTGCGCCTCGGTGCAACCGATGGTCAGCGCGATGAAGGCCAAATTCCCGGCCGACGTGCACATGGTCTATGTGCCGGCGGCGTTCGGCGGGACGTGGGACAACTATGCCAAGGCCTTCTACACCGCCGAGGCGATGGGCCTGGTCGACAAGACCCATGACGCGATGTTCCGCGCGATCCATATCGACAAGACCCTGAAGGGCGAGCGCGGCATGGATACGCCGGAGCAGATCGCCGCGTTCTACGGCAACTACGGTGCGGATCCGAAGCAGTTCACCAGCAGCATGCAGAGCTTCGCGGTGGCCACCAAGGTCAACAGCGGCAAGCAGTTCATCCTGAATGCCTTCAGCAACGGCGACTCGCCCAGCACCCCGGCCTTCATCGTCGACGGCAAGTACCGGGTCAAGGGTAAGTCGGTCGACGACGTGTTCCGCGTGCTCAACCAGCTGATCGTGGCCGAGCGCGCCAAGAAAGCCGCGGCCGCGCCGGCAGCGGCTCCGGCCGCAACGGATGCCGCGGCACCGGTTGCGCCCGCGGAAACGCCCGCAGCTGCCGCGCCGCAGGCCTGATCAACGCAGAACCCGCCGCCTATGGAGACGCGCCGGCTACGCCTGCTGAGCGCCAACATCCAGGCGGGTTCCAGCACCCGCGGCTACCAGGACTACGTCACCCGCAGCTGGTCGCACGTGTTGCCGGCCGGCAACAAGCGCGGTTCGCTGGACCTGATCGCCGAACTCGCGGGCCGGCACGACATCGTCGGCCTGCAGGAATCGGATCCCGGCAGCCTGCGCTCCGGTTTTACCAACCAGACCCATTATCTGGCGCAACGCGGTGGCTTCGCCTACTGGAGCCACCAGCCCAACCGGCGGATGGGCGGCGTCGCCTCGAGCGCCAACGGCCTGCTGAGCAAGCTGGAACCGAAACGGGTCGAGGAGCATTCGCTGCCCGGCCGGGTCAAGGGCCGCGGCGTGTTGATCGGCACCTTCGGCGATGGCGACGACGGGCTGACGGTGGCGGTGGCGCATCTGTCGCTGGGCGCGCAGTCGCGCAAGTCGCAAATCGACTTCATCGCCGAACTGCTGGGCGACCACCCGCATGCGGTGCTGATGGGCGACTTCAATTGCGACCCGGATCGCCCGGAGATGCAGGGCCTGTACCGCAATACCCGCCTGCAGCCGCCGGCGGATTGCGTGCCCACCTTCCCCTCGTGGCGACCGCAGCGCGCGATCGACCATGTGCTGGTCACCCCGGCACTCGCCATCGCCGCCATGCAGGCCGTGCCGGCGGCGCATTCGGATCATCTGGCGTTGTCGGTGGAACTCGACGTGCCGGAACACGCCTTCGGCTGAGCGGCCGCGCCCCGATCAGGGACGCAGCAGGATCTTGCCCTTGCTGGCCCGGCCAGGCACCAGGGAATCGCGGATCGCATCGCCGATGGCGTCGAAGTCATAGGTCGCCGCGACCGGCAGTTGCAGTTCGCCGCTGGCGGCGCGCTGCAGCAGCTCGCCCATCAACCGGCGGCGATCCTGCGAGGACAAGGCCTTGCTGGCCGGCGTGCCCCAGAATCCCTTGACCGTGATCTGCTTGAAGATCAGTTCGCCGGAGGGAATCTGCATCGACTCGCCGGTCATGCTGCCGAAGGACACCAGCAAGCCGTTTTCGCCGAGCAGGCTGGCCAGCACGCCGCTGGCCGGGCCGCCGACCGAATCCACCGCCGCCTTCGGGCGCGCGCCACCCATCAGCTCACGCGCGGTGGCCTTCCAGCCCTCGTGCATGGTGCAGACGGTGTTGCCGATGCCCTGCGCCGCCATTTCGGCCACGCCTTCCTCGCGGCGCACCAGGTTCAGCACGTGGATGCCGCGCGCACGCGCCAGCATCGCCAGCGCCTTGCCGACCGCGCCATTGGCGGCGTTCTGCACGATCCAGTCGCCTTCGACCACGCCCAGGGTTTCCAGCAGCATCAGCGCGCTCAGCGGCATCGCCACCAGCTGCGCCGCGGTCGCGTCGTCGATGTTGTCCGGGACCGGCACCAGCGAATTCGCCGGCACGGTGAAATATTCCGCCCACGCACCACGCGCACCGGCCGTAGTCACGCGTTGGCCGATGGTCACGCCCTCGACGCCCTCGCCCAGCGCATCGACGACACCCATCGCCTCGCTGCCCGCGATCGCCGGCAAGGTCGGCTTGTAGCCGTACTGCCCGCGCACCGTCCAGACATCGTGGTTGTGGAT
Organism: Thermomonas carbonis; assembly: GCF_014396975.1. Lineage (NCBI taxonomy): Bacteria > Pseudomonadati > Pseudomonadota > Gammaproteobacteria > Lysobacterales > Lysobacteraceae > Thermomonas > Thermomonas carbonis. The sequence goes on from NZ_CP060719.1 coordinate 792,902, forward strand.
CGGCGAGAGCAGCATGCGCACCCGCGCCTGTCCGGGACCGGGTTCCGGCATCGGGCTGTCGCCCGCGGTCAGGACGTCGGCCGGTTCGCCGAAGGTCGCATGCAGGACACTGCGCATCACGTACTCCACTGTATGGTCAGGTCAGCGCACTGTACGCGAAGGCACCACCGACCAGCAGCAGGAACACCGCGAACACGCGTTTCAGCGCCGGCCCGCTCAACGCATGCGCCAGCCGCGTGCCGTACGGCGCGGCGAACACCGAGGCCAGCGCCACGCCCAGTGCGGCGGGCAGGTACACGTAGCCGAATGCGCCAGGCAAAGCCACCGCACCCGCGGGTGCCTGCAGCGCGTAACCCAGCGCACTGCCGATGCCGATGAAGATCCCGCAGGCGGACGACGTGCCGACCGCACGCACCGGCACCACCCCGCGCCAGACCAGCAAAGGCACGGTCAGGCTGCCGCCACCGATGCCGACGATCGCCGAGACGATACCGATGCCGCTCCCTGCCAGCGTGTAACCCGGCCCTCGCGGCGCGGCGACCGTGCCGGTGCCTGCCGGCGTCTTCGACCACAGCATCTGCGCCGCGATCAGGAAGCAGTAGCCGGCCACGCACCAGCGCAACACGCCATCGTCGAGGGCGATCGCGAAGCGGCTGCCCAACCAGCCACCCAGCAACACGCCCGGCACCATCCACGCCACCGTCGGCCACAGCACGCTGCCGCGGCGATGATGCGCGCGCGCGGATGCCGCTGCGGTCAGCACGATGCTGGTCAGCGAACTCGCCAATGCCACATGCATGGCCGCATCGGCGGGCACGCCCTGCAGCGGAAGCAACCACGACAGCGCTCCCACCAGCACCAGTCCTCCGCCGATGCCCAGCAGACCCGCGAGCACGCCGGCGCAAGCGCCAAGCAACAGATAGATCAGCAACGCGGACATGCATCGCTACCGGAAAAGTGATTCATCGATGCTCGGGTATAGTCGAATCATGCACAAGCTCGCCTCGTCTTTCATGGTCGCGCTGGCATGCGGCACCTGCCTGTTGCCCGGCAGTACCCGCGCGCAGTCCGCCACGCCGCCGCCGCGCAGCGCCAATCCGCCGATCCTGGTCGCCACGCCGAGCATGGCCGTGCGCGAAGCGTTCGAGGCCGCCAATCGCGGCACGTTGGACGACACGTTGCTGGATTCGTATTCACGGCATCCACTCGGTGGCTGGCTCGAATACACCGCACTGCGCAAGCGCATGGACACATTGCCGATACCGCGCGGCAATGCGTTCCTGGCCCGCCATCGCGGCGAACCGGTGGCACGCGCGTTCCGCAACGACTGGCTCGCGGCACTCGCCGCGCGCAGCGAATGGACGGCCTTGCTGGCGAACTGGGACGCCGGCATCGACGATCCCGGCTTGCGTTGCCTGCGCTTGCAGGCACTGCAGGCGACCGGTCGCGCGGATGCGGTATGGACCAGTGATGCGCAGGCGCTTTGGCGCGGCACCGGCAAGTCGTTGCCCGCGTCCTGTGACGCACCGTTCGCGCATCTGGCGACGCAAGGCGCACTGGACGATGCGCTGCGTTGGGAACGCTTCGACAAGGCCGTCGCAGAAGGGCAGTCTGGAGTCATGCGTGCGATCGCGCGCGGCATGAGCGCCGACGCGGCGACGCAGGCGAATGCGTACGCGGCCTATATCGACAAGGCCTCGGTCGATGTCGGCACCTGGCCGAAGAACGCGCGCAGCCGCCTGGTCGCATCGTGGGGCTTGGCGCGCCTTGCAAAGGCATCGCCGGACCAAGCCGAGGCGCTGTTGCCGGGCGTTGCGCAGGCGCTTGGCTTCAACGGCGAGGAGCGCGCGCGGGTGCTGGTTCCGATCGCGTTGTGGACGGTGGCCTCGTACGGGCCGGCGTCCGCACGCCGTCTGGCCGCAGTGCCGGAATCCGCCTACGACGCCAGCCTGCACGAATGGCGCGTGCGCGAAGCCCTGGCGCGCAGTGACTGGCGCAGCGCGTTGGCCGCGATCCGCAAGATGGACGACACCCAGCGCAACGATTCGCGCTGGACCTACCTGGCCGCGCGTACCAGCGAACTCACGGGCGATACCGCGGGTGCGAAGGTGCTGTATCGACAGGCGGCGAAGAAGAGCGACTTCCACGGCTTCCTGGCTGCCGACAAGCTCGACCAGGCCTACGCGCTATGCCCGTGGCAACCGGTGGTGGCGCATGCCGCCAAGCAGGCGATCGCGCGCGATCCCTCGATCGTTCGCGCGCTGCAGTTGTTCGCGCTGGATCGCAAGGGCTGGGCACAGCGCGAATGGGCCGATGCGCTGTCGCGCTTCTCCGACGAACAGCGCCGGATCGCAGTGGAAGTGGCGCAGGACAACGGCTGGTTCGATCGTGGCGTGTTCGCCCTGGTCAACGTGGACGGCAAGCGCTATCCCGAGGAACAGCGCCTGTACTTGCTGCGCTTCCCGCTGCATCACGACGCCACGATCCGTCGCGAGGCCGCGAAGAACCGGCTCGATCCGGCCTGGGTCGCCGCCGAGATCCGCGCCGAATCGGTATTCGACCCGAACGCGCGCTCGTCCGCCGATGCGCGCGGGCTGATGCAGGTGTTGCCCGCGACCGGTGCCGGCGTGGCGGCGAAGATCGGCATGTCCTGGAAAGGCGGCGACAGCCTGTTTGATCCCGACACCAACATCGCCCTCGGCACCGCCTACCTGCGCCAGCTGATGGACAAGTACGGCGGCAAGCCCTACCAGGTCATCGCCGGCTACAACGCCGGCCCGGCACCGCTGGGCCGCTGGATCTCGCAGCGGCCGACGATGGATCCGGATTTCTGGATCGAGACCATCAGCTACAAGGAAACCCGCGAGTACGTGGCCCGCGTGCTGAGCTTCAGCACACTCTACGACTGGCGGCTCAACGGCGATGCGGTGCGCCTGAGCGACCGCCTGCTGGGCAACGGCAATGGCCCGCGCAAGGCGTTTGCCTGCGCCACGCCGGAGGCCCCGAAACCCGCGCAGACGCCCGCGCCGGCGGCACCGAAGAAGCCCACGCTCAAGGACCGCCGCCGCCACTGAGCGCCGTATCGGGCATCATTTCCGCATGACGATGGCGACGCTTCCCGACAACGCAAAGGTCTATCTGGTTGGCGGCGCAGTGCGCGATGCCCTGCTCGGCCTGCCTGCGGGCGACCATGATTACGCGGTGGTCGGTGCCGGCGTGCAGCAGATGCTCGATGCCGGTTTCAGGCAGGTCGGCCGCGACTTCCCGGTATTCCTGCATCCACAGACCGGCGAGGAATACGCGCTGGCGCGCACCGAACGCAAGTCGGCGCGCGGGCATACCGGCTTCGTGGTGCATGCCGATCCCTCGGTGACGCTGGAAGAAGACCTGCGCCGCCGCGATTTCACCCTCAACGCGATCGCGCGCGATGCCGATGGCGCATTGGTCGATCCGTTCCGCGGCGTGGCCGACATCGAAGCGCGCGTGCTCCGGCATGTCGGCGATGCCTTCGTCGAGGATCCATTGCGGGTGCTGCGCGCGGCACGCTTCATGGCCCGCTTCGCGCCGCTCGGATTTACGGTTGCGCCGGAGACGCTGTCGCTGATGCGCGTGATGGCTGCGGGCGGCGAACTGGCCGAACTGGTGCCCGAACGGGTCTGGCAGGAACTGGCCAAGGCCCTGCGCAGCGCGTCACCCGCCGCGTTCCTGCGCACCCTGCGCGATGCCGATGCCTTGCGCGCGGTACTGCCGGACGTGGATGCGCTGTACGGCGTGCCGCAGCGCGCGGAATACCATCCCGAAGTCGATACCGGCACCCACGTCGAGCTGGTCTGCGACATGGCCGCACGGCTGGCACCCGGCGATGACCTGATCGGTTATGCCGCGCTCTGCCACGACCTCGGCAAGGCGCTCACCCCCGCCGACACCTTGCCCGCGCACGTGATGCACGAGCAGCGCGGCGTCGCTCCGGTGATCGCAATGAGCGAACGCTTGAAGGTGCCGGCCGAGCATCGCGACGTGGCCGTGCTGTGCTGCCGCGAACACCTCAATGTGCATCGCCTCGACGAACTCAAGCCCGTCACCGTGCACGAGGTGATCACGCGTTGCGACGGCTTCCGCAAGCCGAAGCGGATCGATCAACTGGCCACCGTCTGCGAGGCCGACAAGCGTGGCCGCACCGGCCTGTCCGAACATCCGTATCCGCAAGCCGACACGTTGCGCCGCCTGCACGCCGCAGCAATGGCGGTGCGCAGCGACGACATCGCCACACAGGGCATCACCGGACCGGCATTCGGCGATGCCTTGCGCAAGGCGCGCATCGGGGCGATCGCCGCCGCACGCGGTTAGACGCTGATCCTGATCCCGCGCTTCGCCATCGCCCACATCAGCAACCACCAGAACGCGACGAAGGCGATGGCAAAGGCGAGCGATGCCGCCTTCTCGCCCAGCAGCGGGCCGATCGCCGGCTGCAACACGCCGCGATAGAACGCGCCGAACACGCCGAAGCGCTCCAGCACGCAGGCCATGATCCACGAGCCGGCATACGCGGTGATCGCATTGATGCCCATGCTGCGCCCGAACGGACGCCAGCCACGCACGTCGAACAGCTGATGGCACAGCGCCAGCAGCAGGGTCGCCCAACCCGCCGTCCATACCGCATAAGACGGCGTCCACAGATTCTTGTTCCAAGGCAGCAGCAGCGGCCACGCGCCGCCGACCAGCAGCGCGAGCAGGCCGAAGCGCAACAGGCTGCGCGTGCCCTGCTCGCGCAACACCACGCCGGCGCGCACGCCGAGCAAGGTCGTGGCGAGCGCGGGCAAGGTGCTGAGCAGGCCTTCCGGCTCGTGGCCCAAGCCGGTCGCGGCATCGAATTTGTAGGCATGCGCGCCGAGCATCCATGCATCCACCCGGCTGGCGATGTTGTGCCAGGGCTCGACGCTGCCGCCGGCCACGAGCAGCGCCCAATAGCCCAGCAACAATCCTGCGATGCACAGCCACTGGCCGCGCGCGCGCTGGTAAAGCACCACGGTTGCGGCCAGCCCGAAGCACAGGCCGATCCGCTGCAGCACGCCCCATGGCCGGAACGCGGCGATGTCGTAGGCCCACATCGCCACCGCATGCAACAGCAGGCCGATCGCGACCAGCCGCAGTGCGCGCATCCAGGCCTTGCCCAGCAGCACGCGTCGCTCCGTCGGCGATGGCGTGGCGTGCGACATGCCCAACGCGATCGACACCCCGACCACGAACAGGAAGGTCGGGAAGATCAGGTCGGTCGGCGTGCAGCCGTGCCAGGTCGCGTGCTCGAACGGCGCGTAGATGGAACCCCAGTCGCCCGGATAGTTGACCAGCAACATCGCCGCCACGGCCCAGCCGCGCAGCACGTCAACCGAAGTGAATCGCGATGGTCCTGGCGGCATGCTCACAATCGCCGGTCGAACCACAGCAGCGCATCGCGCAATGGCGTGAACGCGGTGGCCAGGCCGATCAGCACGCCAATGGTATTAGCCAGAGCATCGTTGCGATCCAGCATGCGCCCCAGCCCCATCTGCGCCTGCAGATATTCAAGACCGATGCCCATCAGCACCAGCAACACGCAGACGAAGCCCCACGACAGCCGGCGCACGAACAACTGCACCGCACCCGCGGACAGCACCGCGTAACCGACGAAATGCTGCAATTTGTCGTCCACGTTGACCGATGGCAGATCCTCCGAAGGCAACAGGGAGCCGATCACCACGGCAGCAATCGCCAGCACCCACAAACCTGCCCACAGCCACGTCCGCTTGAACGGCTTGAACGATCTGCCGAAGCGGCGTGGCGATGCGCTCACAGGCGATGACTCAGGTCGCCGACCAGGAAGGCCGCGCCCAATTCGACGCCGCGCTGGAAGCCGATCGCCTGGAAGCGCTCGCCCATCTCGCTGGGCAAGGTCAGGTGCTTCACCTGGCTGCGCAAGGCATGACGGGCGACATCGTCTGCGGCACGCGATTCCGCCAGCGCCAGGTTGTCCTGCAGGCGATTGCCAATCAGGAAACTCGCCTGCGAGCAGTAACCGGCGAAATCGAAGCCGGCGGCCGTACCGGCCTCGGCCAGCGCGGTGAAATCCACCGACGCAGTGATGTCCTGCAGGCCCGGCCAGGCGAACACGTCGTCGGTGACATGGTGCTGGCGGAACGCACGCAACGTGCCGTCGCGGCGTTGCGGCTGGTAGTACTCGGCGCGCGCGTAGCCGTAGTCGATGAACAGCATCGCGCCCTCCTGCATCGCGCCCATCACTGCCTGGATCCAGTACGGCAATTGCGCCAGCGCATCGCTGCGATAGCCTTCCGCGAACGGCTCCGGCAATTGCCGCTCGACGTGGCGCACCGCGGCAGCGAGCATCGGATCAGCCGGTCTGTCGGTGACCCGAAAGCGTCCCTCGCCGTCCAGCGCGACGTGTTCCTCGAACACCTCGCCATCGCGGATCGTGAAGCGCGGCGTCGGCAACGCATCGATCACCTCGTTGGCGAACAGCACGCCGTTCCAGGATTCCTGGATCGGTCCGTCCAGCCATTCCACCAGCTCGAACAGCAGCGGCGGTAAACGCGCCTGCAGGCGCTCGCGTTGGCGCTGGCGCAGGTCGGCGCTGGGCTCCAGGATCGCGTAGCGCGCGGGCAACGCATCGTTGGCAAGCAATTTCGACAAACAGGTTTCGGCGAACGCGCCGCTGCCCCCGCCGATCTCCACGAATACTGCGTCGGGACCGAGTTGCTGCAACACCGGCGTCAGCGCATCGGCCACGCAGGCGGAGAACAGCGGCGAACGTTCCGGCGCGGTGGTGAAGTCGCCGCCCGGACCGAACTTGTGCGCACCGGCGCTGTAATAGCCGAGGCCCGGCGCATACAGCGCCAGCTCCATGAACTTCCAGAACGGCAAATGACCACCGGCGGCAATGATCTGCTCCTGGATCACCTCGCGCAGGTGTGCGCTGTGCGACTGCGCATCGGCATCGGGCGGCGGCAGGGTCGATGCCATCAGTCGAACCTGGCGCGGCGACCCGCGCTCTGGCCGGGACCGGAGAACACCCGCACCTCGATCGCGTCGATGCGATGTTCATGCAAAACGGCGCGATCTTCGCCGAGCCGGGCGAGGAACCACGCCGCGAATTCCTCCAGCGTGGCGTTCTCGATCGGCAGCAGGAGCACATCACTGCGCAGGAACGGGATGCGGGTGCCGTCGAACGACGCGAACACATGCGCGCCGTCCTCCTCGATCCGCAGGTGCATTGATCGCGTCGGCAGGATCGTCCATTCGTTCAGTTCGCGGCACAGCGCGACCACGCGATCCTTGTAGATGCCGTAGTCGAAGCACATGCCGTTGCCGAGCATCCGCGCGTCGATGTCGACCTCCACACGGAAGTTGTGTCCGTGCAGGCGTTCGCGTTCGCTGGCACTGAAGATCGTGAAGTGGGCGGCGGAGAATTTCATGTTCTCCTTGGCCAGGCGGATCGTCACCGTGTCGCTCATGCCGGTACATCCCCAAAATCGGCATCGCCGATGTCGCCGCGCTGCGGGCGCATCACGATGTCCTCGACCACGGTGCGCGCCGACATCGACCACGCGGCCCAGGCCATCTCCGCCACGTCTTCGGCCCGCATCAACCGCTCCGGCGGCAACGGCACGCCCTCCCACGAGGCGGTCAACGTCGCCCCCGGCAGCAGCGCAACCACGCGCACGCCATGTGGCTTCATTTCCTCGCGCAGATTGCGCGAAAACCCGTGCAACGCATGCTTGGCGATGCTGTACGAACCGCCGTTCGGATACGCGGCGATCGACGCGGTGCTGCAGACGTTGAGCACCATCCCGCTGCGACGCGCGACCATCGCCGGCAACACGCGTTTGGTCAGTCGATACGCACCGAACAGATTGGCCTGCAGCATGTCGAGCAGCGCATCGTCGTCCTCGCTCGCGATCTGCCCGGGTCGATACGCGCCGGCGTTGTTGACCAGCAGATCGACCGCGCCATGGCGCGCCTGCACGTCGCGCGCCAGTGCATCGACCGCGGCACCGTCGCGCATGTCGCAGGGCATGCAATCGACATGGGGGAAATCGGCTTTCAATTCGGCCAGGCCGGCCTCGCCGCGGGCGCAGGCGACCACGCTGCAACCTTCGCGAACGAAGCGCACCGCGATCGCGCGGCCGATCCCGCGCGACGCGCCGGTGACCAGCACCACGCTCATGCGAAACGCCCGCGTTCGATGACCACGCCCACCGACGCCGCATGCTCGAACGCACCGGGCTTGTGGAGCTTGAGCCGCACGCCGGCCGCACCGAATTCGCCCAGGATCAGCGCCGCGCACTGCTCGGCCAGGGTCTCGACCAGGTTGAAGCGGGTCTGGCCGATGAACTCGACCAGGCGCATCGACACTGCGTGGTAGTCCAGGGCGTCCGCGAGCGCATCGCTGAGCGCCGGGATGCTGTTGTCGAAACGCATCTGGATATCGAGCAGCAGTGGCCGCGGCGCGCGGCGTTCGTGCTCGTAGACGCCGATCAGGGCGTCGACGCGCAGGCCTTCGATGAAGACGAGATCGGTCATCGCGAAAGGATACCTGCAGCGGTGATCGATCAGTGCGCCATATCCCGCAGGTGGGCCGGGGCACGAGCGTCCGTCAACGAGATGCGCAGCGGCGCATCGCTCGAGGATTGGAACACCGAGAGTCCGAACTCGGGCAGGATCGCCAGCAGGTGGTCGAAGATGTCGGACTGGATCCCCTCGTACGCGCCCCAGCGGGTGTCGTTGGTGAAGCAATACACTTCCAGCGGGATGCCGGTTTCGCCTGGTTGCAGTTGGCGCACGAGCAGGGTCATGTCCTGACGTACAGCGGAGTGCGCGCGCAGGTAGCGTTCCACATAGGCGCGGTAGGTACCCAGGTTGGTGGCACGGCGGGTATTGACCGCATCGGCCTGCCCGTCGAAACGCGCATTCCAGGCCTCCAGCTCGCGCTGCTTCTCGTTCCAGTAGTCGTCGATCAGGCGGAACCGCCGCATCGACCCCAAGCCGTCCTGGTCGAGGAAGCGCACGCTTTTCTGGTCGATGTGCATCGCACGCTTGATTCTGCGTCCACCCGCTTCGCTCATCCCGCGCCAGTTCTTGAACGAGTCGCTGATCAATGTCTTGGTCGGAATGGTGGTGATGGTCTTGTCCCAGTTCTGCACGGTCACCGTATGCAGGGCGATGTCGGTGACTTCGCCATCGGCGTTCTGGCTGGGCATCTCGATCCAGTCACCCAGGCGAACGCGACCATCGCTGCCGATCTGCACGCTGGCCACGAACGAGAGGATGGTGTCCTGGAAGATCAGCATGGTCACCGCCGTCATCGCACCCAGCCCGGTCAGGACATGGACGAATTTCGCGCCGACCAGCGTGGCGAAAATCGAAATGGCGGCGAGTACGTACACCGCGATCTTGGCGACCTGCAGATAGCCCTTGATCGGCTTTTCATGCGCCTTCGGCTTCCGCTCGTACATGCGATTGAACACGTCCAGCGCGCGCGCCGCAGACAACGCGAGGGTCAGCACGACAAACGCCTGGCACAGTGCGCGCACCACCGTCACCGCCAACGGCGGCAAATCCGGCACCGCGACAACACCCGCATACAGCACCAGTGCCGGCACCGCATTGGCCAGCCGTGGAATCACCGATAGCCGCACCTCGCTGTCGTGCCCGGCCTCGCGATGCATGGTGGCACGCAGCAGTCGACGGAGACCGCGCAGCAACACGTGCCTGGTAAGCCAGTTGGCCAGCCATGCGGCAAAGATCAGCACGCAGAGGGCGATGCCGGTCCAGGCCCACGGATAGGGTTCCAACGACGTCTGCAGACGCCCAATCCATTCGCTCATCGGATCAGGATAACCGCGGCGATGTCAGCAGCCCGTTAGCCGATCACACCAGCGGCAGCGCCGCCATGTCCCAGCGCGGGGTCACGTGCACCGCGGCGGGCTCGCGCTGGCCGGCTTCCAGGCGCAGCGCGCCGGCGAAGGCGATCATCGCGCCGTTGTCGGTGCACAGCGCCGGCCGCGGGAAGCAGGCGCGGCCGCCGCGCTGTTCGCACATCGCCTGCAGCTTTGCCCGCAGGCGCTTGTTCGCGCCGACGCCGCCCGCGACCACCAGCGTGTCGCAGCCGGCCGCGTCCAGCGCGCGACCGCACTTGATCGCCAGCGTGTCCACGACGGCATCCTCGAAACCGCGGGCGATGTCGGCGCGGGTGCTCTCGGATTGGTCGCTGTTGCGCCAGGCCAGCAACACCTGGGTCTTCAAGCCGCTGAAGCTGAAATCCAGGCCGGGCCGGTCGGTCATCGGCCGGGCAAACTTGAAGACGCCCGGCGTTCCGGTTTCGGCCAACTTCGCCAGCTGCGGCCCGCCCGGATACGGCAGGCCCATCATCTTGGCGGTCTTGTCGAAGGCCTCGCCGGCGGCATCGTCCAGGGTCTCGCCGAGCAATCGGTAGCTGCCGATGGCGTCCACTGCCACCAACTGGGTGTGCCCACCGGACACCAGCAGGGCCACGAACGGCGCGGCCGGCGGGTCGTCTTCCATCAGCGGGGCCAGCAGGTGGCCCTCCATGTGATGTACACCGACCGCCGGCAGATCCAGCGCCCAGGCCAGCGATCGCGCCACCCCGGCACCGACCAGCAAGGCCCCGACCAGGCCGGGACCGGCCGTGTAGGCCACGCCGTCGAGGTCGGCGACCGACAGGTCGGCCTCCGCCAGCGTCTGCCGGATCAATGGCAACAGCTTGCGTACGTGGTCGCGGCTGGCCAGTTCCGGCACCACGCCCCCGTATTCGGCGTGCAGGGCGATCTGGCTGTAGACCGCATGGGCAAGCAGTCCGGCGGCTCCGGACAGGGCCGTGTCATAGACCGCGACCCCGGTTTCGTCGCAGGAGGATTCGATTCCGAGGACTTTCATGGGCTCGTTCTCATGGGCGTATCTTGCACCGGCCGGAAGCTCGCTGCTATCATGCGCGGCTCGCCCGGACTGCCCCGGCGTGTGCGGGTCCCTCCGCAAGAGCCCGGCCACCTGGCCCGACTTTCCAAAAGATTCCGAGATTCCAAAGATGCCGAGCGTCAAAGTCCGCGAAAACGAACCCTTCGAGTTTGCCCTGCGCCGCTTCAAGCGCACCTGCGAGAAGGCCGGCGTGCTGGCCGAGACCCGCAAGCGCGAGTTCTACGAGAAGCCGACCCAGGAGCGCAAGCGCAAGGCTGCGGCTGCCGTGAAGCGTCAGGCGCGCCGCGCCGGTCGCGACGTCACCAAGCGCCAGCGCCTGTACTGAGCGCGGTTTCGTGGCAGCAGAAGCCGGCACGCGCAAGCGTCGCCGGCTTTTCGCGTTTCTGCGGCGGCCGATCCCGGCGCCCCTGATTCACCCGATTCACCCGATCCATCTGGAGCCAGCATGAGCCTCAAGCAGCAACTCACCGACGACATGAAGACCGCGATGAAGGCCGGCGAGAAGGATCGCCTGGGCGTGATCCGCCTGGTCCTGGCCGCGATCAAGCAGAAGGAAGTCGACGAGCGCATCGAGATGACCGATCCGCTGGTGCTGGCCGTGCTGGAGAAGATGGTCAAGCAGCGCAAGGATTCGATCAGCCAGTACGAGGCCGCCGCGCGCGAGGATCTGGCCGCGATCGAGCGCTACGAGCTGGGCATCATCGATGCCTACCTGCCGGTGAAGTTGGACGAAGCCGCGATCCTGGCCGAGATCGACAAGGCCATCGCGGCGACCGGCGCGGCCTCCGGTGCCGACATCGGGAAGCTGATGGGCGTGCTCAAGCCCGCCTTGGCCGGACAGGCCGACATGGGCCTGGTCAGCAAGCTGGTGAAGCAGAAGTTGAGCTGAGCCATGGCCGCGCATCCGCTGCTGTCGATCCGCCCCGCCACCACCGATGACGTGCCGCTGATCCGGCAGTTGATCGCCGAACTGGCCGAGTACGAACGACTGGCGGATGCCGCGGTGGCGACCGATGACGGCCTGCGCGCGCAACTGTTCGGTGCGCAGCCGGCCGCCGAAGTCCTGATCGGCGAAGTCGATGGCGAGGCCGCCGGCTTCGCCCTGTTCTTCCACAATTTCAGCACCTTCCTCGGCAAGCGCGGGCTGTACCTCGAGGATCTGTTCGTGCGCCCGGCGTTCCGCGGCTCCGGCCTCGGCAGGCACCTGATGGCATCGCTGGCGCGGATCGCCGTGCGGCGCGATTGCGGCCGCTTCGAATGGAGCGTGCTGGACTGGAATTTGCCGGCGATCCGCTTCTATCGCACGCTCGGTGCGGTCGGCATGGACGAATGGACCGTGCAGCGGCTCGAAGGCGATGCCCTGCACGCGCTGGCATCGCACGACGCGCTCTGACAGCGCGCGTGGCAAGCTAATCCGATGGCCCGCATCCCCGACGCGTTCATCGATGACCTGCTCGCGCGGACGGACATCGTCGAGGTCATCGGCGCCCGCGTCCCGCTGAAGAGGCAGGGCAAGGAATACGCGGCACGCTGCCCGTTCCACGACGAGCGCTCGGCCAGCTTCACGGTCTCGCAGACCAAGCAGTTCTATCACTGCTTCGGTTGCGGCGCGCACGGCACCGCGATCAGTTTCATGATGAATTTCGACCGCCTCGAATTCCTCGATGCGGTCGATGAACTCGCCAAGCGCGTGGGCATGGAAATCCCGCGTGACACCCAGCAGCGCAACGCCAATCCGGAAACCCGCGACCTCTACGGCGCGATGGAAGCCGCCTCCACGTTCTTCCGCAGCCAGCTCGCCAACAGCGAGAAAGCACGCGCGTATGTCGAGCGGCGCGGCATCGCGGCGGAGATCGTCGAGCGCTACGCAATCGGCTACGCGCCCGATGGGTTCTCCGCATTGCGCGACGCGCTCGGCACCGATCCGGGGCGCATGCAGCTGATGGAGCGCGGCGGGCTGTTCTCGAAGAACGACCGCGGCAACGTCTACGACAAGTTCCGCGACCGCCTGATGTTCCCGATCCATGATCGCCGCGGCCGCACCATCGCGTTCGGTGGCCGCGTCATCGATCCGGAGGATTCGCCGAAGTACCTCAACTCGCCGGAAACCGCGCTGTTCCACAAGGGCCGCGAGTTGTACGGCCTGTGGCAGGCGAAGCAGGCGAACGCCAAGCTCGAGCGGCTGATCGTGGTCGAGGGCTACATGGACGTGGTCGCGCTGGCGCAGTACGGCGTCTCGCAGGCGGTCGCCACGCTCGGCACCGCGACCACGCCGGACCATGCCGAACTGCTGTTCCGCAACGCACCCGACGTCTATTTCTGTTTCGATGGCGACCGCGCCGGCCGCAGCGCCGCGTGGAAGGCGCTGGAGTCGGTGCTGCCGCGGATGAAGGATGGCCGACAGGCGTTCTTCCTGTTCCTGCCCGATGGCGAGGACCCGGATTCGATCGTGCGCAAGGAAGGCGTGGCAGGTTTCGATGCGCGCCTGCGCGACGCCACGCCGCTGTCCGAGTTCTTCTATGCGTCGCTGTCGAGCGACGTGAACCTGTCCAGCCTGGACGGCAAGGCGCGACTGGCCGAACGCTGCAAACCCTTGCTCGCGCAGATTCCCGACGGCGCTTTCGGCGACCTGATGCAGCAGCGCCTGACCGAACTCACCGGGGTCGGCACGCGTGCCAGCACGCCGCAGACGCATGTGCCCGTGAAGCGTGCGACTCACTCGTCGCGCGGCACGCCTGCGCAGAAGCCCAGCCTGGTGCGCGGAGCGATCACCCACCTGCTGCATCGCCCCGCGTTGGCGCTGGACCTGCAGCCGCCGTACCGCTTCGCCGCCTTGCGGCAACCCGGCATCGAACTGTTGTCGGAACTGGTGCTGCTGGTGCGCGAGCGTCCGGAGATCAGCACCGGTGCCTTGCTCGAACACTTCGAGGGCCGTGAGGAAGTCGGTGCGCTGCAGAAGCTGGCCACGCTGGAACTGCCCGGCGAAGCGGCCAACCTGCGCGACGAATTCATCGATGCCATCGCCCAACTCGACATCCAGGTCCTGCAACAACGCATCGAGGAACTGCAGCAGCAACAGCGCGACGGCGGCCTGGACGCTGACGGCAAACAGGAAATGCGCGAGTTGCTGCAGGCACAACGCCGCTAGTCGAACCTCACCCGTCGTATGCGAAAACGGGAATGACGAGCAAAACCCCATGACCTTCGGCGCAGGCAACGCAACCCCAGCGCGCTAAGCTCGGCCTTCCATCTGGCTTGGGGAAGCCGCCATGTCCCGTTTCGACATCAGTGCCCGCACCGTCCTGTTCGCCGCGCTGATCGCGGCCCTGCCCGCGCTCGCGCAGTCCGCCGAAGTCAAGCGCGAAGTCGTCGGCAACCGCACCAGCGAGAACATCCCGGCGATTCCGGCCGAACTGCTGGAGCAACTCAATCGCTACCAGAACACGCGCGGCGCGGGGCTGGCGGGCTGGACCAAGGACGGCTGCCTGCTGATCAGCACCCGCTTCGCCGAAACCGCGCAGGCGCATCGCGTCTGCCAGCCACTGGGCATGCGCGAGCAGCTGACCTTCTATCCGGAACCGGTCGGCGGCATCACGCCTGCGCCCGCGAACGCGTGGCGCGACGGCTTCGTGTTCGCCAAGGACAAGGGCGGCGACGAGTTCAGCCAGTTGTACTGGTTCGACGGCCCGACCCGCAGCGTGCACTTGTTGACCGACGGCAAGCGCAGCCAGAACGGCGGCACCACGCTGAATCGCGACGGCAAGCTGATGGCCTACAGCAGCACCGCGCGCAACGGCACCGATCGCGACGTGTGGCTACGCAATACGCAGAGCGGCGAAACGAAGTTGCTCGTCGATGCCGGTGGCAATTGGACGCCACTGGATTTCTCGCCCGATGGCTCGCGCCTGCTGGTCATGAAATATGTGTCCGCCGCGGAGTCGTATCCGGGCGTGGTCGATGTCGCGACAGGCAGGCTGGAACTGTTCCCGGTCGATGGCGGCAAGGCCAGCTTCGGCGGCTTCGCCTTCGCGCCGGATGGCAAGGCGGTGTACTTCATCTCCAACGAACCGCTGCAGGGCAAGCCGCAGGAATTCAAGACCCTGCGCTACCACGACCCGGTATCGGGCAGGTTCGAGGTTCTCAGCGCGCGTATCCCGTGGGATGTCGGCGGCGTCACCCTCGCCGATGACGGCAAGCACCTCGCCTTCGTCAGCAACGAGGACGGCATCAGCAAACTGCGCGTGCTCTCGCTGCCCGGCCACAAGGAAATCCGTCTGCCCGAACTGCCGATCGGCGTGATCGGCGGGCTGTCGTTTTCGCCGGATGGCAAGCGCCTGGCGCTGACCTTGAACAGCGCGACTTCGGCCAGCGACGTGCACGTGATCGACCTGGCGGCGGCCACGCTCACGCGCTGGACGCAGAGCGAAGTCGGCGGGCTGGATGCCTCGACCTTCATCGCGCCCACGCTGGTGCGCTATCCCACCTTCGACAAGGTGGATGGCGTCCAGCGCACGATCCCGGCGTTCTACTACAAGCCCGCGAAACCGTCCAAGACCGGCAAGTATCCGGTCGTGATCAACATCCACGGCGGCCCGGAAGGCCAGTCCTTGCCGACCTTCAGTTCCAACGCGCAGTACCTGGCAAACGAGCTGGGCGTGGCGATGCTGGTGCCGAACGTGCGCGGCTCCACCGGCTACGGGAAGACCTGGCTGTCGCTGGACAACGCGGAGAAGCGCGAGGATTCGGTCAAGGACATTGGTGCCCTGCTCGACTGGATCGCGAAGCAGCCGGAACTGGATGCGTCGCGCGTCGGCGTGATCGGCGGCAGCTACGGCGGCTACATGGTGCTGTCGTCGCTGATGCACTACAGCGATCGCATCCGCGCCGGCGTGGACGTGGTCGGCATCTCCCACTTCGGCACGTTCCTGAAGAACACCGAGAGCTACCGCCGCGACCTGCGCCGCGCCGAATACGGCGACGAACGCGATCCGGCGATGAACGCGGTGTTCGAACGCATCTCGCCGCTCAACAATGCGCACAAGATCAAGTCGCCGCTGTTCGTCGCGCAGGGCCGCAACGATCCGCGCGTGCCGTGGACCGAGGCCGAGCAGATCGTCAAGGCGGTGCGTGGCAACGGCCAACCGGTCTGGTATCTGCTCTACGCCGACGAGGGCCATGGTTTCGCGAAGAAGGCGAACAGCGACTGGTTCGGCGCAGCGACGATCCTGTTCTGGCAACAGCATTTGCTGAACGACTGACGCTCGCGCGGTGCGTCGGCCATGGCGGGAATTCGCTACGCGACTCGAAATGTCGCTGCGCGAACACCCGCCACGGCCGACGCGTTATCGGCCGGCTCCTTCGCGCGACAGCAGTTCGCGCTTGCGCTCCACGCCCCAGCGATAGCCCGACAACGCGCCATCGCTGCGCACCACTCGGTGGCAGGGGATCGCCACCGCCAGCGTATTCGCCGCGCAGGCACCGGCGACCGCGCGCACCGACTTCGGTGAACCGATGCGTTGCGCGATCTGCGCGTAGCTGGCGGTTTCGCCTGGCGGGATCTGCCGCAGCGCCTGCCACACGCGCTGCTGGAAGGCGGTGCCGCGTACGTCCAGCGGCAGGTCGATGCCGATATTCGGCTGTTCGATCATGCCGACGACCTGCGCGACCAGTTGCTCGAACGACGCATCGCCGCCGATCAGTTCCGCACGCGGGAAACGATCCTGCAATTCGCGAAGTAGTGCATCGGCATCGTCGCCCAGCGAAATCGCGCAGACGCCGCGCTGGCTGCGCGCGACCAGGATCGCGCCCAGCGAGGTTTCGCCGATGGCGAATTCGATCCGTGCATCAAGACCGCCCGCGCGATATTGCGTCGGCTTCATCCCCAGCATCGCGTCCGCATGTTCGTAGAAGCGACTGTTCGCATTGAAGCCGGCATCGAAGATCGCGTCGGTCACGCTGGCTTTGCCAAGCGCGAGCGATGCGCGCACCGCATTCGCGCGATGCGCATCGGCATACGCTTTCGGGGTGAGTCCGGTCGCCGCCTTGAACACACGATGGAAGTGGAACGGGCTCAGGCCGGCCTGTTGTGCCAAGCCGTCCAGCGACGGCGGCTGGTCCGCGGCCTCGATGCGGCGACAGGCTTGCGCTACCAGATCGGCATGCTTGTTCGGTGTCGACGGAAGCTGCGGTTTGGTCATGACGTGCATGGCGGCTTTTACCTGGCAATCGTGCCCGATGGCGTGCCGCCACTCTAGGGCGCAGGCCGCGGCCGGACACTCCGGTTCTTGCGATCCGCGCCGATCCGCTCACCGCACCTTGCGGAAAGTCAGGTTCAGGCGTTGCTCGCCTATCACTTCATGGCGGCCCGGCTTGATCGGCAACACGCCGTGGAAGCGCATGCGGTCATCGCCACCCCAGACCACCACATCGCCATGCTGCAATGGCACGCGCACGGTCTTGTCTCCACGCTCGAAACCGCCGAACAGGAAAGTCGCCGGCAGCCCCAGCGAGACCGACACGATCGGCGCGACGCGGTCGTCCTCGTCGCGGTCCTGGTGCAGCGACAGGCGCGTGCCGGGTTTATAGCGATTGATCAGGCAGGCATCCGGCACATAGCCGTCGAAGCCGGCGGCGCGCGCGGCATCGGCGGCGAGCTGCAGGAACGCGGGCGACAAAGCAGGCCATGGCGTGCCGGTTTGCGGATCGACGCGGTCGTAGCGATAGCCGCGCCGGTCGCTGCACCAGCCGTAAGTCCCGCAATTCGTCATCGCCACCTGCATCACGTGGCCACCGGGCGTGACCAGGTGGCGGAACGGCGCGGCGGCTTCGATTGCGGCAACATCGGCCAACAGGGCATCGACGGCATCCAGTGCGAAGCCATGCAGCACGCAGGCCTGCGTGCCGAGTTGGATGCGGGTGTCGCGGTGTTGCGCAGCGAACAAATCGCTCATCAGCCAGCCATCAGGCCGTCGGCACGAATTCCACCGCGGGCCCCGGCTGCAGGAACGGCAGCAGCCAGTGGTCGAGCAGCAGGAAGGCGAACAGCGCCATCAGGTACACGATCGAATACTTGAACGCGCGCATCGCGAAGAATTCGTCCGGCGGGTCGAGCAATTTCCACGCGTACCAGAGGAACACCGCGCCCAGCACCAGCGCGCCGCCGAGGTAGAACACGCCGCTCATGTGCGTGGCCCAGGGCAGGATCGTCGCGACCACCAGCAGCACGGTGTACAGCAGGATCTGCCAACGCGTGTATTCCACGCCGTGCGTCACCGGCAGCATCGGCACCAGCGCGCGCGCATAGTCCTCGCGGCGGAAGATCGCCAGCGCCCAGAAATGCGGCGGCGTCCACACGAAGATGATCAGCACCAGCAGCAGCGCGTATTCCCAGTCGCGCGCGCCCTGCATGCCGGTGACCGCGGCCCAGCCCAGCAGCGGCGGCGCGGCACCGGCGATGCCGCCGATCACGATGTTCTGCGGCGTGGCGCGCTTGAGGAAGCCGGTGTAGACGAAGGCGTAGCCGATCAGCGACGCGAACGTGAGCAAGGCGGTGATCGCGTTGACCAGCAGCAACAGGATCGCCATCGACGCGACGCCCAGCGCGATCGCGAATCCCAGCACCTGCGCTGGACGCAACGAGCCGGTCGCCAAAGGGCGATCGGCGGTGCGTGCCATCACCTTGTCGATGCGTTGATCGAGCAGGTGGTTGATTGCCGCCGCACTGGCCGCGGCCAGCCAGATGCCGACGCTGCCGGCGCACAGGCGCGCCCACGGCCAGACATCGCCGGGCTGGATCGCCAGCAGCATGCCGATGATCGCGGTGAACACGATCAACGCGACCACCCGCGGCTTGGTCAATGCCCAATATTGCGATGCCGGCGATGGCGCGGTCTTGCTCATGCGGCCGGGGCACGCACCCGCGCCAGCAGGGTCACCAGCACGAACAGCAGGGCCACGGCACCGGCGTTGTGGGCCGTTGCCAGATGCAAGGGCAGCGACATCACCACGTTGGCGATGCCCAGCCCGACCTGCACGAAGACCAGCACGCCCAGCAGGCTGCCCCAGCCACGCAGGCCCGGGTTGCGCAGCAGACGGATCGCCAGCATCAGCAGGTGCCCGGCGACCAGCAGTGCCATGATCCGATGCGCCAGCTGGATCGCGATGCGCGCCTGGTTGTCGAGCACGCCGCCTTCGTAGTCCACCCCGATCCCGCGCCACAGCACGAAGCCCTCGCGGAAGTCGTGCGGCGGCCACCACTGGCCCGCGCATTTCGGGAAATCGGTGCCGCAGGCCAGCGCCGCATAGTTCGCACTGGTCCAGCCGCCCAATGCGATCTGCACGCCGAGCAAGGCCAGGCCGACGATCAGCAGGCGGCGCAGCTTGGCGGCATCGGCGATCCGGATCGGGATGTCTGTCGCGCGCCATGCCATCCACGCCAGCAGCGAGAACGTCAGCAAGCCGCCAAGCAGATGCGCCATCACCACGACCGGTTTCAACAACCACGTCACCGTCCACATGCCGAGCATGGCCTGGAAGATGATCACTGCCAAAGTCAGTACCGCCGTGCGCGCGAGATCGACGTTGCTCCAGCGCAACGCCGCCCACAGCAGCGCAGCCTCGGCGATGGCGACCAGCACCGACGACGCCACGTGCTGGCCCTGCATGTACAACGGGATCGCGATGGCGACCAACGCCGCGGCACCGATTATCTGCGCCAGGCCGAAACGACGGCGGCGCGCGGCCAGCAACGCAAGCGCGAACACCAGCAAGCCCAGGCCCGCGGCGATGTGGCGATGGAACTGCTCGCGCCAGGCCTTGCTCGGCTCGACCGGACGGATCCCGGTGGCGATGTGGTCGACGACCTGCTCGGCATGCGTCGGCCACGCGGCCTTGCCGTAGCAGGTCGGCCAGTCCGGGCAGCTCAGGCCCGCATTGGACAGGCGCACGAACGCACCGAACACGATGACGCACAAGGCCAGCGCCACCGCCAACCAGGCGATGCGGTGGAAATGTCTGTACAGAGCCGGCTTGTACAAGGCGGGCTTGTCCGGGGCATTGCGTTGGGGCGAGGTGCTGGGATTCATCGGGATCAGTTGATCTTCAACAGACGGGCGAGATCGGTGCGCAGATCACCGGGGTCGAAGCCGGGAGCGTAGCGCAACACCACGAAGCCGTTCGGATCGACCAGCCAGGCGGCGTCGCCGCCGGCAGTATCTTCCCAACGCACCAGGCCGGCACGCAGGCCATCATCCGCGCGCACCAGGCGGACTTCTTCCGGCACCGTGGCACCGGGCGGCATCGCGCCCGCCCACAGCACATGCACGCGGTCGGCATCCTTGGTCATCAAGCGCCAGACCTTGTCGAAGTCGGCTAGCAGGCGCGTGCATTCGGCCGCGCGGGTGGTGTCGCAATCGCGCGGCATCGCCACGATCCGCCATATCCGCGGCTCGTCCTTCCAGCCGTAGGCGCTGCCGTCGGCCAGCGTCGGCGTGTAACCGCGCAAGTCGCCGTAGGGCTGCAGCATCTCGCCCTTGTTCTTGGTACCGTCCGGCCGCCAGCCGGAGAAACGCAGCAAGCCGGCCACCAGCATGCCGCCGAAGAACAGCACGAACAGCGCCACCAGCATGTTGCGGTTGCGGCGGCGGACCGCCAGCTGTTCCGGGGTCAACAGCGTCATCGTTTTTTCCTCAAGGTGAGCACCAGCGCGACCACCAGCACGGTGATCGCCAGGCCGAACCACTGCACCGCGTAACCGAGATGGCGATCGGGTGTCAGCGTGTTGGCCAGGATGTCGAGGTCGCGCTCGCCGGGCGCGAGCATCACTCCGGCATCGTCCGTCTTGCGCTCCGGGTCAAGCCGCAACACGCGCGGTGCCAATCCGGTCGCGAGCTTCAATGCATCGGCGATGGCCGGCAAATCCAGTCGTGCGGCCAGCCAGCGCGCATCCCCATTCGCCGCCATCGCGTCACCGGTGGCGATGCCCGGCGACGGCGGGGGTGCCAGCAAGCCGCGCACCTTCTGCGCATCACCCGCGGGGCAACCGAACACCGGCAACGTGCGCCTGCCGTCCAGCGGCCACCAGCCGGCATCGACCAGCACCGGCTGCACGCCGTCGTCGGGGAACAGCACGCAATACATGCGCACGCCGCTGCGCCCGCCGCGCATCTGGTTGTCCAGCCAGACGGTGGCGTTGGCGATCCGCCCCGTGCCGGCCGCACGGCCGTAGGCAGTGCGGCGGCCGGGATCGGAGGCCAGCAGCAGCGGTTGCGGTTCGGCCTGCGCAAGCGCGGTGGCGGCTGCGGCCAGCATCGCTTCCTTTTCGTGCATCCGACCCAGCTGCCAGCGGCCGGCGACGGCGAACGCGACCATCGCCACCACTGCGAGCAGCCAGCCAACCAGGAGATTTTTCGCGCGCGGACTCATCGCACGTGCAACTGCGATAATGCGCGGAGCATGCGGACGGTCCGCATCGCGGAGACAAGCATGAGCGATTCGCTGAAGACCCTGCTCATCGTTGGCGTGTTGATCCTCATCCTGTGGAACCTCGGCGCCGGCCTGTATTACATGCTGGTGGACAAGGGGCAGACCAAGCGCACCGTCAATTCGTTGACCAAGCGCATCGGCCTGAGCGTGGCCCTGATCCTGTTCGTGGTGGTGGCGATCAAGATGGGCTGGATCACCCCGCACGGAGTCGGTTCAAACCCGAACTAACGAACCGAACCAAAGACGCCTGTTTCGAAGACACAAAGGCCGGCATCGCCGGCCTTTCGTTTGCTTGACTCGTTGCTGGCGCATCGGGCGCTGCTGCCGCTAGGAGCGCGCTGCACCGAAAACCGGAATGGACATGGAGTCCATGAGGATTTGCGGGACAGCGCAGCGACGACGCAGCGGCAAGCTCCGGTGCGTCAAAGCACGTAGACGAACAGGAACAAGCCCAGCCACACCACGTCGACGAAGTGCCAGTACCAGGCCACCGCTTCGAACGCGAAGTGGTTGTCCTTGCTGAAGTGGCCTTTCGCGCAGCGCAGCCACATGATCGCCAGCATCAGCGTACCCAGGGTCACGTGCGCGCCATGGAAGCCGGTGAGCATGAAGAAGGTGGAGCCGTAGATGCCCGAGCCCATGGTCAGGTTGAGCTCGTGGTAGGCGTGGATGTATTCCTCCGCCTGGTAGTACAGGAACACGCAGCCCAGCAGCACGGTCAGCCCCAGGAACAGCAGCAGGATGCCGCGCTTGCCTTCCTTGAGGGCGTGGTGGGCGATGGTGATGGTCACGCCCGATGTCAGCAGGATCAGGGTGTTGAGCAGCGGCAAACCCCACGCCGGGATGGTCTGGTAGGTCCCGCCGATCGCGCCCGGGCCATTGCTCGGCCAACCACCGCTGAAGCCCGCCCAGAGGATGCTGTGGGTCGCCGCACCATCGCCCTCGCCGTTGAGCCACGGCAACGCGAACTGGCGCGCGTAGAACAGCGCACCGAAGAACGCGGCGAAGAACATCACTTCGGAAAAGATGAACCAGACCATGCCCATGCGGAAGCTGGTGTCGACCTGCTTGTTGTAGTGCCCGGCCAGCGATTCGCGGATCACGTCGCCGAACCACTTGAACAGGATCGCAAGCAGGCCGGCCAGGCCGACGAAGAACGTCGTCTTGCCCCAACTCACTTCGTTCAGCCAGGTGGCGAAGCCGACCATGGTGATGAACAGCGCGACCGAGGCGAACACCGGCCACTTGCTGCCGTGCGGGACGAAATACACGTCCTGACCGTGGGTGCCGTGGTGGGCGTCGTCGTGATGGAGGTCTGCGTGGGCGTTCGCCATGGCGGTTCCGGTGGTTCGTGAAGTCGTGATGATCAGGGCGCGGCTTTCGCCGCGCCTGCGTGGCCCTGACCTGCGCCGAGCGCGGCGGTCTGGGTATCGTTCTTGAAGAAGGTATAGGACAAGGTGATCGTCTTGACGCCGGCGGGCAAGCCGGGATCGACGATGAAGCGCACCGGCATCTCGCGCGATTCGCCGGCGACCAGCGTCTGCGCGGTGAAGCAGAAGCACTCGGTCTTGCTGAAATAACCGGAGGCCTTGGCCGGCGCCACCGACGGCACCGCGTTGCCGACGATCGCCCGATCCGAGGTATTGCGCGCGGAATACAGCGCCTCGTATTGGCGACCCACCTGCACGCGCATGCTGCGCTGTTCCGGCGCGAACTGCCACGGCAGCTTGGAATTGACGCCGCCATCGAACTGCACCGTCACCCAGCGTTCCTTCGGCGTGACCGCGGTGGCACTGGCCGAAGCAGGGCCCTGTTCCAGGCGCACCCCGAACACCTTCTCGCAGGCGATCCGGTACAGCGGCACCAGCGAGAACGCGAAGCCGAATGCGGCCAGCGACACGCCGGCCAGCTTCAACACGCCAAAGGTTTTAGCGGTGGATTGACTCACCGACCCACCACGCCCGAGAGCAAAAAGCCCAGGTACACCGCGACCACCACCGCACCCAACACCAGCGCCGTCCGGCGCGCACGGCGGCGGCGCTGGTCCTCGGTATTGCTGGCGATGTCGTGGCCGGCGGTCATCGCGTCAGGCTCAGTGGCTGATGTCGCCATGGGCGAGGTCGCCCGGCTTGATCACCGGCGGGACGGTGAAGGTGTGGTGCGGCGCCGGCGACGGCACCGTCCATTCCAGCCCCTTCGCGCCTTCCCAGGAACGCGCCTCGGCCTTTGCACCATGCTTCAGCGAGTGCCAGAGGACGAAGAACATGATGAACGGGGTGGCGAACATGCCGAACGCGCCGATCGAGCTGATCAGGTTCCAGTCCGCGAACACCACGTTGTAGTCCGGGATTCGGCGCGGCATGCCGGCCAGGCCCAGGAAGTGCTGCGGGAAGAACAGCAGGTTGACGAAGACCATCGACCACCAGAAATGGAACTTGGCCATCGGCTCGCTGTACATGCGGCCGGTCCATTTCGGCCACCAGTAGTACACCGCGGCGATGATCGCGAACAGCGCGCCAGTCACCAGCACGTAGTGGAAGTGGGCGACCACGAAGTAGGTGTCGTGGTACTGGAAGTCCGCCGGGACGATGGCCAGCATCAAGCCGGAGAAGCCGCCGATGGTGAACAGGATCACGAACGCCACCGCCCACAGCATCGGCGACTCGAAGCTGATCGAGCCGCGCCACATGGTGGTGACCCAGTTGAACACCTTCACGCCGGTCGGGATCGAGATCAGCATCGTCGCGAACATGAAGTAGATCTCGCCGCCCAGCGGCATGCCCACCGTGAACATGTGGTGCGCCCACACGATGAACGACAGGAACGCGATCGCCGCGGTGGCGTAGACCATCGCCTGGTAGCCGAACAGCGGCTTGCGGCTGAAGGTCGGGATGATCTCGCTGGCGATGCCGAACGCCGGCAGGATCATGATGTAGACCTCGGGATGCCCGAAGAACCAGAAGATGTGCTGGAACATCACCGGGTCGCCGCCGCCGGCCGCATTGAAGAAGCTGGTGGCGAAGAACTTGTCGGTGAGCAGCATGGTCACCGCACCCGCCAGCACCGGCATCACCGCGATCAGCAGGAACGCGGTGATCAGCCAGGTCCAGCAGAAGATCGGCATCTTCAACAGGTCCACGCCCGGGGCGCGCATGTTGAGGATGGTGGCGATGATGTTGATCGCGCCCATGATCGAGCTGATGCCCATCATGTGGATGGCGAAGATCACGAAGGCCACGTTGTTGCCGCCCTGCAGCGACAGCGGCGGGTACAGCGTCCAGCCACCGGCGGGCCCGCCGCCCGGCAGGAACAGCGTCACCAGCAGCAGGCTGAAGGCGAACGGCATGATCCAGAACGACCAGTTGTTCATGCGCGGCAACGCCATGTCCGGCGCGCCGATCTGCAGCGGCACCATCCAGTTCGCCAGGCCCACGAAGGCCGGCATCACCCCGCCGAAGATCATCACCAGCGCGTGCATGGTGGTCATCTGGTTGAAGAACTCGGGGCTGACGTGCTGCAGGCCCGGGGTCGCCAGTTCGGTGCGGATCACCACGCTCATCGCAGCGCCGATGATGAACATGATGAAGCTGAAGATCAGGTACAGGGTCCCGATGTCTTTGTGGTTGGTGGAGAACAGCCAGCGGTCGATGAAACCCTGCTTGTGCTCGTGGTGGTCGGCGTGCGCCATGGCCTGAACCTCAGTGATTCGTTGCGTGGATCAACCGGCGGCCGCGACGGTGGCCGCGGGCTGCTCGGTTTGCGGGGCGGCATCAGCCGCGGCGGGGGCGGCGACATCGTCGGCCATCGGAGCTTCCGGTGCCGCTTCGACCGCCGGCGCGGGTACCGGTTCGGCGGGCGCGCGCTTGGCCTTCTCGGCCGCCAGCCAGGACGCGTACTCGTCCTTGCTCACCGCCCGGACCACGATCGGCATGAAGCCGTG
Organism: Thermomonas carbonis; assembly: GCF_014396975.1. Classification (NCBI taxonomy): domain Bacteria; kingdom Pseudomonadati; phylum Pseudomonadota; class Gammaproteobacteria; order Lysobacterales; family Lysobacteraceae; genus Thermomonas; species Thermomonas carbonis. Next base: position 818,310 of record NZ_CP060719.1, read on the forward strand.
GTCCTTGCCGCACAACTCGGCGCACTGGCCGCGGTAGATGCCCGGCTCCTGGATCTCGGCCCAGGCTTCGTTGACGATGCCCGGGATCGCGTCCTGCTTCCAACCAAGCGCCGGCACCCACCAGGCGTGGATCACGTCGTCGGCGGTCAGCACGAAGCGGATCTTGGTGTTGATCGGCAGCACCAGCTGGTTGTCGACGTCGAGCAGGTAATGCGGATGGTTGGCGGTGCGCGCGTCGACGCCGCTCTGGCGGATCTCGTCGCTCTTGCGGTCCAGGCGGCTGGTGAACTCCACGCCCTCGCCCAGGTAGTCGTACTTCCACATCCACTGGAAACCGGTGACCTTGACCGTCATCGCGGCGTCGCGGGTGTCGTACATGCGCATCAGGCCGCTGGTGGCCGGGAATGCCAGGCCCACCAGGATCAGGATCGGCAGCGCGGTCCACAGGACTTCCAGCTTGGTGCTGTGGGTGAACTCGGTGTCCGCCACCGCGCCCTTGGACTTGCGGAACTTGAACATCGCGATGGCCATCGCGCCGAACACGATCACGCCGATCACCACGCAGATCCACAGCGTGATCATGTGGGCGTCGTAGGCGGCATGCGAGGTCGGAGTGACGCCCCGATCCATGTTGAGCTGCCAGCGATGCGGATCCGCGGACTGTGCATGCGCGAGCAACGGCATCGCCATCGCGACGGCTGCAGCCAGCGCCCATTGCTTGGCCACGCCAATTTTAAATCGACCGGGTGTCATCACATCGAGCCCCACTGCCTGGTTCTGCCTGGATCGGCCCCGCCGCCCGGAGTGTCCGTGCGCCGCGCCGAGGTCTTGGATTCCGTGCCTGCCCCGCTCGCCGCGGACGGCCAAAGGGTCGGGAACAACCGTGAAATGGTACCGGCGAGGCCCTGATGCAGCAACCCGCGCGGATGCCCCGCTGGTCACCGAGGACTACACTACGCACCCTCGATCCACCGCCAGCAGGCGCGATGAGCACTGATCCCACACCCGTTCCCGCGATCGCGCCGATCCTCTCCGCGGAATTGAATCCGGTTGTCGGTGCCCCGCGCGCAGCCATTACCGCCGGCTGGATCCGCGACGAAACCGCCCATGTGCGCGAAATGCTGGCGCTGGCGGCCTTGCCGGAGGCCGATCGGACCGCCGCCCAAGCCACCGCCGCCGATCTGGTTCGCCGGGTTCGCGGCCGCGCTCGCCAGCAGGGAGCCGTCGAAGCCTTCATGCGCCAGTACGACCTGGGCAGCGACGAGGGCGTGCTGCTGATGTGCGTGGCCGAAGCCCTGCTGCGGATCCCCGACCAGGCCACCGCCGACGCGCTGATCCGCGACAAGCTGGGCGACGCCAACTGGAAGCGGCACCTCGGCCAGTCGGATTCGGTGCTGGTGAATGCCTCCACCTGGGGCCTGATGCTGACCGGCAAGCTGGTCGACCTGGCCGACGACACCAAGCGCGACGTCCACGGTGCCTTCCAGCGGCTGGTCGGTCGCGCCGGCGAGCCGGTCATCCGCCTCGCGGTGCGCCAGGCGATGAAGATCATGGGCCACCAGTTCGTGCTCGGGCGCACCATCGACGAAGCGCTGTCGCGCAGCCGCAAGGGCGACAACGCGGCCTACCGCTATTCCTTCGACATGCTCGGCGAAGGCGCGTTGACGACGAAGGACGCGCAGCGCTACCTCGAGGCCTACCGCCAGGCGATCCACGCGATCGGCAGCACCGGCCCGTTCGATGACGTGTTCGCCGCGCCCAGCATCTCGGTCAAGTTGTCCGCGCTGCATCCCCGCTACGAGCACGCCAAGCGCGCGCGGGTGCTGGCCGAACTGGGTGCCGGCCTGCTGGAACTGACCTTGCTGGCCAAGCGCTACGACATCGGCCTGACCATCGACGCCGAGGAAACCGACCGACTGGAACTCTCGCTGGACCTGATCTTCCAGGTGCTGGCCGACGAGTCGCTGCGCGACTGGAACGGCTTCGGCATCGTGGTGCAGGCGTACCAGAAGCGCGCGCCGTACGTGATCGACTACATCGCGCACATGGCCGCGAAGCTCGGTCGACGCATCCCGGTGCGCCTGGTGAAAGGCGCGTACTGGGATGCCGAGGTCAAGCGCGCGCAGGTTGAAGGCCAGGCTGGCTATCCGCTGTTCACCCGCAAGCAGAACACCGATGTGTCGTACCTCGCGAATGCGCGTCGCCTGCTGGATGCCGGGGACGCGATCTATCCGATGTTCGCGACTCACAATGCGCAGACGATCGCCACGGTGCATCGCATGGCGCGCGCGATGCGCAACCGTCGGGATTTCGAATTCCAGAAGCTGCACGGCATGGGCGACGACCTCTACGCCGAAGTGATCCCGGCCGATCGCCTCGACGTGCCCTGCCGCGTGTACGCGCCGGTCGGCTCGCACGAAGACCTGCTGCCGTACCTGGTGCGCCGCCTGCTGGAGAACGGCGCGAATTCCAGCTTCGTCAATCGCATCACCGACGAATCGATCTCCATCGACGAACTGGTCCGCGATCCGGTCGAAGCGGTTTCCAACTTCGATCCGATCCCGCATCCCAAGATCCCGCTGCCGGTCGACTTGTACCGCAGCCAACACCAGCCTCGAGACAACTCCATGGGCCTCAACCTCGCCAACGACGACCAGCTGCGCGAACTCGCCGCGGCCCTCAACACTTCCGGTGCGGGCAGTTGGACGGCTGCGCCGCTGGCACCGGGCGCGAATCCGACGGGCGAGAAAATCGCCGTCACCAATCCGGCCGACCGCCGCGAAGTCGTCGGCCACTGGCAGGCCGCGGACACTGCGACGGTGGAACGCGCGCTGCAGAACGCCGTTGCCGCGCATGCCGGATGGGATGCCACGCCGGCCGGCTCACGCGCCGCGATCCTGGAACACGCCGCCACGCTACTTGAAGCGCGCATGCCCGCCTACATGGCGATGTGCACCAAGGAGGCCGGCAAGACCCTGCCCGACGGCATCGCCGAAGTGCGCGAGGCGGTCGACTTCCTGCGCTATTACGCGCTTCAGGCACGCGAGCATTTCGCGCCGATGCCTTTGCCCGGCCCGACCGGCGAATCCAATCAGTTGCAGCTGGGCGGACGCGGCGTGTTCGTGTGCATTTCGCCGTGGAATTTCCCGCTGGCGATTTTCCTCGGGCAGGTTGCGGCAGCGCTGGCCGCCGGCAATACCGTGATCGCCAAGCCGGCGGAGCAGACCAACCTGGTCGGGTACGCTGCGGTGCAGTTGCTGCATGAAGCCGGCATCCCGCAGGACGTGCTGCAGTACCTGCCCGGTGACGGCGCCACCGTCGGTGCCGCGCTGACCCGCGACCCGCGCGTGGCCGGCGTCTGCTTCACTGGCAGTACTGATACTGCGCGCCTGATCAACCGCGCTCTGGCCGGCCGCGAAAGCGGTGCCATCGCCACCCTGATCGCCGAAACCGGCGGTCAGAACGCGATGATCGCCGACAGCTCCTCGCTGCCGGAACAGGTGGTCAAGGACGTCCTGGGTTCCGCATTTACCTCGGCAGGCCAGCGTTGCTCGGCCGCACGCGTGCTGCTGGTGCAGGACGACATCGCCGACAAGGTGATCCACATGCTCGCGGGCGCGATGGCGGAACTCAGCATCGGCGATCCCGGCCTGCCCTCCACCGATGTCGGCCCGGTGATCGACGAGGACGCCAAGGCCATCCTGGTGGCGCATGCGGCGCGGATGAAATCCGCTGCAACCTTCATCGCCCAAGCCAGGCTCGGCGAAGGCACGCAACACGGCACCTTCTTCGCGCCGGTGGCCTGGGAATTGCCCTCGCTTGCTGCACTGGAGAGCGAGAAATTCGGTCCGGCCCTGCACGTGGTGCGTTGGAAGGCGGATCAACTCGATGCCGTGGTCGATGCGATCAACGCCACCGGCTACGGCCTGACCCTGGGCATCCATTCGCGCATCGACGCCACCATCGATCGCATCGTCTCGCTGGCCAAGGTCGGCAACATCTACGTCAACCGCAACCAGATCGGCGCGGTCGTCGGCGTGCAGCCGTTCGGCGGCCAGGGCCTGTCCGGCACCGGTCCCAAGGCCGGCGGCCCGCACTACCTGCCACGCTTCGCCACCGAGAAGACGGTGACCGTCAACACCACCGCGGCGGGCGGCAATGCATCGCTGCTGACATTGGGGGATTGATCCCGTAGGGGCAGGCCATCGCGTTGCGGAGTTGATTTCGCAGGGGCATGCCCCGGTGCCTGCCCTACCCGACAGGGTCACGGTATCAACCAAGAAAAAGCCCCGCATTCGCGGGGCTTTTCGTATCACGCGATCCGCAAGGATCAGGACATCCGGATCAGAAGCGGTACTGCATCGACACGCCGAACAGATTCGCGTGGCCGTCGTACTCGCCGACCAGGGTCGAGGTGTTGCCGGCCGCGGCATCGACCGGCAGGTTGATCGTCGGCGCATCGATGGTGATGCGCTGGAACGCGGCATCGATCGACATGCTCTCGCTCATGTTCCAGGTCGCACCGATCGAGTAAAGCATGCGATCGTTGTCGGGCAGACGCGGGGTGCGGTGGGTGTCGTTGGTCGGGCTTTGATCCCGGGCCACGCCGCCGCGCAGGGTGAAGGCATCGCTGAGATCGAACTCGGCACCGATCGAGACGAAATTGGTGTCATCCCATTCGAAGGGCTCGCTGCCGACGACGGTGCCATCGTCGCGCTTGATGGTCACGTCCTTCAGCGAGCTCCAACCGGTGCTCTGGTAGTCACCCATCAGGCGGAAGTCGTCGGTGAAGCCGTAGGAGATGCTCAGGGTGGTGACCGACGGGGTCACCAGGCGCGCGCCGCCGTCGCCGTCCTCGAAGCGCGGATCCGCGCCCAGCAGGGCTGGCACGTTCTGGAAGTCCAGGGTGCCCTTCAGATCGTGTTTGATCTCGGAACGATGACTGACGCCGATCGCCAGCTTGTCGTTCGGCGCGATCTGCGCACCGATCACGTAGCCGATCGCGCTGTCGCTGCCGGAGACCTCGAAGGCACCGTCGAGCTGCTGTGGCTTGAACGGATAGGCGGGGTTGAAGCAATTCGCAGGATTGCCCGAGCCGGCGCAGATCGCGGTGCCGAAGTCGATCGCCTTGCTCAGCGTCGCTTCCGCACGCTCGTAGATCACGCCGGCACCGATCGAGACGCCATCTGTCGCCTTGAACGCGACCGACAGGGTCAGGTCGACGGTCTTGAGATCGGAGGTCATGGCGCGATAACGGCCCACCCAGCCCGGCTCGTATTCGGTCTTCAGACCGAACGGCGCGCCGATGCTGGCGCCGATGGTCATGCCTTCCAGCGCGCCCTTCAGCGGGAACACCGCGGCCATGTTCGGCACTACGGTCGGATCGCCCGGATCGCCACCGTTGCCGCCGGTCAGCGGCGCACTCGGATGTGCGGAACCGAGGATGCGGCCGCTGCCGACAAAATCGGCGGTCAGGTCGATCACGGTGATGTCGGACTGGAAGGTGTTCTTGTCCAGGTTGGTCATCGCGGCAGGATTCAGCGAGACGTTCGAAGCGTCCTTGCCGACGATGCTGCCGGCATTCGACTTGCCGAGGTTCTTCACGCTCTGCTCGCGAAGCTGGAAGCCGGTGGCACCGGCCTGGCCGGCGACAAGGGCGCCCAGCACGGCAAGCGCAAGCGCCGAAGCGCGGAAGCGGCGGGTATGGCTCATGGAATCTTCTCCGGTAACTCTGTGCAGTGATGGTTGTTTGGTGCAGGCGGATGCGCATCCGGCATGGGCCTGGCAGGTCAGCGCTGCGTTAACCGGAGTTCCTGCCCAAGGCAGCCCTTCCCGACGTACGACGCCGTATGCAGTTTAGCGGCTAACTTAACTTCCCGCTAACAAACCGCCGGGCCGGCCGTTACAGTGCCGGTCATGTTCGTCGGCATCCAGACTCGCCGCCAACGCCGGCTTTTGTGGGCGACCCCGCTCCTGTTCGCCACGTTGTGGGTGGCCTACATCGTGTCCGCCATGCGTGCGCCGGCCGGGCGCATCGCGACTGCGCTCGACTGGGGCGTGCTGACCGGCGGACTCGACAGCATGGCCGCCTGGCAAGCGGCCATGACCGACGGCAGCGTCTTGCGGCTGGTGTCCGGCCTGTTCCTGCATGCGGACTGGATCCACCTGCTCGGCAACCTGGTGTTCCTGCTGATCTTTGGCCTGCCGGCGGAACGCACCATGGGTGGGCGGCGCTTCCTGCTGCTGTTCCTGCTCGGTGGCGCGGTCGCCAATCTGGCCGCGGTGCTGGCGATTGGCGCGCCAGACCGGGTGGTGATCGGCGCCAGTGGCGCGGTGTCGGCAGTCATCGGGGCCTACCTGGCCCTGTTCCCCGGCGCACGCCTGGGCGTGGTGCTACCGCTTGGCCTCTTCCTGGAATTCGTGCGGGTGCCGGCCTTCCTGCTGATCGGTCTGTGGGTGCTGCTGCAGGTGCTGTTCGCCTACAGCGGTCCGGCTTTCGGCGCAGTCGCCTGGCCGGCGCACATCGCCGGCTTCCTGTTCGGGGTGGTGTTCGCCCTGCTGACCAAGGCGGCGATCGCCCGCCGCCTGCGCCGCAGTCGCGGTTACTGAGGCTTGGTCGCGGGCTTCGCCTTGGGCGCGGCCGGAACCGGTGCCAGCGCCACGCCCGCCATCCTCTTCAATTCCAGCAAGGCGGCATCGATTGGCTTCGGACCGGGCAGGACTTCCCCGGCGTTGTCGCCTTCCAGCGGCGTCTCGCCGGCCAGGTGGCGCGGCAATTCCGCCTCGCTGATCGGCACCGGGCGGCGGTCGCCGCCCTCCGGATGCAGGATCACGTCGGGGACGATGCCCAGCGCCTGGATCGAATGCCCGCTCGGAGTGAAGTAGCGCGCGGTCGTGAGCTTGATCGAATCGCCGTTGTCGAGCGGCAGCAGGGTCTGCACCGAGCCCTTGCCGAAGGTGCGGCTGCCGATCACGCGGGCGCGCTGGTTGTCACGCAACGCGCCCGCCAGCACTTCCGCCGCACTGGCGGAACCGGCATCGACCAGCACGATCACGGGCGCGCCTTTCAGTCGATCGCCGGGCGTCGCATCGAAGCGGCTGTCGCCGATCAGTTCGCGACCCTTGGTGCTGACGATGCCGCCCTTGTCCAGCAGCTCGTCGGCGATCTGCACCGCACCGACCAGGAGGCCGCCGGGGTTGCTGCGCATGTCCAGGACCAGGCCACGCAGCGGCGCGTCCTTCTGCAGCGCGTCCACCGCCTTGTTGAAGTCGCTGGCGGTGGCCGCCTGGAAGCTGCTGATGCGCACGTAGCCGAAGCCCGGCTCCAGCATCCGCGAACGCACGCTGGTGGTGCGGATGGTCTCGCGCACCAGGGTCACGTCGAACGGCTTGGGCGTCCCTTCGCGGACGATCCGTACCACCACCTTGGTGCCGGCCTTGCCGCGCAGCGGTGCGGACGCATCGCCCTCGCCCGCCACCAGCGGCTTGCCGTCGATGGCGATGATGACGTCGCGGCTGCGCAGCCCGGCGCGTTCCGCCGGACCATCGTCGAGCGGGGCGACCACGCGCACGCCGCCCTCGGGCAACTGCTGCAATTCCAGCCCGACGCCGTCGTACGCACCGCTGGTGAGCTCATCGAATTCTTCCGCATCCGCCTTCTTCATGTAGGCGCTGTGCGGATCCAGGTCCAGCAACAGGCCGCGCACCGCGGACTGCATCAGTTCGCGGTCGTCGACCGGGTCCACATAGGCTTGGCGGATCGCGTTGTAGACCATGACGTAGCGGCGGATTTCGTCCAGCGGCACCTTGGCGGCGTCGGTCTTGGCCGCGTCGGGATCATCGCTGGCGAGCGGATCCTGCTCGTCCTGCGGCGGCGCAGCCGCGGGCTCCGTGGCCGGAGGCGATGCCGGGGCCGGCGATTGCGCGAAGGCGGGCGCAGCGGCCAGTCCCAGCAAGACGGCGATGACGATGGAAAGCGGCTTGGCCCGCATGGCTGCTCCGATTGCGCGTGAAGGCTGGATGTCCGACCGAGGGATGCCGGATCGGGTTCCCATCATGCCCGCGAACGGCGTTTCGATGCCGTGCACGGGTTCATTGCCGCGTCAGCCAACTGGCCGGGTTGACCGGTGCGCCATTGCGACGCAGTTCGAAGTACAAGGCCGGCACTTCCTGCCCACCCGAGGTGCCCACGCTGGCCACGCTGTCGCCGCGCTTCACTGCGTCGCCGGCGTCCCGCAGCAGGCCGTCGTTGTGCGCGTACAGGCTCATGTAGCCATTGCCATGGTCGATGATCAGGATGTTGCCGTAGCCGGTCATCCAGTCGGCATACACCACCGTGCCATCGGCGACGGCCTTGACTGCAGTGCCCGCGGCCGCAGCGATCAGCACACCATCGCTGCGACGGCCGTCGGGCAACTTGCCGCCGAACGAGGCAAGCAGGTTGCCGGCCACCGGCCAACCCAATCCACCCACACGCATGGCCGGCGCGCTGGCCACCGCGGTGCGCCTGGCGGTTGATTTCGGCTTGGGCTTGCCGGAAGCCGCGGCCTGGCGCTCGGCCTCCGCCTTCGCGCGGGCGGCGTCGCGCGCCGCTTTCGCCGCAGCGGCACGCAGCCGCGCCAGCAGATCCTGCAAGGCCTTGGCATCACGACCCAGCGCTTTTTCGCGGCCGGCGCGATCCTGGTATTGCTGGTCGATGCCGGCCAACAGGCCCGCGCGTTGCTTGCGCGCCTGCTGCAGGGCGAGCAACTGGTTCGCCTGTTTGCGCCGCTCGCGGGCCAATGCATCGCGGCGCTCGACGATCTCGCGCTCCAGCCCGTCGATGCGCTGCAGTTCCGCCGACAGCACCCGGATCCGCTGGACCTGGCCACGCTGCAGATAACCCTGGTAGGTCAAGGCGCGTTCGGCTTCGGCCACGCGATCCTGCGCCAGCATGGTCTTGAGCGGCGCTTCGCTGCCGGCGAACTGGGCAGCACGCAACAGGCGCGCCAGCTCGGCCTTCTTCATGTCCAGGTCGTCGGTATATCTCGCACGCTCGGCCTGCAGGCGCTGCAGGTCTGCACCGTCGCGCTGCAAGGTGGCCTGGGTCTTCTGCAGGGAAAGCTGCACGCCACCGACCTGCTCATCCGCCTCGCGCAACTTGCGGCTGGCGTCGCCGCGCGCGCCTTCCAGCTTGCGCCGCTCGGCGGCGACCTGCCTCAGCTCCGTACGCACACCCTGCAGCCGGCGCTCGGCATCGCTGCGATCCTGCGCATGCGCACCACCGGTCAGCAGCGCCAGCACGCAGATCAGGGCAGCGGTACGCGGATGTCGCATCAGATCGGCAGCAACAGGCTCTGACCGCTCATCTCGGCCGGCTGCGGCAGGCCGAGCAAATCGAGCAGGGTCGGGCCGACATCGCGCAGGGCGCCGCCGCCGCGCAGCGCGACATCGCGATTCCCCGCATAGACCAGTGGGACCGGACCCACGGTATGCGCGGTATGCGGCTGGCCGGTGGTCGGGTCGCGCATCATTTCCAGGTTGCCGTGATCGGCGGTGATGATCAGTGCACCACCCGCATCGCGCACAGCCTCTGAAACCCGACCGATCGCGATGTCGACGGCCTGCGCGGCGAAGATCGCCGCCTGCAGGATGCCGCTGTGGCCGACCATGTCCGGATTGGCGATGTTGCAGACGATCGCATCGAAATGGCCGGAGCCGATCGCGGCCACCAGCTTGTCGGTCAGCTCCGGGCAACTCATTTCCGGCTGCAGGTCGTAGGTCGCGACCTGCGGGCTCGGCACCAGGATGCGCTCCTCGCCGGCGAACAGGTCTTCGCGACCACCGCTGAAGAAGAAAGTGACGTGCGCGTACTTTTCGGTTTCGGCGATGCGCAGTTGGGTGAGTCCGGCACCGGCCACGATCTCGCCGAAGGTGTGGCGCAGGTCATCGGGCGCAAACGCGAGCGGTGCCGGCAACTTCGCGTCGTACTCGGTCAGGCAGACGAAGCGCGACAACGCCGGGCGGCGGGCGACGAAGCCGTCGAAGTCGGGATCGACGAAGGCCGCGGTGAGCTGGCGCGCACGGTCGGCGCGGAAGTTCATGAATACCACCGCATCGCCATCGCGCATCGGCGTTCCACCGTCGATGACCGTGGGTGCGACGAACTCGTCGTTCTCGCCGCGCGCATATGCGGCCTGCAACGCGGAAAGCGCATCCACCGCGCGGTGCGTGCCTTCGGCCTCGACGATCGCATCCCAACCACGCCGCACGCGATCCCAGCGCTTGTCGCGATCCATGGCGAAGTAACGACCACCCACGCTGGCGATGCGCGCGTTGCCGAGTTCATCGCACAAGGCCTGCAGGGCGCGCAGGCTGGCTTCAGCCGAACGCGGCGGGGTGTCGCGACCGTCAAGAAACGCATGCACCGCGACCCTTGGCACGCCGACGCGCTTCGCCAGCGCCAGCATCGCGAAGATGTGCGATTCGTGGCTGTGCACGCCGCCCGCGGACAGCAGGCCCATCACGTGCAGGGTACCGCCGCTGGCGATGGCATCCTGGCAAGCGGCATTCAATTCGGTGTTGGCGAAGAAGCTGCCGTCCTCGATCGCGGCATCGACCCGGGTCAGGTCCTGGTAGACGATGCGGCCGGCACCCAGGTTCATGTGGCCGACCTCGGAATTGCCCATCTGCCCGTCCGGCAGGCCGACGTGGCGACCTTCGGTATGCACCAGCGTATGCGGGCAGGTCGCCAGCAAGCGGTGCCAGTTCGGCAGTTCGGCCTGCGCCAACGCATTGTCCTCGACCTCCTCGCGATGGCCCCAGCCATCCAGGATCAGCAACACCACGGGCTTCGGACGGGCGGGAGCGGTAGCGGGCACGATCGGTTCCTGTGTGGGGAGACCCGCGCGGCGGGTGTTCGATGATTGTAGCGGTGTCTAAACCTTGGGCCGGCCCGCCGCATCAGAGCCTGTACAACCACTGGAGTCCCGCATGAAACGCTCCCTGCTTTTCGTTGCCCTGCTTGCCTTTTCCAGCGTCGCCTCGGCGGCTGGCCACGACGGCCCCGGCCGCGATATCGACAAGGTCAACGGCAGCATCACCGCCAGCGCCGGCGAAGCCTACGGCGACCTCAGCACCGTCAATGGCGGCATCGACTTGGAACGCGGAGCGCGCGTGGGCGATGTGGAAACCGTCAACGGCGGCGTCGAGGCAGCGGACGACGTGGGCGCGCGTTCGGTGTCGACCGTCAACGGCGCGATCCGCTTCGGCAAGCAAGCCCGCATCGACGGTGACGTGGAAACGGTCAATGGCGGCATTTTCATCGATCGCGGCGGCAACGTGCGCGATGACATCAGCACCGTGAACGGTGCGATCGGCCTGGTCGACACCGACCTCGGCGGCGGCATCGAGACCGTGAATGGCGACATCACCGTCGGCGTGGGCTCGCACGTGAAGGGCGGCATCCACGTCGAGAAACCGAGCGGCAACGGCATGCAGTGGGGCAAGCAACGCATCCCGCGCATCGTCATCGGGCCAAACGCGGTAGTCGATGGCCCACTGGTATTCGAACGCGACGTGGTGCTGTACGTGCACGGCACGGCGCGCATCGGCAGCGTGCGCGGCGCAACCCCGACGCCTTACAACAGCGCGACTCCGCCGAAGGACTGAACGCCGCGACGCGGCTAGAATCGCGGGACATCCGACAAGGAGTCCCGCGATGCGCGCCACCACGCTTTCCCTTGCCCTGCTGACGCTGTGCGCCTGCACGCCCAGAGGCGAACAGCAACCCAAGACCGATCCGCAGGCTGACGCGACGCCTGCCACCGACACGGCCGCGACCGGCAGCCATGCCTTCAAGGACGCGATCGATGCCGGCGATTTCGCCGAGCATGTGAAGCACCTGGCATCCGACGAATTCGGTGGCCGCGGGCCCGGAACGCCGGGCGAAGACAAGACGGTCGAGTACATCAAGGCACAGTTCGCCCGCATCGGCCTGCAGCCGGGCAACGGCAGCGACTGGTTCCAGACCGTGCCGATGGTCGAAACCACCGCCGACGAAGCGTCGGCCTCGATGGTGGCGACGGTCGGCGGTGCAACCCAGGCGCTGAAGTTCGGCAGCGACATGGTGATCGGCACGCGTACCGGCCAGGCCCAGGTCGATATCAAGGACAGCCAACTGGTCTTCATCGGCTACGGCGTGGATGCGCCGGAACGGCAATGGAACGACTACGCCGGCATCGACGTCAAGGGCAAGACCGTGGTGATGCTGGTCAACGATCCCGGCTTCCACGCAGGCGATGCGAAGCTGTTCGACGGCAAGCGGATGACCTGGTACGGCCGCTGGACCTACAAGTTCGAGGAAGCCGCGCGCAAGGGCGCCGCCGCCGCCCTGATCATCCATGACACCGAGGGCGCCTCCTACGGTTGGGACGTGGTGAAGAACTCCTGGTCGGGCCCGCAGTACGACCTGCCGGCCAAGGACGACCCCGCGCCGCGCGTATCCGCGCAGGGCTGGATCACCGGCGAGGCCGCCACCGCGCTGTTCAAGGCCGCCGGCCAGGACCTGGGCAAGCTGCGCGCCGCCGCCAACAAGCGCGGTTTCAAGCCAGTGCCGCTGGACGCCACCCTGTCGCTGGCGCTGAAGAGCACGTCGGTGGAAAAGTCCTCGCGCAACGTGGTCGGCCTGTTGCCGGGCAGCGAAACGCCGGACGAGGCCATCGTCTACATGGCGCACTGGGACCATCTGGGCACCCACGAGGGCGAAACAGGCGGCGACAACATCTACAACGGCGCGGTCGACAACGCGACCGGCGTCGCTGCGATCATCGAAATCGCCGAGGCCATGCGCAAGGCCAAGGTTCCGCCGAAGCGCTCGACCTTGTTCCTCGCGGTGACCCTCGAAGAATCGGGCCTGCTCGGCTCCAAGTACTACGTCGCGCATCCGGTCATTCCGCTCGACAAGACCGTGGCCGTGTTCAACCTCGACGCGCTTTCTCCGGTCGGCAAGGCCCGCGACATCACCGTAGTCGGCCAGGGCAGCTCGCAGCTGGAAGACTTGCTGAAGCCGCTGCTTGACGGGCAGAAGCGCAAAGCGGTCGGCGAGAGCAATACCGCCGCCGGTTACTACTTCCGCTCCGACCACTTCAACTTTGCCAAGGCGGGCGTGCCGGCGCTGTACATCGACAGCGGCACCGACCTGCTGGATGGTGGCCAGGCCGCAGGCGACGCAGGCGGCAAGGACTACACCGACAATCGTTATCACAAGGCCGGCGACCACTACGACGGCGCGAACTGGAAGCTGGACGGGATCGTCCAGGACCTCGAGGTGGTGGCGACGATGGGCACCAACCTGGCGAACGGCGGTCAGTGGCCGAACTGGTACGCGGGCAATCCGTTCAAGGCGGCGCGCGACGCGATGCGTCCCGCCGCCGCGGCGAGCGCACCGCCCGCGGCGAAGTAAGTCCGTCGGCAACATCGGTGTCAGGGGCGCCGGCGATACACGGATCCGCTAGGCTGGCGGCCTCCATTCGTGCCCGGGGAGGGCCGCCATGTCCATCGCTTACTGGTGCATCCTGATCGCCGCCGTCCTGCCCTTAGTCTGGGTCGGCTTCGCCAAGAGCGCCGCGCCCGGCTACAACAACAAGGATCCACGCGGCTGGGTCGCCAAGCAGGACGCATACCGCGTCCGCAACGCCTATAACGCCCACCTCAATGCCTTCGAGGCATTTCCCACCTTCGCGGCCGGCGTGCTGATGGCGCAGTTCGCCGGCGTCGATCCGGGTCACGTCAGCCTGCTGGCGATCGCCTTCATCAGCTTCCGTGTGCTGCATGGCGTCTTTTACCTGGCATCGTTCGCGTTGATGCGCAGCCTGGTCTGGATGGGAGGCTTCGCCTGCTCGATCGGATTGATGGTGCTTGCCGCGCTGAAGCTTGGCGCGGTCTGACCCACCGAAGCGGGCCCTCGCAACCTTGGCGCGCCGCGTGAAGCCGTGGCTGCTGGCGACTGCGGCAACTGCCGTGGTCGGGATCGCGGTTTTCAGCGCGTGGACCGTGTCTCGACAAACGCAGTCCCCGCCACCGAAATCGTCGAAATCGATCATCCACGGCATTCCGGCCGGGGCTGTCGTCGTCGACACCGCAAATTACCGGATCCATTCAAGTGCCTCGCCAGAGCAGGCCGCCGACATCGGCCAGGCTCTGGAAGCACTGCGCACTGCCTATGTGGAGCTGTTCCCGATCACCACGGATCCCGGGCGGCTTCCGGTAATCCTGTACCGTGATCGCGCCGAATTCTCCCGCAACAACCGCAGCAGCCCCTGGGCCGAGGCCTACTACCTCGATCCCGCCTGCTACGCCTATTTCGATGCCACGGCCCGCAATCCCCATCACTGGGCGATGCACGAAGCGGTGCACCAACTCGCCCGCAAGCCTCCGGATTCAAGCGCAACCGCTGGATCGACGAAGGGCTGGCCAGTTACTTCTCTGCAAGCCAGCGCGTGGACGGACAGCTCCAGCCCGGCAAGATCGACCCCACCGCCTATCCTGCTTGGTGGCTGGCGGATGCGGCCGACAAACGCGACACGCCGATCCCGCTCGAGGTGCTGCTTTCAACCAGTGGCGGACCCGACGCGAATACCCATTTCAACCAGTATTACCTGAGCGCCTGGAGCCTCACCCACTTTCTCCTGCGCCGCGACAATGGCCGCCATGCCGGCAGCTATCGCGCCTTCCTTGAATCCGGTGCCGATCGAAACGCCTTCCTCCTCCACATCGGCACGATAGAAACCATCGAATCGCAATGGATCCCGTATTTCTGGTTGCAGGCCACCTCGGCGGCCGAATCTCGGTGAGCCGGCCACTCCCGCATGCGTCTCTAGCCAGGCATTAATCTGCTCGATGCCGAATCGGGATTTGGATTGCGAATCCATTAAGTTCGGAAGACGTTCAGCCGAGGGTTTTCAACGTCCAAAGAAAAACCCCGCTTCGACTGAAGCGGGGTTTAGGGTAAAGACCCTGGCGATGACCTACTCTTGCATGGCTTGAGCCACACTACCATCGGCGCAGCTGTGTTTCACTTCCGAGTTCGGGATGGGATCGGGTGGTACCACAGCGCTTTTGTCACCAGGGAGAGGGTGGAGGGTCGCCGGCTTCGGATGAAGTAGCGCCACGCTCTCAGAGGGTGGGAAGAAGAGTGACGAGCGTTTGTTGCAAGCCATCAACGTGTTGAGGCCAAGGGTTTCATTCGACTAAACGAAGAAACTTGAGGTGATATGGTCAAGCCACACGGATCATTAGTACAGGTAAGCTCAACACATTACTGCGCTTACACACCCTGCCTATCAACCACCTGGTCTTGATGGTTCCTTTAGGGGACTTGTGTCCCGGGAGATCTCATCTTGAGGCGCGCTTCCCGCTTAGATGCTTTCAGCGGTTATCGCTTCCGAACGTAGCTACCCGGCAATGCCACTGGCGTGACAACCGGAACACCAGGGGTTCGTCCACTCCGGTCCTCTCGTACTAGGAGCAGCCCCTCTCAAATCTCCAACGCCCACGACAGATAGGGACCGAACTGTCTCACGACGTTCTGAACCCAGCTCGCGTACCACTTTAAATGGCGAACAGCCATACCCTTGGGACCGACTACAGCCCCAGGATGTGATGAGCCGACATCGAGGTGCCAAACACCGCCGTCGATATGAACTCTTGGGCGGTATCAGCCTGTTATCCCCGGAGTACCTTTTATCCGTTGAGCGATGGCCCTTCCATACAGAACCACCGGATCACTAAGTCCTAGTTTCCTACCTGCTTGATCCGTCGATCTTGCAGTCAAGCACGCTTATGCCTTTGCACACAGTGCGCGATGTCCGACCGCGCTGAGCGTACCTTCGAGCTCCTCCGTTACACTTTGGGAGGAGACCGCCCCAGTCAAACTACCCACCATACACGGTCCCCGACCCGGATTACGGGCCCAGGTTAGAACGTCAAGCACATCAGGGTGGTATTTCAAGGTTGGCTCCACCCCGGCTAGCGCCAGGGTTTCACAGCCTCCCACCTATCCTACACAGACGAACTCAACGTTCAGTGTAAAGCTATAGTAAAGGTTCACGGGGTCTTTCCGTCTTGCCGCGGGAACGCTGCATCTTCACAGCGATTTCAATTTCACTGAGTCTCGGGTGGAGACAGCGCCGCTGTCGTTACGCCATTCGTGCAGGTCGGAACTTACCCGACAAGGAATTTCGCTACCTTAGGACCGTTATAGTTACGGCCGCCGTTTACCGGGGCTTCGATCAAGAGCTTCGCCTTGCGGCTGACCCCATCAATTAACCTTCCGGCACCGGGCAGGCGTCACACCCTATACGTCCACTTTCGTGTTTGCAGAGTGCTGTGTTTTTGATAAACAGTCGCAGCGGCCTGGTCACTTCGGCCGACCTCAGCTATTCACCATGGTCGGCGCACCTTCTCCCGAAGTTACGGTGCTATTTTGCCTAGTTCCTTCACCCGAGTTCTCTCAAGCGCCTGAGAATTCTCATCCTGCCCACCTGTGTCGGTTTACGGTACGGTCTGCGTAAGCTGAAGCTTAGGGACTTTTCCTGGAAGCGTGATATCGGTGACTTAATCCTATTGGACTCGTCCTTGACCTCAATGTTGCACCCCCGGATTTGCCTAAGGGCACCACCTCAGTCCTCTCACCGGGACAACCAACGCCCGGC